>NZ_JZRI01000146.1:0-1362 GCF_000952175.1 Pseudomonas sp. ES3-33 | reverse complement strand
AGGCCCTGGCCAACGTGATCGCATTGGGCATCAGCGATGTTGCCGCTTGCGTCAAGGTCGACGACACCTGGCCAGGTATTCTTGAAGGCCGCAGCGCTGGCATGTGGACGGTCGCATTGACCTGCTCTGGCAATGCACTGGGCCTGACTTATGCAGAATTCAAGGACCTGCCTTCGGACAGGTTGGCCGAAGAGCGGGCGCGCATCGTCAAGATGTTCGAAGGCTCTCGCCCGCACTACCTGATCGACACCATCGTCGATTTACCTGCCGTCATTGAGGACATCAATGCCCGACTGGCGCGTGGAGAAACCCCGCAGGGCTCTTGATCCCACACGGCTTGTGTCAATGACAGTGACCGTCCTAAGGACGGTCACAACCAAAAAACAACAAGAGAATCCAACCATGAACTACGCCCACCCAGGCACTCCCGGTGCCATCGTTTCCTTTAAGTCCCGTTACGGCAACTACATCGGCGGTGAGTTCGTCGCGCCGGTCAAAGGTCAGTACTTCACCACCACCTCGCCCGTGAATGGCCAACCAATTGCCGAATTTCCCCGCTCCAGCGCTGAGGACATCGACAAGGCTTTGGATGCAGCCCATGCCGCGGCCGATGCCTGGGGCAGAACCTCGGTGCAGGACCGCTCTTTGGCGCTGTTGAAAATAGCCGACCGCATCGAACAGAACCTCGAACTGTTGGCCGTTACCGAAACCTGGGACAACGGTAAAGCTGTGCGTGAAACGCTGAATGCTGACATTCCGCTGGCCGTGGACCACTTCCGCTACTACGCCGGTTGCATTCGCGCCCAGGAAGGGAGCTCGGCCGAAATCAACGAACACACCGCGGCCTATCACTTCCATGAACCCCTGGGCGTGGTCGGGCAAATTATTCCGTGGAACTTCCCGATCCTGATGGCCGCCTGGAAGCTTGCCCCGGCGCTGGCAGCCGGCAACTGCGTAGTGCTCAAGCCAGCCGAGCAAACTCCACTGGGCATCACCGTGCTGATGGAGCTGATCGGCGACCTACTGCCGCCCGGCGTGTTGAACGTGGTCCAGGGTTTCGGCAAAGAAGCCGGCGAAGCCCTGGCCACCAGCAAACGAATCGCCAAGATCGCCTTCACCGGCTCGACTCCGGTCGGCTCCCACATCATGAAATGCGCCGCCGAAAATATCATCCCGTCCACCGTGGAGCTGGGCGGCAAGTCGCCGAACATCTTCTTCGCCGACATCATGGACGCTGAAGAAATTTTCATTGAAAAGGCCGCTGAAGGCCTGGTGCTGGCGTTCTTCAACCAGGGCGAAGTCTGCACCTGCCCGTCTCGCGCACTGGTGCAGGAGTCGATCTACGACGACTTCATGAAAGTG
>NZ_JZRI01000145.1:0-16657 GCF_000952175.1 Pseudomonas sp. ES3-33 | reverse complement strand
CACTTGAATAACAAAAAGTTTTTAATCGAGGAGAGACTCACAGGAGCAGACTTCATGCTGGGATTTGAGGTGAAAGGCGCGCTCAACCTGCTCAAATCCAAGAGCGAATTTCCACATATTGAAACCTACATTAAAAACCTTGAAAACCAGAAAAGTTACAAGCTAGCGCTGGATATAGACGCGAAGTGAGTTTAGCTTTTTAACAAATAGCTGTGGCAGACTCTCAAACTGCCATGGCTCTCACCATCATGAAGCTAAGACCACCAAAGCTGACATCCTTCAAGTGACGGAACACTGGAGTGATGATCAACCTGCTTAAAAGCTTGTCAGTAACCAGGCTTAAAAATTTACTCAGCTAACGATGAATACGGCTGTTACGTCAGAGCCAGACCGGGCGTCGCTTCGCAGCTACACAATAGCAAGCACAGGCTTACATGTTGGAGCTTATTGAAAAATGACCCAAGAAAGATTTATGTTTTTGTGTCCCAGTGGCAGTGGATAAGCTTGGCAGTAGTATCCCGATTGAAGTCGCATCGACACCCACTGCAGGTAGGCATGCGATTCAGAGCGACGTATATAACGAGCCTACAGAAGCGAGCGGTAAAGTAATTTTGAATAAGTTCTAACACCCTTTCCAATGATCAATAGCCAGTTCAGTTTTGTGAAAACACGCTTCCCTAGCCTGGCAAAGGACACGGCACATCTGGCGACGCGATTTGCAATGTCGAATCTGTGGATGGCATTCCGACATTTAGCGAGCGATACAGGAGAGGTGTGCCTGTAATATAGGGAATAGCCACCGCGAGGTTCTCACGGCGGCTAATAAAGATAGGAATGAGTGAGTGATCTGAGCGTTTTGGATCAAATCGGCACTTTCAAAATTGAAGGCAGCCGAATTTTACAAAAAAATATGACTACCTCAGACCACCCCTAGCCGGGCCTTCCAAACATCGCAGAGCCTTGTTTTATTCTCGAGCTCCCTACTAAAAAAGCAACAGATAACACTTTAAGCATCGAGCACTGCAAATACTTCTCCAGCAGACTGAATCGCCGCTAGTGCAGCAGGAACTCCGGCAGCTATACCTATTTGGATAATTGTGTCAATAATTTCCTGACGCGAAACACCGGCACGCAAGGCTGAGCCAATTCGCAGTTTCAGAATGGGAGCAGCAGTTGCTCCTAGCGCAACACATCCAGCTACCATAATGAGTTCTCTGGTACGCAGATCTAACGAACTCTGCCCATAGACATCGGCAAATTCCCACTCCATAACAAATCGGCCTATAGCAGGAGCAAGGTCCTTTAGCCCGTCCAAGAATTCACTAGAACGCAGCCCAGTGATCTCCTCAAACGCCGCCTGGCCAGCAAGGAAACGCTGATCGTTGACTGATACAGTTTCGGGGGCTTTAGCCATTACAGAAATCCTCCTAATTGATTTGAAATGCGCTTCAGTTTGTCCGCAACGTGAATAATTACCGGATGGTAATTATAGGGCAAAAAATCAACCGATCAATAGTTATTTACCAATCAGTAATTAGCGAGCGTGGTGCGACATTTCACTGCAAAGCGTCCCACCTTGTTTACCAAGCGATTGTCTATCGTTATGCTGAAAGCATGATCAGATCACCACAATCGAAACGCAAATGTGCCCCCGCCGAGACGATCGACGACTCCTCGAGGCCAACGCCAAACAAACGCAAACGCATGCCCCCCCAAGAGCGTGAGAGGGAGATTATTGAAGAGGCGGTACGCTTTTTCGCCGAGGTCGGATTCGAAGGTACCCTACGCGAGTTAGCCGAACGCCTTGGAATCACACACCAGAACCTGTTTCGTTATTTCGCAACGAAAGAGGCGTTGATAGATAGAGTGTACCAAGAGGTCTACCTTAGCCGCTGGCAACCTGAATGGGAGGCAATGCTAAAGCAGCCTGGAAAGACCTTGGAAGCGCGATTAATCGACTTTTACAAGGCATATTTGCCTGCGATCTTTCGATATGACTGGGTTAGGATTTTTATTTTTGCAGGACTCAAGGGCGTCGGCATCAGTCAACGTTATCTTTCCCTAATCCAGACCAAAGTGATCGAACCAGTGGCGATGGAATTACGTGAGCTTTCCTGCGAAAAGCCACCCGGTGAGACCTTATCGTCGGCTGAGCTTGAAGTTGCATGGGGATTACACGGTGAATTATTTTATCTTGCCCAACGTCGCTGGGTATATGACATGACAGTTCCGGAAGATCTGGATCGTTTTATCGAAATATCTATCATTCGCTTCCTGCATGGAGCACCTGCTGCCATGCAGGCATTGACGCGCGACGGAGCTAACTAAAAGTTGCGACGCCAGCTCACACGATTAAATCGTCCCGCTCACGCGCACCGCCAATCACTCCGACGGCTCCTATAACAGTACCGTCGCGAAGCAACTGTATTCGCCAAGAATATATCGCAACTGCCCCCCCTCCCCGTTCGAACTATTTATAGCGAAGAGTGGTCCGCCTGACTGAATATATCGAGCCATATCTAAAGGGCTAATACCGAACTCACCAATCCGGATATGCGCGATTAAATCCTCTCCAGCGTCCTCCACCGCAATCCTCATCGGCTGATTGATTCGCTCAGTCTTAAATTGCGCCGCCGCAATAGACTAAAGGGCATTATTCAGACTCAACATCAATGAAGTCCTTTGAGTATGGATACCATTAAATATCATACACTCTGGCGAGAGTGCTAATAAGCACGGTACTCAAGCGTGGCGGACATTAGAACTGGGATGTCCCGATCCGTAGGGCATCATAAATGCCGCCAACACTGCACCTATTAATGTAACCACAGCGATCGCTGCCAAGGTATCGGCATGCGCCAAAATCTGAGATTGAAGCCGCACATTACTAGCTAGTAGATGCAATGCCTGTTCCGTCGCCTGATCACTGCCGCTGGACCGCATACTGACTGCCGAGATAAGGGCATCCAGCCTCGCTGAAACAGCGGCCGAGGATGTGCTCACATAATCCATAAGTACATTAGATCGGGTTTGCTCACGTACTCGATCCAAAGTGCTAACCCAAGCCAACCCCGCCGTACCGCAGATACTGCGCATAACATTGAATGCCATAGCAGCATGCAATCCCTCGCGCGGCAAAAGATCACCAACATACAAATACAGTAGTGGCAACAAGATCAGGGGCAGCCCTAAGCCCTGCAATATCTGCCCAATGCGCAACTCATCGCCCTCCCATGAGCCGTCGATGTTCAAGCTGTCATGCAGAGCACCCGTGGCGACCAATACGCCCCCCAATACAAGTAAACGACGGGGACCTCCCAACCATTTCCTATCCAAGCACACTACCGCGCCCGCAAAACTAATCAATTGCGGCCAGCCTGCATCCCACAGCACCGCTCCCAATTCGCGCGGATGATAGCTGTGTATCTGTATAAGGAATTGGGGAATCACATAGCTGCAACCTGTCACAGCGACACTGAAAGGCAAAATTCCCAAAATGCCCAGTACTATATTGCGTCTCGACAGCAGTTCTACATTAAGCAGGCGATCATGCCTCACTCTGACCACGTGATATATAAATCCGCATATGGCAACCGTACCGGCGAATAGCAACACTCTAATTGGGGTTGCCTGTAACCAATCAAGCCGATTACCCTGATCGAAAGCACAGGCGAGCATGCCAAGCCCGCCAACGAACAGGAGCATTCCAAACCGATCCATATGAAGCAAAGGCCGCAAACGCAGTCTTTCGCGCGGCAGACCATAGAAACCCGCGATCAATGCGAATATGCCAGGCAGAAGGTTTGCGAGAAACAGTGCGCGCCATCCCCAGTGGTCGAGCAGCCAGCCTGTGATTGCAGCGGCCAACTGCGGGGCCAGAGTCGAGGCGGAGATATACAGTGCCAAAGCAAGAGCACGATGCCTAGCCGGTAGAGTTCGCAATAGCGCAACTATCGCCATCGGTAATAGGACCCCGCCGGCCATACCCTGTGCAAAGCGAACGATGATCTGAGCAGCATAAGGAGGGCTGAACGCCATTAATACCGAGGTAGCCATAAAGAGCAACGTTGCCCCTAACAACACCCGTCGAAGTGATAACGCAGTTGCCAACCAGCAGCCAATCACCACGCCGACTACATCTCCAGCGGCATAAGCTGAAGAAAGCAAAGTACCTTCGTCAACCCCCAGGCCTAAACCACCCCGTACATCGGCAAATCCCAGCACAACGTATCGGGCACCGAGCACGGTCATCCAGGCTGCAGCAATAGCGGCCACGCAGGCCGAAAAACGCCGACGATCCCATCGAATCAAAGATCCGGGAAAAAGTCGCGACTTCAGCCGACTATTCACTTCTGATACGGCAAGGCCTAAAGAGTCACTCACACCCGCCCTCGCAGCCAGCCGGTTAACCAATCAATAAAATTTCCTGAACTCAGTCCGGTTGATGTGTGAATGGTCGTAGTAACGGACATACCCGGGAGCAGAGAGGACTGCGAATCCTGACTCGGGTCAAGTGTGATCTTCACCGGAAAACGCTGAACTACCTTAGTGAAATTACCTGTCGCATTGTCGGCTGGAAGCAAAGCAAACTGCGCCCCGCTGGCAGGCTGAAGACTGTCAACCTTACCTTCGAATGCTCGGCCAGGCAGACTGTCAACCAAAATAGTAACGCGCTGTCCTGGGCGTATATGCGTTATCTCGCTTTCCCTAAAATTTGCGACCACCCAAACATGTGGCAGCGGAACTACATCGGCGATCAGCGTTCCGGTGCGCACATACATACCAGGACGCACATGACGCTCGCCAATGACGCCATCAACCGGAGACGTGATACGTGTCCAGCCAAGATCTATATTGCGCAGATTCAGACTCGACTGTGCAGCCTGAAGATTGGCTCTCGCCTTGTTTATACTCGCATTGCTCATTTTCTCCCGCTGTTGCGCCGCCATCCACTCGGCGCGCCTCTGGGCAAGATTAGCGCTCAAACGCTTAACGTCTGCATCAATACCATCAACCTGCTGGCGAGACACAGATCCACTTGGCAGTAAAGCATGATAGCGACTGTGATCAGCAACTGCGCGATCCAACTCAGCGTGTAAAGCCCGTAAGGATGCCGCAGCCGCTTCTACTTGAATCTGTTGATATTGCTTTTGGCTGAGAGATTCGACCAGCGCGGCAGCGGCTAAATCAGACTTAGCCTGAGCTTCGGCGACCTTTTCTCGATAATCAGCATCCTGCACTAATGCCAACAAATCGCCAGAACGCACTCTCTGATTGTCGCGGATCGGCACATCCACGAGATATCCTTCAACGTGTGATACTAGCGGGGTCAGATCGGCCCGGACGTAGGCATCATCAGTAGTCACACTGTCCCTGTACGGAATCGGGTACCAGACTGCCACCGCAGAAGCGAACAGCACGGACGATGCCATAGCGAAGCGCCTTGACATTCGCACTCTGGTTGTAACAAGCGGCCAACCCACTATTAACGCCCATCTACTTTTTATTCTGCGACGAGATCTGCACGTCGCATCCCCACTTTTTGCCGCAGATTGTCGGAGCATCTACAACCACCATTAATTACCATTTGGTAATTATAGGTCTTGAGATCGGCAAGTCAACCCGAGTTCAGTTACCGCAAGCACCAGCTGTTACCGATCGAAATCACATCCGAAAATATTTCAGATCTATATCACCTACGTGAACGCCCCACGGTATCGACTGCTGTCGGGGATTTGGCGTGCTCACTTTTGGCTCAGCACGCTCATCACTGGAGAGGATCTGCGTATGTATAACCCGTGCCCAAGCTGTAACTCTGGACGCGTCGTCACGAAAAATATCGGTAAACAAACGGGTGGATTAATTGGTGCGGCAGGCGGTGTGGCCAGCGGTGCCGCCGGCGCCCTTTCAGGCGCAGAAGCCGGCGCGGTGCTGGGAGTAGTCGGCGGGCCGGTGGGAATCGCTATCGGCAGCATCGCCGGGGCGATTTTGGGTGGTCTGTTCGGTGGGGTCGCAGGTGGCATTGCCGGGGCCACGCTGGGCGAGCAGATCGATGAAAAAATCCTTCTCAACTATCAGTGCCTGGCGTGTGGCTACAGCTTCAGCGTCAACCGTTAAGTCGTTGTGAACAGGCGTCGTTGGTTAATGAAACGACGCGCTTTTCCCTTCATTCGCAAGGAATCATTTCCATGGCTCATCTCGTTGAACAAATGGCTTACGTTGGTGCCACGCCCTGGCATGGTCTGGGCAGTCGCCTCTCCCCCAAACAACCGCTCGAAGTCTGGCAGCGTGAAGCGGGTATGGACTGGCAGATTCAGGAAAGCCCGGTCCATTTTAAGTCTGACGCCATCGGGCACCTGGGCTCAATTCATACCTTCCCTGAGCAGAAGGTGCTGTATCGCTCCGACACCAAGGCCCCTCTGTCGGTGGTTTCTCAGCGCTACCAGGTCGTGCAGCCGCGTGAGGTCTTGGAGTTTTATCGCGATCTCACCGAAGTCTCGGGCTACGAGCTGGAAACCGCTGGAGTGCTCAAAGGCGGTCGCAAGTTCTGGGCGCTGGCCCGTACTGGGCAAGGCACGACGCTCCGTGGTAACGACCAGGTGAATGGCTACCTACTGCTGGCCACCTCCTGTGACGGCACTCTGGCCACCACAGCGACCCCGACCACCGTGCGCGTGGTCTGCAACAACACCCTGACCATCGCTCTGGATGGCACCACCCGCGCGATCAAGGTACCGCACAACACCCGCTTCGATCCACAGGCGGTGAAAAAGCAGTTAGGCATCGCCGTTTCACAGTGGGACACCTTCATGCATCGAATGCGCACTCTGTCTGAACGCAAGGTGCAGTGGCATGAAGCGATGGGCTTTTTCATGAGCGTTGTGTGTGACGTCCCCCCCAATAGCAAACTGCCCGAAGTCCTGCCGAACGAGCGCGCATTGCGCAAGGTTCAAAGCCTATACGAAGGCGGAGGTCACGGCGCCACGCTGGAATCGGCCCAAGGAACTGCGTGGGGCTTGCTCAATGCGGTGACCGAGTACGTTGATCACGAGCGACGTGCCCGAAGTACTGAATACCGCATGGACTCGGCTTGGTTTGGCCAAGGGGCTCTCATCAAGACGCGCCGCCACATCAGCGACAGGCAGCTTCTTTTCGGTCACTTGATTGACCGCTTGGATTTTGAATTCTTCGGGATAACGTGGGTTGCTCATGGCACCTCCTGATTGGCCTCAGTTTAAGGCATGGAGGTGTCTACGAAACCCGGGGCGATTCACAATGCAGTAACATGCCGTCTTCCATCGACGAATGCCGCCTGGTTAGTAGCTGTCCCGCAGGGCATCGATACTCGTCCGATGAAGCAAGGTAGATGAAGTCCTGCTTACCAAATCGGCCTTCGGCTTTGCTGCCAGATGTGAGGGGTTTTTCGGTACGAAGGTAGTGATGCCGGCTTGCTCGCAAGCAAGGATTTCCAGACCTTTGTAATAGCCTCGATCGGCCACCACCGTTAGCGATTCAGCCCTGATTTCTTCACGCGCTTGATTCGCCATATTGCTCAGTTGCCCACGATCATTACCGACGTTGGTCACCTCATGGGCAATGATCAGATGGTGTTTGTCGTCGACAGCTGTTTGTACGTTGTAGCCAACCGTTCCGGTGCCTCGGTCGTTTGTGGCCATTGAGCGTGCATCTGGGTCTGGTAGGGAGATCTGCTGGTCTGGACTTTCGTGGAGCTGCGCCTCGATTTCTTTGAGTTTCTGCATCTGCTTTTTCAGTGTTTCTATCTTTTCTTTCAGCCGCTCTGCTTTGGCCTCGGCCACTTCGGGCGTTGCCCGATCCGCTGAATCCATCGCCGCCAGATATCGATCAATGCTCTGCTCGATCTGCTGCATACGTGCCTTCACCTTGCCCTGAGTGAAGTTGCGGTCGCGATTATTGACGGCTTTGAATTTGCTGCCGTCGATGGCGATGATCGACTGAGAGAAGAGATTGAGGTTGCGGCAAGGCACTACGAACTGGCGGCATACGCTGCGGATAGCTTTGCCGCTGTCTTTGCGAAAGTCGGCAATGGTTTTGAAGTCCGGAGCCAAGCGCCCCGTTAACCACATCAACTCGACGTTGCGTTCGGCCTCACGCTCAAGCCGACGGCTGGACTGAATCCGATTGAGGTAGCCGTAGATATAGATCTTCAGCAAGATCGCGGGATGGTAGGCCGGACGCCCCGTTGCAGCAGGATCGATACCTCAAACCCAAGTGCGCCCAGGTCGAGTTCATCGACGAAAACGTCGACCACTCGGACTGGATTTTCTTCGGCTACATAATCGTCCAGGCACTCCGGCAGCAACGTCACTTGCGTCCGAGTCTCACCTTCGATGAATCGCTTCATGATCGCCCCCGATACGAGATCGACGATCAGAAGGGTAGACAAACACTGGCGTTTTCACACAGCCTGGACCCAATGCTGACCCTCGTGAAGAGCAGTTATCGGCCGATTCTGTTGAAAAAGTCGGCCATCGTTTCCACGGTAAAAAGTACGCGCTTGAGATTGAAATCTTTACTTTCAGCAGAGGATTCCGGGCTCAGATTTCGCGTAGCAGCGCGCAAAAAACGCATTTTCAGCGGACAGTATGTGGGCGGTCTGGAAGAACCGACTTTTTCAACAGAATCGGCCAAAAGTCGCCATTCACTCTCAGCCCCACATGGAGTTGAAAGTTCACTAAAAAGCCTACTTCGCTCTACGTCCGTTCTGTGCCATGTTGGTTTGAAATGGGAAATGAAATAGGAGCTTTTTTAGTTCATCAAGGAAGACTCGAAATGCATACCGGCATTGTGTCAAGCGCGCTCAGTCAAGCGCGCTTCCAATTCCAAAATGCGTGTCTGCAGGCGCTCACGTTCGACGTATTCGGCGCTGATATCTTCGAAAACGCTAATCAGGTGGTCGGGCAAGCCGTCCTGATGGCGGCGCTGCAGCGAGGTGCGCAGTCGTGCTTGGGCATTACGCCGATGTGTTGCTCAGTGCCCCCGAAGACAGTGCGCTGGTGGTGTTCGAAGCCCGCCGCTATTCCCGCCACGCCCTGACCCTGTGCCGCAAGGCCCGCGATGCCGGAATCCCTGTGACGCTGATCACCGACACCTTTTGCGACTGGGCCGAACAGAACGCCGATGAAGTGTTCCGCGTGCCCACCGAGTTCAACCTGTTCTGGGAATCGACGGCGGCGATGCTGTCGCTGGTCCACCTGCTGGTCAACGACGTCTGCAAACAGCTGGGTCCCGAGGTCGAAAAGCGTCTTGAAGCAATCGCGGCCTTACACAACGAGTTCGTTGGATACACATCATCACCAAACTCAAAACAATAAAACGAGGTGCTGGATGAAACACGTCATTCGCTTTGCCGGAGTATGCGCAATGGTCCTGGCCGGGGCCACCAGCGCGCAGGCTGAAGTACTGAAGATAGCTACCGAAGGCGCTTACCCGCCGTTCAACTACGTTGACTCGGACAACAAGCTGCACGGTTTCGATGTGGATATCGCCAACGCGCTGTGCGAACGCATGAAAGTGCAGTGCAGCATCGTAGCCCAGGACTGGGAAGGGATTATCCCGGCGCTAATGGCGAAGAAATACGATGCGGTCGTGGCTTCGATGATCGCAACCGATGAGCGCAAGCAGAAAATCGATTTCACCCGCCACTACTACCGTACCCCTCTGTCCGTGGCGGTATCCAAGGACTCGAACATCACCGACGCCCAGACGAACTTCAAGGGCCGCACGGTCGGTGCCCAGGCATCCTCGACCCAGGCCATCTATGCCGAAGAACATTACGGCCCGGCAGGAGCCGACGTGAAGTTCTACCCCACCCTGGATGAAGCCAACAGCGACCTGGCTGCCGGCCGCGTCGACGGGGTTATTGCCGACAAATTCCCGCTGCTTGCCTGGACCGAAAGCGCCGGCAAGGATTGCTGCAAGATTATAGGTGACGTCAACGGCACCACCGCCGATGCGTCCATCGCGGTGCGCAAGGGCGACGATGCCCTGCGCGAGCGATTTAACAAGGCGCTGGATGAAATCGTCGCCGACGGCACCTACAAGAAGATATCCAGCCGCTACTTCGCTTTCGATATCTATTGATCCCCTGACCCTCAGGCGAGCCTGAGGGTCGTTCATTTCCGACATGTTACACCGCACCCTCAACGGGTGCGGCGAGGACATGCGAGCTTAATTTACCGAGAGGGTTCGAGCATGTTCGAACATCTGTCACTGCTATCGTTCGCCAGCGGCGGCTGGGGCTTGGCGTTGCTGGCCGGCGCCCTGGTGACCATTGCCCTGGCCCTGAGCTGCCTGCCGATCGGCCTGCCGCTGGGCTTGGGCGTCGCACTGGCCGCCCGTTCCCGGAGACGTTGGCCGCGAGCCATTAGTACAGTGTTTTCCACCGTGTTCCGTGGGCTGCCCGAATTGCTGACACTGTTGATCATCTACTACGGCTGCCAGATCGGCGCGCAGAAACTGTTGGCTGCAATGGGCTACGAGGCCGAAGTCGCCATCAATACCTTCCTCGCCGCGATGATCGCCTTCAGCCTGGTGTTTGCCGCGTTTTCCAGCCAGATCTGGCTGGGCGCCTTCAAGACCGTGCCCAAAGGCCAGTTCGAAGCCGCTGCGGCCCTGGGCTTGTCCCGGCGCACCACCTTTACCAAAGTGGTACTGCCACAACTGGTGCGCATTGCCTTGCCTGGCCTGTCGAACAACTGGCTATCGCTGCTCAAGGACACCTCGCTGGTATCGACCATATCCCTGGTGGACCTGATGCGCCAGACCAACCTGGCGGTCAGCGTCACCAAAGAACCGATGCTGTTCTACGCCGTGGCCTGCTTTGGCTACCTGTTTTTCTCGGCTATTTCAGGCCGGCTGTTTCAGTTCCTGGAGCAACATTTCAGCCGCCATCAACGGAGCGCTCGCCCATGAGCTTCGATGAACTGCAGAACCTGTTCCTTAGTCCTGATTTGCTGGAGCGTTATGGTCCACGCTTCATCGATGGTCTGCTGGTGACCGCCAAGCTGGTGGCGATTTCCTTCACGCTGGGCGCCCTGCTCGGTCTGCTGATCGCCTTGGGCCGGCTGTCGAGCAACCGCTTTATCAGCCTTTTTACCGGTGTCTATGTGTATTTCTTCCGTGGTTCGCCGTTGCTGGCCCAGCTGTTCATGCTCTATTACGGCCTGGGCTCGTTCAAAGGCTTCTGGCAGGACGTGGGTCTTTGGTGGTTCTTCCGCGACGCCTGGTTCTGCACGCTGCTGGCCTTCACCCTGAACACCGCGGCCTATCAGGCCGAGATTTTGCGCGGCAGCATCCTGGCCGTGACCCAAGGCCAGCGCGAAGCCTCGAAAGCCCTCAGCCTGTCGCGCTGGACCACCTTTCGCAAAATCATCCTGCCGCAATCCCTGGTGGTCGCCATTGGCCCGCTGGGCAATGAACTGATCCTGATGATCAAGGCCAGCGCCATCGCCTCCCTGGTGACCATCTACGACTTGATGGGGGTGACCAAGTTGGCCTTCTCGCGCAGTTTCGACTTCCAGATCTACCTCTGGGCCGCCGTGCTCTACCTGCTGATTGTGGAAGTGGTGAGGCGCAGCCTAAAAGCGATCGAGGGACGCCTCGGCCGTCACCTGCAGTAAACCGATTTTCTCTCGGGCTGCCGTGGGCACCCCTGCACCAAGGATCTACCCATGCATTGCGAAACCATCGTTCTGGGCGCCGGGATTGTCGGCGTCAGTACCGCACTCCAGTTACAGGCTCGCGGCCGCAAGGTCGTACTCATCGACCGCCAACAGCCGGGCAATGGCACCAGCCACGGCAACGCCGGGCTGATCGAACGCGCCAGCGTGATCCCCTATTCGTTCCCGCGCCAGCTCTCGAGCCTGTTGCGCTACGCCCTCAACCAGCAGTCGGACGTGCGTTACAGCCTCAAGTATCTGCCCAAGGCCGGCCCGTGGTTACTGCAATACTGGCGGCACTCCGGGGCCAAGGGGTTGGCCGCCGCGACCCGGGCCATGTTGCCATTGGTGGAGCGCTGCGTCAGCGAACATGACCTGATCTCGGAACCGGCCGGCATGGGCCCGTTGATACAGGCCAATGGTTGGGTCGAGGCGTACAGCTCTCAACCGGCTTTTGCCAAGGCCCAGGGCGATGCCGCCGCGCTCAAGAACTATGGCCTAAATTATGAAGTGCTCGGCCGGGACCAGATCCATGCCCGTCAACCGGGCCTGCACACCACTGTGGTCGGCGGCATTCACTGGCTGGACCCCAAGACCGTCAGCGATCCAGGCGGCCTGACCCGTGGCTATGCCGAACTGTTTGTCAAGCGCGGTGGCGTGTTCGTCCTCGGTGATGCCCTCTCCCTGCGCCAACGCGTCGGTAAATGGGAAGTGCAGAGCGAACAGGGCCTGGTGATTGCCGACGAAGCCGTGGTAGCCCTCGGCCCGCAAGCCCGTGGCATCTTTGAGCCGCTGGGGTATGACATTCCGCTGGCGATCAAACGCGGCTACCACATGCACTATGCCGCCCTGCCAGGCACCCGCTTGCAACAACCGCTGCTCGATCCCGTGGGCGGATATGTCCTGGCACCGATGATGAACGGCATTCGCCTGACCACCGGAATCGAGTTCGCCGACAGCGAAGACCCGATCAACGAAATCCAGTTGCGTCGCTGCGAAGAACTGGCGCGTACTTTCTATCCGCTGGGCGAACGCCTGGACGCCGAGCCCTGGTTGGGTCGTCGTCCGTGCCTGCCGGACATGTGCCCGGTGATCGGCCCGGCGCCACGACACAAAGGTTTGTGGTTCAACTTCGGGCATGCCCACCATGGCCTGACCCTCGGCCCGGTCTGCGGTCGTCTGCTGGCCGAGTTGATGACCGGTGCCACCCCCTTTACCAACCCTGCCCCGTACAGCGCCGAGCGCTTTCACTGATTTCCGGAGACAAGACCATGCATGCCCTCTCTGCCCTTGTAGACACTCCGCTCGCCGCAAGCCCGGACACCCGTAAGGTGGTGGTTGATATCGCAGGCCTGAACAAGTTCTATGGCGCCTTCCATGTGCTGCACAACATCGATCTGAAAGTGCGCGAAGGCGAGCGCATCGTGCTCTGTGGGCCTTCCGGCTCCGGAAAATCGACGCTGATCCGCTGCATCAACCGCCTGGAAATCGCCGAAAAAGGACGCATTCTGGTCAACGACACCGACTTGGCCCAGACCAACCGCGAGGCCGCCAAGGTCCGCAGTGAAATAGGCATGGTGTTCCAGCATTTCAATCTGTTCCCGCACATGAGCGTGCTCGATAACTGCACCCTGGCCCCGATTTCGGTGCGTGGCCTGAACCGCAAGAAGGCCGAGGAACTGGCCCAGCACTTCCTGCAAAAAGTCGGTATCGCCAGCCAGGCCGGCAAGTACCCCAGCCAGCTCTCGGGGGGCCAGCAACAGCGCGTGGCCATCGCCCGGGCGTTGTGCATGGAACCCAAAATCATGCTGTTCGACGAACCCACCTCGGCGCTCGACCCGGAGATGGTAAGCGAAGTTTTGGATGTGATGGTTAACCTGGCCGGCAGCGGTATGACCATGCTCTGCGTGACCCACGAAATGGGATTTGCGCGGCAAGTGGCCGAGCGCGTGCTGTTCCTCGACGGCGGCCAGATCATTGAGGACGCACCGCCTCAGGACTTCTTCAGCGCCCCGAACAGTGCGCGGGCCAAGGCCTTTCTTGCGCAAATTTTACACTGAGGCCACATACGAGCGCGGCTTGCCTGCGATGGCTGTGCCGTCCATACGCCAGGCGTAGGCCGAATATCAACGCACTTGCGCGCACAACAGTTTCTTTCCGACATCTGCCACTACTGATCACAGCAAAAGGAATATTCAATGAATAATATGCTGGCGAATAATGCCGCCCCGAAAAACCTTTCGATTACCGTCTGTGATCAAGCGCAGACAGCGGCACTGCTAGATTTCAAAAAACTCGTTGACGCTATTGCACAAGCCGCAACCGAACTGGAAGCAGGTTCAATTCTGAGCCCTGAGCGCTTGGTTGTACCCTTGGGTGACGGCGGTGTTTTGCTGAGCATGCCCGCCACCGCCCAGGACATCGGCATCCACAAACTGGTTAACGTCCAGCCAGGGAATGTGCAGCATCAGCTGCCCACGATCAACGGCACGGTAACCGTATGTGATGCCGTAACCGGACAGATAAAGTGCTTGCTCGACGGCCCAGAAGTCACAGGGCGTCGTACTGCGGCAGTAACCCTCCTGGCGATTCGGACGCTGTTGAAGCGTGAACCGAAACAGATCTTACTCTTCGGGACCGGCGCACAAGCACGTCATCACGTACAAGCTATCAACGCCCTTTTCCCACAGTGCATGCTGTGGGTTCGAGGAATTGACGCGCAAGCGACGGCAGACTTCTGCAACAACAATCGAGACCTGCACGAGCACTTGCAATCGTGCGGCGACAGCATTCCCGACGTGGATGTGGTAATCACCGTAACCACCAGCACAGAGCCGGTCTACAACGAGCTAGCCAAACCTGGTCGATTGATTATTGGTGTAGGTGCTTTCAAGCCAGAGATGGCGGAGCTTGGCAAAGTCACTCTGGACGGTAGCGTTCTCTATGCTGACGATACTGCCGGTGCGAAGCACGAAGCAGGCGACCTGTTGCGGGCAGGTGTGGATTGGTCTCAAGTCAGATCGCTGGCAGCAGCCATTCGCGGCCCGATCGATTCGTCACGACCCGTTGTATTTAAAAGCGTTGGTACCGCAGCTTGGGACCTGGCCGCTTCGCGGGTCGCGCTCCACGCCCTTGCCAGCCAATAACCCAATTTCGGAAGCTTTAAATTATATAAACTGCACTCAGCCATCGCTAGCGTTGACTATCCACGCTAGCGATGGCCCAGAAGCGATTCGATGGGTTACTTCACACAATGGGAAGCGTTTAAAGTTTTCCGCAGGTAACTTGCTGAAGAAGAGCACAAATGCTTGAACTGAGCTGTCTGGGTAATTGCGACAGGTGCCTTATCCGTATCAAGCAATTCGTACCCACTGCTTGCAAAAAAATTTACCGCGTTTTGGGTCAACAAATGCAGTCGGGCTGCGCCTTGGGAGGCCGCGAATTGTTCGAGTTCCAACAACACCGCTTTTCCCAGTCCCGCTCCACGATGCTCCTCGCAAACAACTAGAGAGCGCAGCAGAAGATCGGGACCAGCCCCCTCCAATCCTCCATATGCTACCCATTTCCCATCCAATTCGAATCGGTAAAACTGCCGCCCTGGATAGCTCACATCATCGTAAGGCAATCCAGCCTAACGCAATGACGCACGGATATGATTCAAACCACTGCCCCTACTTGAATCATCTGCATCGTCAGTACTCTTGTAGGTTAGCTGACACTCAAGGCTAGCAGGCTCTCGCTGCTTGATCTCGTCCACTATGAGTTGTGGATTCAACCGGTCGAGACAGGCAGAAAACGGCCAATTTCGGACCTGACTTCCTCCTTCGAAATCGACACTTAGCATCCGTACATCTTAAAGAGGATAGCCGCGAACCAAGTGAAAGGATCCATGACGTTTGTTCTGCTCGGCGAGGTAAGTGGTATCAGAGGCATCTGACTGATTCACAGCGTTAGAACGGGAAAAGACACCTAGGGCGCCCTTCTCGTATTCGGTAAAGCAGATCCGGGCACCCATTACGAACCGCCGTGCGCGTTTACAGCCTAACCCTCCAAAGTGTCGGCCGCGGCCCAACTCATGAACGCCTGCGCGACCTGTGACGGGCGCATGGCCGTGGATTGGGCGAGCACCACTCGCTGGGGATTGAGCTCCTCGCGGATCGGGCGACAGGCGATCGGCTTGCCGTCGTAACTCTGGTCGCCCACAGGCCGGGTACAGGACAAGGCAACGCCATAACCGTGGGCCACCAGACCCCGTTGCATCTCGAAGGTCTGGGTGTATTGCTGCGCCATGGGGTGCAGATCCTGGGACCAGAATAACGAGAGGAAATACTCCCGCGTCTGCGCAATGTCTTCCAGGATCAGGCACTCGTACGACAGGTCCAGCAGCGAGACCTCGGCCTGAGCCGCCAATGGGTGATCGGCCGGCAACAAGGCATAGGGCGGCAGTTGGGCGAGCACCTTGCGTTCGGCCAGCGGATCGAGCCCCAACTCATAGGTCAATGCCAACTCGGCCTTGCCGGCGCTGAGAGTCCGATGCACACCCGCCAGGTCGGTTTCGAACAAGGTGACTGTCACTTCCGGGTGTTGCGCACGAAAACCTGCGAGCAGGCGCGGCGCATAGTACGGCCCCAAGTCCTGGAAACAGACCAGCGTCAGCTGACCGCGCAACGCCTGCGGCCCCCCATGTACCTGGGTCATCGCCACCGCCAGGTTGAGGATATCCCGAGCCCGCCCCAATAGACGCTGGCCCGCGGGGGTCAGTTCGAGCCCGCGACTGACCTGCCGCCGAAACAGGCGTTCGCCCAACGTGCCTTCGAGCTGCGAGATCGCCAGCGACACCGAGGGTTGCGACACATGCCGCGCTCTGGCGGCCGCGCTGATGCTGCCGTGCTCGGCCGCAGCCACGAAATACTCCAACTGCCGGAACGAAAAACCTATCATGTTTCCCTATACTCAAG
>NZ_JZRI01000144.1:0-33821 GCF_000952175.1 Pseudomonas sp. ES3-33 | reverse complement strand
AGATGTGTATAAGAGACAGCTATAAATCCATCACCATACTTAACTAAAAGTATACAAGAAAACACAAGCGTGACAATAGAATACTCCCAAGTTATGAAAAAGCTCATAATTGGAGGAAATGAGCCAACATCCTATACTGCGCGGTCCGTGAGGGATATTGAAAGCGCCAGACCACCACAAGCGTCCAATGGTCCGAAAAAATCAGGTAAAGGACTTATATGGAAGTTGTTACTTGCGGTGGTGGGGGGGGTGGGACTAGTAGCCTGTGGAATAGCAAGCGCGACGATCCGTCGCTCTGAGGCCTTTGGTGTTCAGCGCCTACCTGAACCAAATCGACTCACAATGTCCCCCGAACATCAGTCCATGATTGAAAGTATTCCGTTTGGAAATGAAACCGCACTCCTTCATAAATTCATTGGTGCTCCCCAGCGTGGCCTGGCGGAGTTTTTGGGTTACCTGGCAATCGATGGTATGGATGCAGAAGTAGTGGCTCGGGGGGGTGGAGAGATAAAGGAAAAGTTCCCGCGAATGTTCCACTATTTAGAGGAGTCTCGACGTCAGGTAGTCGACGTTCTGAATGTATTTGAAGAAAGCTGTGAGCAACCGTGCAGCCCTCCATTACCAACGGCAGGGGAATTTAACGCAACTCAAATGTTAAAAGATTATATAGGCTATATGATGGAAGATCTAAATAAGAACCCCAAGCAAGTGGGGGAAGTATATGACAATCTTTTGTCCGAGAGGGGGCAGTCCCCGGAAGCGATCGATGGAGTTCCATCCCATATCGCCCCTTACACGAACTTGATAGAATTTCTTCGTGCGTTGGCAGAAAATCCATGCCACGCACGAGATGCAGGAGATTCCGCACGGCAATGTCTTGATTTTTTCCTTGTAGAGCAAACGCCTGAGGGTATACAAAACGATCAGGCTGATAATCGGCCTCCGACCTACGCTGCTACAGCGCATCCGATCATGACATTAATTGAAAGCAAACTTCCTATTTACTTCACAAAGAAGGTCTTTAACCTGACCAGTTACCCGACGCTCCTCACTCATATCATGCTCCATGAGATGATTCATTATGCTGGCTATATCGATCTCCTTTATGGCGGTGTTGACGTGGCGATAATGGCGCTCCCTCCGGAAAAACAAGAAGAGGCTTACCTGAAAAAGTATAAAGAGTTCAGGAAGGACATTCGTTATAAAATTAATAATGCGCCCGACCCAATGAAGATTAGTCTGGTAGAGTTTTATGATAAGCAGGTGGGCAAAAATCCACAGATGACAAGTTTTGATAAACTAGAAGACCTCGCGAAAGTGCTTAAGTCAAATAATAAAGTCTGGAAAGTGTTTTGCGATCAAACGACCGATTTCATCGCTATGAGGTTTATGATTCCCTCGATGCAGCGAAACGCGGACTTGATCAACCAGATTTTTTATTCAGTAGGGTTCTGATAAAGTATGCGATAAACAGACCTGACGGCCACAAAAAACCGAGTGTAGTATCGTAGCCGCAGGTCTGATGTAGTCCTGTCTTGTACCTAACTTTGCGATGAACTTCGCAGTCATCAATCCTGGGGTTGATAGTCGTTGGACATCATTCGGCTATTCCAGGATAATGGACCGCTCCGGTTAAAAGTGTACAAGAACAAACATGGGTTGTTCATTGAACATTTGAACTGACCGATTCGATTGATACTGTACCTCGACACTCGTCCCCCTCACTTTGCAACGCCACTCGCGATAAAATTCACGTGCTCGCCGACATGTAAACGTAACTGCAGCTCATCGGCGATTCCCACCGCCACCCGGCTCAATCGCTCAAGCGGCTCTCTCAGACCCGGCTCAAGGCTACTGCTGACCTGGCTAAAGTGTTCGATGGTCAGCCCCGGAACACCCCGCGGTGCGTTAACCATTGTCCATTGCAAATCGCTGCTTTGCAGGGCCTCGCGAATTTCTTCAGCCGCATGGCGTTGCAGGCGATCCTCTATTTCCGGTTCGTCCAATACCTCGAAATCACCCACCAGGAAGAGTCGCGCAATATGGGATGCCTGCATGCCTTCGATCAGCGCATCCACAGCCAACACTTGTTCCACGGGCCCCGGGATAATGGTTTTTTCCACGTATTCGCTGTTGAAAGGCAGCCCTGGCGCGTCTAACAGGCAGACCACGGCCGTGCTGCCGGCCACGCTCTGCTTTACCCGCTCGGCGTCAAACAGGTCGCCGCTCTTGGTGCGCAGCCCCGGACGCGGTGGGAGCGCTGTGAGGTCGTCGAGAATCGCGATCACTTCATGCTGACGCCGCAGCATTTCAGCCATCAGCGCACTGCCCAGGCTACTCATGGCACCATAAAGCACCACTTTCACAACGGGGGTTTCGGCATTTTTCATGGCTGGGGTCCCTTGATCGCAACGTATATGGCGTGTGACCCGCGGCAATCGTTCAGGGTTCGACCGGGTTTGGAGGGTTTCAGATGCAAGGGATAAAGGGCTATCACGCCCACGTGTACTTCGACGCGAGCAACATTGATCAGGCACGGGCATTGTGCGAGCAGGCAGCGCAGCGGTTTCCCTTAAGGATGGGGCGCGTGCACGAACGTCCGGTAGGTCCGCACCCGGACTGGAGCTGCCAGTTGGCCTTCGAGCCACACTACCTGGGCGAGGTGCTGCCGTGGCTGGCGCTCAACCGCAAGGGCCTGGTGGTGTTCCTGCATCCCGATACCGGCAACGATCTGCTGGACCACACCGAGCATGCAATCTGGATGGGGGCGATTCGACCCCTGGATTTGAGCATTTTTTGATCAGCGAGATCACCCTCGGTCCTCTATGCGCACATCGATACTGTCCGACGACCGGTTAAACATCCGGTCATTGCTTTCACTGGCGAAAGCTGGCTGAAAGCTTCCCCGATTAGGATCGCCTCACTCCCGGCAACAGACCGGTTGGCCCACGCGAGTGTTTTGCTGCTCGCACGGCCCATTTAACAACAACAATGGTGATCCTGATGTCCTTCTCAATCCGCCCCTGCGCTGTAACTCCGCCCGCTCGACTCGTGCTTCCCGTTCTGCGCTGACCTCACCCGGTTCGCTCATTTCCCCTAGCCGCGCCACGCCTGGAGTATTCCCATGCTGACTTTCCTTGGCTTTGCCATGGTCATCACGTTCATGTTCCTGATCATGACCAAGCGCCTGTCCGCGCTGATTGCCCTGATCATCATCCCGATTGTTTTCGCCCTGTTCGGTGGTTTTGCGCCGAAGATCGGTCCGATGATGCTCGAAGGCATCACCAAGCTCGCGCCGACCGGTGTGATGCTGATGTTCGCGATTCTGTACTTCGCCCTGATGATCGACTCCGGCCTGTTCGACCCGGCTGTGCGCAAGATCCTCAAACTGGTCAAGGGCGACCCGCTGAAAGTTTCGGTCGGCACCGCCGTACTGGCGCTCGTCGTCTCCCTTGATGGTGACGGCGCGACCACTTACATGATCTGCGTGGCGGCCATGCTGCCGCTCTACAGCCGCATCGGCATGAGCCCGCGCATCATGGCCGGCCTGATCATCCTCGCCGGTGGCGTGATGAACATGACCCCGTGGGGTGGCCCGACCGCCCGTGCCGCGAGCGCGCTGCACGTGGACCCGTCCGACATCTTCGTGCCGATGATTCCGGCGATGCTGGCGGGTGTGGTGGCGATCCTGGCAATTGCCTACTTCTACGGCAAACGCGAACGCGCTCGTCTGGGTGAACTGCACCTGGCGGGCGATGAAATTGACCACAGTGAGATCAGCGTTTCGCAATTCCCGGATGCCCGCCGTCCGAAGCTTATCTGGTTCAACGGCGCGTTGACGCTGGTGCTGATGTGCACCCTGATTGGCGGCTTGTTGCCACTGCCGGTGTTGTTCATGGTGGCGTTCAGTATCGCGATGATCGTCAACTACCCTTGCCTGCAAATGCAGAAAGATCGCGTTGCGGCCCACGCCGGCAGCGTGCTGGCAGTGGTCGGTTTGATCTTCGCGGCCGGTATTTTCACCGGTATCCTGTCGGGCACCGGCATGGTTGATGCGATGTCGAAAAGCCTGCTGGCGGTGATTCCGGATTTCCTCGGCCCGTACCTGGCAGTGATTACCGCGCTGGTGAGCATGCCGTTCACATTTTTCATGTCGAACGATGCATTTTATTACGGCGTTTTACCGGTACTTGCCGAAGCGGCGAGTCATTACGGTATAACCGCGGTTGAAATGGCACGTGCCTCGATCGTCGGTCAGCCCGTCCACTTGTTGAGCCCGCTGGTACCCTCGACTTATCTGTTGGTGGCCCTGGCCGGTATCGACTTCGGTGACCACCAGCGCTTTACCCTGAAGTGGGCAGTTCTGGTGTGCATGTGCATACTTGTTGCAGCATTGCTGATGGGGATTTTTCCGCTGTTCAGCACTCTATAAGCCCAAGACTCACCGTGACGGGTCCTGGCTTTTTGATCGAAGCCCGGACCCTTCGTGGTTCAACACATCCTCAAAGGAATACACATGGAATGGCTGACCAACCCTGAGATCTGGGTTGCCTTCTTTACCCTGACCGCCCTGGAAATCGTCCTGGGTATCGATAACATCATCATGATTTCGATCCTGGTCAGCCGCATGCCCAAACACATGCAGGCGCGTACCCGGATCTTCGGCCTGGCGCTGGCCATGGTCACGCGAATCCTGTTGTTGCTGTCGATTACCTGGGTCATGCAGCTCACCGCAGACCTGTTCGAGGTCTTCGGCCAAGGCATTTCCGGGCGTGACCTGATCCTGTTCTTCGGCGGCCTGTTCCTGCTGTGGAAAAGCTCGCAAGAGATGTATCACGCGCTGGAAGGCGAAGACGAGACCGGTGAGGAACCGACCGGCAAGGGTGGCAACTTCCTGTACACCATCATCCAGATCGCGATCATCGACATCGTGTTCTCCCTGGATTCGGTGATCACGGCAGTGGGCATGGTCTCCCATGTACCGGTCATGGTCGCGGCCATTGTTGTCGCCGTACTGGTGATGATGCTGGCGGCCGGCACTATCAGCTCGTTCATCGACAAGCACCCGTCGTTGAAAATGCTGGCGTTGTCGTTCCTGCTGGTAGTCGGCACCGTGTTGATCGCCGAGTCGTTCGAAGTCCACGTACCCAAAGGCTACGTCTACTTCGCCATGGCGTTCTCGCTGGCGGTGGAAGCGTTCAACATCAAGATGCGCACTGCCATGGCAAGAAAGCGCAAGCAGCAGGACCCGGTGAAACTGCGCAAGGATATTCCTGGCCAGTAATATCGCTAACCTGCATGAAACCTGGGGGAGCGGGCCTGCTCGCGATGGTCGTCAACGATAACGCGTACTGACTGAGTCAACTCGTTGTCCTCGATACCATCGCGAGCAGGCTCGCTCCCACAGGGCATGAATGGGGACCTCAGGGTCCCTATTTTGTTTTTCCATCCAGCTGTTTTTATGACACTTTTGTTTCAATCATCTGTTTAGCTATGCGATGCTGGCGCGCAGACCGTTAGCCAACTACAGCTTAAGTACAGAACGTAGAAAAACGCGCGGCACGTCAACTTGCTCCTTTGGGGCGCTACCACCACAGGGGGCCTTTATGCTCACCCTGCTCAATTTGTTATCTGCCGTGGCCCTGCTGATCTGGGGCACGCACATCGTCCGAACCGGCATCCTGCGGGTCTACGGGTCCAATCTGCGCCATGTGATTGGCCAGAACATGTCCAGGCGCTGGCTGGCGTTTATTTCCGGCATCGTCGTGACGGCCATGGTCCAGAGCAGTAACGCCACGGCCATGCTGGTCACTTCGTTTGTTGGACAGGGCCTGATGGCACTGACCCCGGCACTGGCGACCATGCTTGGCGCAGACGTCGGCACGGCGTTGATGGCCCGGGTACTGACTTTCGATCTGTCCTGGTTGTCGCCGCTGCTGATTTTCGTCGGAGTGATTTTCTTCCTGTCCCGCAAGCAGACGCGACTTGGGCAGATGGGACGGGTCAGCATTGGTCTGGGCCTGATCATTCTGGCGCTGCAGCTGATCGTTGAATCCGCCGCGCCGATCACCCAGGCCCAAGGCGTAAAGGTGATTTTCGCCTCGCTGACCGGCGATATCCTGCTCGACGCCCTGGTCGGCGCGCTGTTTGCGATGGTCTCCTACTCAAGCCTCGCCGCCGTGCTGCTCACCGCCACGCTTGCCGGCGCGGGAGTGATCAGCCTGCCGGTGGCTATCGGCCTGGTGATTGGCGCGAACATCGGCAGCGGCGTGCTGGCCTTCCTCAGCACCAGCATGCAAAACGCCGCAGGCCGGCAGGTTGCGCTCGGCAGCCTGTTGTACAAACTGATAGGGCTATTGCTGATCATTCCGGTGCTGGACCCTTTGGTGCACTGGATCGACAGCCTCGACTTCAGCCCGCAGGAAATGGTCATCGGCTTCCATTTGCTCTACAACACCGTGCGCTGCCTGATCCTGCTGCCCAGCGTGGGGCCGATGGCCAGGTTGTGTGCCTGGTTGCTGCCGGAACGTCCGGAGATCAATGGCACGGCCAGACCTCGCCACCTGGACCTGACTGCGCTGGTCACACCCAGCCTGGCGCTGGCCAATGCGGCACGGGAAACCCTGCGCATCGGCGACCTGATCGATAACATGCTCGAAGCCATGCTTGATGTGCTGCACGGCAAGCAGACGGCCGTGACTCAGGAAATGCGCCGCCTGACGGATGATGTTGAATCGCTCTACAGCGCGATCAAGCTGTACCTGGCGCAAATGCCCCGTGAAGACTTGAGCGAGCAGGACAGTCGACGCTGGGCGGAGACCATCGAGCTGGCGATCAATCTAAAGCTTGCCAGCGACCTGATCGAACGCATGCTGCGCAAGGTCCAGCAACAGAAGACTTCGCAGCGTCGGTCATTTTCCGAAGTGGGCCTGGAGGAGTTGGCGGGGCTGCACAGCCAGCTGATCTCCAACCTGCGCCTGGGGTTGTCGGTGTACCTCAGTTCCGACAAGGAAAGCGCCCGCCAGTTGTTGCGTGAGAAACGTCGCTTTCGCGCGCAGGAACGGCGCCTGGCGCATGCCCATGTGAGCCGTTTGCAGCGCAAGATTGTGCAGAGTATCGAGACCAGCTCTTTGCATCTGGAGCTGATTGCCGACATGAAGCGCCTCAATTCACTGTTTTGCAGCAGTGCCTATGCAGTGCTGGAAACGTCCGACACAGGTGCGCTGGCGGTTGACGATTTGGCGGACATCACACATTCGCCTTGAACGTCTGCCAAGGTGGTGAGTCAGTAACATTGGTTCAGCCTCAAGACCGCTTTCGCGAGCAGGCCCGCTCCCACAGGGGGTTGTGAGCCCCAAAAATCTACTGGGGGAGCGGGCTTGCCCGCGAAAGCGGCCTGACTGACGACATGGATCTCCGATTAGGTTGCCTGGAAGCCCGTTATGCGTTGCCTGTTGTTCGCCTGTCTACTGCTTGGCTCATTACCCTCATTACCCTCATTCGCCCTGGATCGCTTCCAGGTCGAGGGTTATACGTTGCCCAACGGTTTGCAATTGCTGCTCAAGCCCGGCATGGACCGTGGTCATGTGGCGATTCGCCTGGTGGTGGGCGTCGGGCTGGATGACTTCGGTTGCGCTGACAAGGAACTGCCGCACCTGCTTGAACATCTGTTGTTCAGCGGCATCGACGCCACCGGCGAAGGTGGGCTGGAAGAGCGCATGCAGGCCCTGGGCGGCGAATGGAATGCCTACACCAGCAACGCCGACACCACGTTCGTCATCGAAGCGCCGGCGAAAAACCAGCGCAAAGTGCTGGATCTGTTGCTGGCCCTGTTGACCCAGACCCGTTTTGACGACAACGCGATCAATGCCGCCAAGCAGGTGGTGGAGCGTGAGGACGGTGGCCACTATTCTCACCTGCAGCGTTGGCTCGATCGTCAGGATCTGGGCCACACCGCGAGTAACCAGCTGGCAGTGGAACTGGGCCTCAAATGCCCTGAGCGCGCGCAAGTCGATCACCTGACCCGCGAGCAGCTCGAGGACGTGCGCAACGCCTGGTACGCCCCCAACAACATGACGTTGATTGTGGTCGGCGACCTTGATCGCCTGCTGCCAGCCTACCTTGAGCGGGCCTATGGCGAGCTCGAAGCGGTTGATCCGACCGATCACCCGCCCCTGCCGGAAATCAAGGCAACGGCTGCCCACGAGCGCACGTTGAGCCACGGCCTGGTTGGCAACGGCGCCAAGCTGCACTGGCTGGTGCCCGAGCCGGTACTGGAGGACCAGCACGACGAGACCTTTGATTTGCTCAAGGACTACCTGGACTGGGCGCTCTACCGCCAGATGCGCCTGGCACATAGCCTGTCCTACGGGCCCTCGGCCGAGCGCGAGGTGTTCGGCGGGGTCGGTTTCATGAGCCTCAATGCGGACTTGGAGCGCGATGATTTGCCCGCAGCCAAGCAGGTCCTGGAAGAACTCAAGGCCGGCCTGCTCAAGGACGGTCTAAACGTCGAGACTTTCAACCGACTCAAACAGGCCGCCATCGCCCGCCAGGCCTGGGCCGTGCAGGGCAACAGTGCGCTGGCCGATTATTACTGGGGCGCGCTGGGTGACTTCCAGAACGGGCGCTTTGCTGACCCGGCCAGGGATCTGCAGGGCGTCACCCTGGAAGAAGCCAACCGGGCCATGCGCTCGTTGTTGTTGCAGCCGGGGTATCTGCGCATTGAAAAGCCGTTGGTCAGTGATGATGAGTTGATCTGGCTGGTGGCCGGGATGTTGGGCCTGCTGGTACTTGGATTGTTGGCGTGGCGTCTGCGCCGAAAGATTTCATGACGACGGGGGCGAGCCTGCTCGCCACACCGCCCTCCCGGGCGGTAATCTGTCGAGGATTTTTCCTACGACTAATGCGAACCGCCGAATGCCAACCCTGACCCTGTACGTGCAGCGCATACTGGAATTGATGAAGCGCTACCCCGGGGTCATTGCGCTCGGTGGTTTTATCTCCGGGGTCGGCAGTTTCATTCTGGTCGATCGCCAGCAAGGGCTGGCGACCTGGATCACCATCATCATGGTTCTCAGCTGGATCTGGCTGATGCTGGAAAACAGCCTGACCAAGCTGTTTGCCAAAATCTTCAAGCGCGAGATCCCCCAGCCCTTGCTGCGCTATGCCACGCAGATGATCCACCAGGAAAGCCTGTTCTTCGTCCTGCCGTTCTTTTTCATCACCACCACCTGGAACAGCGGGCAGTTGTTCTTTACCGGGCTGCTGTGTATCGCCGCGCTGATATCGATCATCGACCCGCTCTACTACAAGTGGCTGGCCCCCCGTCGCTGGGCGTTCCTGGCCCTGCATACGCTGACTTTGTTCGCCGCGCTGCTGACCGCCCTGCCCGTCATTCTGCACCTGACTACAGCCCAGAGCTTCAAGCTGGCCCTGGGCACTGCGGTGGTCCTGTCGTTCCCCAGCCTGGCGTCGATCTTTCCCATTCGCACGGTACGCAACGCGGTGGCGATCCTGAGTATCACCGTGGGGATCGGTGGCGTCGGCTGGGTGCTGCGTTCCTGGGTGCCGCCGGCGACACTGTGGATGACCGATGTCGCCATCAGCACGCAACTGCAGGACCGCACCCCTGGCGACAGCCTGGATGAAGTCACGGTCGAGCAGATCCGTGGCGGCGGGCTGTATGCCTACACCGCGATCAACGCGCCACGCGGGCTGGACGAGCGGATTTACCACGTGTGGAAGTTCAACGGCAAAGAGGTGGATCGCATCCCGCTGGATATCCATGGCGGGCGCAAGGAAGGCTATCGCGCGTGGACTCACAAGCAGAACTTCCCGGGCAATCCGGCCGGTAACTGGCAGGTGCGGGTGCTCACCGAGGATGGCCAGGTCATTGGCGTGTTGCGTTTCAAGATCACAGACAGCACACCGATCAAAGAAAAGTAATACGCTGCGTGATATTACGTACCACAGTCATTGAGTCGAACAAGCATGGAGCTTATGACCAGCAGTACAACGGCCGGCAACGCCCGACTGGACGCCTCTCACTCTCCTGCACAATTGCGGGTCACGGGTGACTGGACGCTTGCCCATTACGCCAACCTCAAGGGCCTTTGCGAAACCATTCGCGGCCAATACGACGACAGCACCCACATCGACCTCAATGGCCTGGGCGCCCTCGATACGGCCGGCGCGTCGTTGTTGGTGGAGTTGTTGGGATCCGAACGGCTTGGCAAGTCCGCCGAGCACCCGGACTGCACCTTGTCCGGCGCCGATCGTGCACTGCTGCAAACCGTCTATTGTTCCATGACTGATTTCTGCGTGCCGATCAAGGAGCCCGAAGTCAGCGTCGGCATCCAACTGCTGACGCGCATCGGGCGCGCGGTGGACGCAGTCTGGCAAGACACCCTGCAGTTGCTCGGGTTTGTCGGCCTGATCCTGGAAACCATCGCCCGCGGCCTGTTTCGCCCCAAACGCTGGCGCATCACGCCAATGGTGGCGCACATCGAGCAAACCGGTCTGGACGCTGCGCCGATTGTTGCCCTGCTGACCTTCCTGGTCGGTGCTGTGGTGGCATTTCTGGGGGCGACGGTGCTGGCGAGTTTTGGTGCGAGTATCTTTACCGTGGACCTGGTGGCGTTCTCGTTCCTGCGCGAGTTCGGCGTGCTGCTCACCGCGATCCTGATGGCCGGCCGCACCGCCAGCGCGTTCACCGCCCAGATAGGGTCGATGAAGGCCAACGAAGAAATCGACGCCATTCGCACATTGGGCCTGGACCCCATGGAGCTGCTGGTCGTGCCGCGAGTCCTTGCGCTGCTGGTCGCGCTGCCGATGCTGACGTTTCTGGCGATGCTCTCCGGGATTATCGGCGGCGGTGTGGTGTGCGCGGTTTCGCTGGATATCTCCCCGGCGATGTTCCTCTCGCTGTTGCAATCGGATATTGGCGTTCAGCACTTCCTGGTGGGCATCGTCAAAGCGCCGATCTTCGCCTTCCTGATTGCCGCCATCGGTTGTCTGGAGGGCTTCAAGGTCAGCGGCAGCGCCGAGTCCGTTGGGGCACACACCACGTCGAGTGTGGTCCAGTCGATTTTTGTGGTGATTGTGCTCGATGCCGTGGCCGCGCTGTTTTTCATGGAGATGGGCTGGTGAGTCGTCAACCCCGAGCGTCCTCCGAGGCGGTGATCGAAGTCCGCGGCTTGTGCAATCGTTTCGGCAGCCAGAGCGTGCACGAGAATCTCGACCTGGACTTGTACAAAGGCGAGATTCTCGCCGTGGTCGGTGGTTCCGGCAGCGGCAAATCGGTGCTGTTGCGCAGCATCGTCGGCTTGCGCCAGCCCAGCGAGGGCATGGTGAAGGTCTTCGGGAAAAACCTGCCGGCCCTTCCCGAGCACGAGCGCTCGCTGGTGGAGCGCCGTTTTGGCGTGCTGTTCCAGAAAGGCGCCCTGTTCTCCTCGCTGACCGTCACCGAGAACGTCGCCCTGCCCCTAATCGAGCACGCGGGGTTGAGCCGCAATGACGCCGAGCACCTGGCGGCGGTAAAGCTGGCCTTGGCGGGCTTGCCGCTGTCTGCTGCGGACAAGTACCCCGCTTCGCTGTCCGGCGGGATGATCAAGCGCGCCGCACTGGCTCGCGCGCTGGCGCTGGATCCGGACATCCTGTTTCTCGACGAGCCCACCGCCGGCCTTGATCCCATCGGCGCTGCCGCTTTCGACCAATTGATCCTGACCCTGCGTGATGCGCTGGGCTTGAGTGTGTTTCTGGTCACCCACGACCTGGACACCCTCTACACCATCACCGATCGAGTGGCGGTGCTGGCGCAGAAAAAAGTGCTGGTGGCGGATGCCATCGACAAGGTTTCGGAAACCGACGATGCGTGGATTCACGAATATTTCCACGGCCCTCGCGGCCGCGCGGCGCTGACTGCCGCTCAACAGCTCAACGAGGTCTGACATGGAAACCCGAGCCCATCACGTACTGATCGGCCTGTTCACGGTAATTGTGGTGGCAGCCGCCCTGCTCTTCGGGCTCTGGCTGGCCAAGTCCAGTGTGGATACCGAGTTCAAGGACTACGAAATCGTGTTCAACGAGGCGGTCAGCGGCCTGTCCAAAGGCAGCGCCGTGCAATACAGCGGGATCAAGGTCGGCGATGTGGTGACCCTGCGCCTGGACCCGAACGATCCGCGTCGGGTACTGGCGCGGATTCGCCTGGGCGGCGAGACGCCGATCAAGGGGTTGTACGCCGGAATCCCAGAAATTTCCGTCAGCCCAGCTCCAGTCCCGCCACGAGCGCATCCAGGTCGATGAACTTGCCGTCAGTCTGGAAGGTGTAATGCCCGTTCAGCAGGATGTGCCGCCAGGCCGCTGGCGACATCTGCGTGATCAACGCCAGCGCCTTGGCATTGCCAGCTGCCTCGTACTTCGTCAGCAGCAGGGACAGGATCGCCGAGTTGTAGAAGATGATCGCGTTGCCGATCAGCCTGGCGCACTGGTTGCTGATCTCGATTTCGATGTCGGTGCGGCCGGTCAATTCCTTCTTCCCACCGACTTGGGCGATGGTCGAGCGTAGCTGGTGATAGGGGAGCCCGCAGAATTCGGAAAAAATCGTACGCTAAGGTTTTCCGGGCAATCGTAGCGGCCTGAACTTCCCGATCTCCAGCCTGCGGCTCTGCCGCCAGACGTAATCGCCAGTCAGGTTGATGTGCTCCCAGCCCAGCGGCAATAGGTATTGCAGCAGCTCGCCGCCCACCGACTTGCCAGCCTCGACCAGCCCCAAGTGATGCACTCCAGATACATCGTGTTCCATAGCACGATGGCCGTCACCAAGTTTGGGCTTCTGGCTCTGTAGCGCTGCGGCTCGAAGTTCCGATCCTGATTTTGCCTAAAACTGGACACTAGCTATTGTCTTTGAACAACGTCGATACGGTACGGGCAACATGGTCTGCACCGTCACTGATTTCACGCATAATAGTTGTTACAGTTGCGATCTGATCGTTGTTTTCTTCGGCGCTTCTAGCGATGCTGTTCATATCTATATTCAGTTGCTGAGTAAGCTTTCCGTTAGCAGTTACCACATTCTGGATTTCCACGGTGGCACTGCTAGTTCGAGCTGCCAACTGACGAACCTCGTCGGCTACTACAGCAAAGCCTCGGCCCATTTCACCCGCTCGGGCAGCTTCAATTGCGGCGTTAAGTGCTAGTAAGTTAGTTTGTTCTGCCACGCCTTGGATGATGGTAACAATTTTCTCGATATCTTTAGCCTGAGCATTTAGCTGTGTAATCGAAATAACCGCACCGTTTATTAAATTAAATGTACCCTGAGATAGTTCAATTGAACTAGCAAGGGACTCCATGCCCCGCACGGAAATTTGAGATGTCTCCTCGGCGGTGGTGAAGGAAAGCTCTGCGGCCTGACGGATTTCATCAGCCTTATGCTTCTGCGAGCTGACGTCGGTGGCAAATTTTAACACTTTCACAACCTGGCCGGCTTCATCAATGACGGGGTTGTAGGTGGCCTCAAGATAGATGGTCTCTCCCGATGCGGTCTTGCGCTCAAATTGCCCGCTTAAAAAAGTTCCTCCCTTTAAACTCTGCCAAAAATTTGGATTTTCTTGATAAAAATTATCGAAACAGAACATTCGGTGGTGTCGACCCTTGATATCGCTGAGGCGATAACCCATAGCACGGAGGAAATTCTCATTTGCATGCAGGATGTCACCGTTAGGTGTGAACTCGATCTCCGCCATCGAGCGGGAGATGGCTGCATGGACGGCTCTTAGTGAGAGTAACTCGTTTTCTCTCTGAGTGACATCTGAGCCAATCTTAATGATTTCAATAACTTTTCCATCTTGATTTTGAACTGGAATATAAGTAGCCTCAATCAATACTAAGTTACCGTCTTTGCGCAGCCGCCTAAATAAACCTGATTGAAGATGGCCGTCAGCCAATTTCTGCCAGAAGCGCGAATAATCAGCTGTGTTAGCATAATTCTTTTCGCAGAAAATTCTGTGGTGCTGCCCTGCTATTTCTTCGAGTTTGTAACCAAGCATCTCTAGAAAGATATTGCTCGCATAGATTACGCTCCCGTCTGGCCTGAATCTGATTTCCGCGACATTTCGACTTATTGAATCAAGCTGCCGCTGTAGTTCTGAGAGCTTATTTTCTGTGTCCAGCAGTTGTTTGTTTTTATTGAAAAACATAATCATTACCTTTGTGCAAATAAAATAATACTTGGGGCCCAATTTATACTGTATCGGTTAGCGCAACCGCTTCTTGAGAGCATAGCTCTTTATAGTTGGAAAATTAGCGATTTGCAGCCATGTGTCATATTGAGCTATGCCCTAACTGGGCGTCAGGCCGGAACCTTGGGCAGTGTCAGAATAGGGCCGATTCCAGCATTTTCTGACGACTCGCCTGCAACCTCTAGGGCCTCAACCTGACAGGCCGCACGCTTAGCGTACGATTTTGTCCGTTTTCTCTATCGTCCCCTCCATGCCCGACGGACGGTCGCCGGCCCGCCCTGGTCGAAGGCCGCCCCACTCGGCCCGGCGAGGCCCGGCCAAGGTTGGACAGTTGCAGCGGCCAAAATCGCCCCCTGCGGCCTCCTGGGCGCGTTTCTGGTGCCAAGGTAGGCTTGCCCCCTGACTGACAGCTTCCGCGTTGTGTGGGCGATTCTGGAGGCTCTGACGCTGCTCCGGTTGCAGCGCTCCCGCCCCCTCTTTGGCGTTCAACCTGTCGTTTTCAGAAGACGGCTGCACTGAACGTCAGAAGCCGACTGCACTATAGCAGCGGAGGGGTTGGATCCATCAGGCAACGACGGGCTGCTGCCGGCCAATAGCCGACAATGACGACACTGGAAATCCCCGCCTGTGAGCGTCGGCTCAGGGCGGGACAGCGTCATCCAGCTACCTGCGCCACTGACTCAGCCTTGTCCAGCCGGCCGCGCCGCACGAACAGACTGACCAGCCGTTGACGGATCGCCACCTGGAGTTCCGCCAGTTGTTCCGGCGTGATGCGAATTTCACCCGCTCGACGAGCGCAACACCGGCGCCGCCTACGCCAAGAACCGGCGAATCGAACTCAAACTCACGAACCGCTGAGCGCCGCGTCACCGCGCTGCTGCGCCAGCCAGTCGCGCGGGGCGCAGCCCATGCGCACGCGGAAGGCGCGCGCCAGAGCGTTCGGGCTGCCGTAGCCGACGCGGTCGGCCACCACCGCCACCGGCCGCCCCTGCTTGAGCAGGGTGCAACTGACGTTCATCCGCCAGTCGGCCAGATAGTCGCCCGGCGTGACGCCCACCGCGTCCTTGAACGCGGCGGCGAAGCGCGCGCGTGACATGCCCGCCTTCGCCGCCAGCGCCTCGAGCGACCACGCGGTCTGCGGCGCATCGTGCATGGCGGTTATGGCGCGCGCGAGTTTCGGGTCGGCCAGGCCCGCCAGCAGTCCGGTGGCGCCAAGCCGCCCATCCATCAGATAACGCAGCAACTGGATCAGTAGCAACTCGCACAAGCGGTCGATGGCGGCCTGCCGACCGCACTGGTCGCGCTCGGCTTCGGCAAACAGCAACTCTAGCGTCGGCCCGAGGCCGGGCAAGTCCGCCAACGGAATCAGCAGCATCGACGGCAAGGCCATGGCCAACGGATTGCCCGTCGAAGCGCCCAGGTCGACCTCCGCACACAACCGCTCAGCGGTATCGCCGGGGGCGGCGACAAAACGATGCGACGCCACGCGCGGATAAAACAGCAGGCTCGGCTCGGTAACCAGCAGATCTTCATGCACGGGCGAACGCGCCGTAATCGGGCCGCGCCGCACCAGATGGATATAGCCATGCGGCGCCGCGTAATGATGCTGCCCACAGAAGGCGCCGCTGTGAAAAACGCGCGCCGAAAGCGAGTAGTGCCGGAGCAAGCCGGCCAGTCGATCCGCCATTCCACTCTCCATATAAGACGATAGGTTACGTATTTGATACTTTACGTGCCATATCGTACCAAACAAAGGGCGATCATGCCCACGTGCTCTTGCACCTCACCCACTACGGAGATAGACATGACCCAAATCGCCCCCCTGACCATCGACACCGCTGACGCCGCTACCGCTGCCACACTCAAGGCCGTCAAAGCCAAGCTTGGCATGGTGCCGAACCTGTTCGCCACGCTGGCCCACGCGCCGGCGGCGCTCAATGGCTACCTCGGCTTGTCCGAAACGCTGGGCACCGGCCGCCTGAATGCCTCCCAGCGCGAGATCGTTGCGCTCGCTGCCGGTCAAGCCAATCGCTGCCAGTATTGCCTGAGCGCACACACCCTGATCGGCAAAGGTGCCGGACTGTCGGCAGAGGCCATCGCCGCGGCCCGCACCGGCCAGGCGGCCAACGCACTTGACGATGCAATCGCCGGCTTTGCCCGCGCGCTGGTCGAGCAACGCGGCGTGGTGTCGGCCGACGCCATGGCCAACTACCGCCGCGCGGGGCTCGACGACGGCCTGATACTGGAAGTGATCGCCAACGTCGCGCTGAACACGCTCACCAACTACACCAACCACATCGCCGACACCACGGTGGATTTCCCCGTGGTCGCCGTCTGATCTCCATAGGCATATAAGGAGAACACGATGAAAATCGCACTCACCGGCGCTCTGCTCGCCAGCGCCCTCGTCCTGCCACTGGCCGTCACGGCCGGCGACTTTTCGCCCTATGTGGACAGCCAGGGCGGCATCAGCCGCCCCACAGACTTCCGCACAAACTTCGTCCACCTGGGCTCATATGCGGTGTTGGACGAAAAATCCGCCTCTCGCGGTTTGCACGATGTGTACACCGAAAAGGCCTCGGCCGAGCACTACCGCAAGACCGGCAAGTTCTTGGACGGCGCCACGCTGGTGAAAGAGATCCGCAAGCTCGAAACCAGCGCCATGACCACTGGCAACCCTGTGGTCTGGGGTTCCGATGCGGCCGTGTGGTTCGTGATGGTCAAGGACGCCAAAGGCCGTTTCGCCAGCAACCCCTTGTGGGGCGACGGCTGGGGCTGGGCGCTGTTCAAGGCCGACGCCCCCGCCAAGAATGTCGCCGTCAGCTACGAAGCCGACTGCATGGGCTGCCATGTGCCGGCGGCCAAGACCGACCGCGTATTCATCCAGGGCTATCCGACACTGACCCAGCACTGACTTGCTGCCGGGTTACGCTTCGCGCAGGATGGCACCTCCGTCCTGCGCGAGCCACCCTTTCCGGAAGCGCGCCATGCCGACACTCGACGCCTTTCTGACCGACGTCCGCGCCTGCACGCGCTGCGCACCGCATCTGCCACACGGCGTGCAGCCGGTCTTCCAGTTTCACCCGAGTGCGCCCATCCTCATCGCCGGCCAAGCACCGGGGGCCCGGGTCCATGCCTCAGGCGTGCCCTTCGACGACGCCAGCGGCGCGCGTCTGCGCGCCTGGCTGGGCGTGGACCGCGACACCTTCTACGACCCTACCCGCATCGCCATTCTGCCCATGGGCTTCTGTTATCCGGGCACCGGCAAAAGCGGTGACCTGCCGCTACGCCCGGAGTGCGCCCCCCGCCTGGCGCGAAGCCTTCATGCAGCGTTTCGAGCGCCTGTCGCTGGTCATCGTGCTGGGCAGCTACGCCATGGACTACCACCTCGGTACTGGCAAGACGCCGCTCACCCGGGTGGTCGAAGCCTGGCGCGAGCACTGGCCGCAAGCGTTCCCCCTGCCTCACCCTAGCCCGCGCAACAATCGCTGGCTGGTGCGCAACCCCTGGTTCCAACAAGACGTGCTGCCCGCGCTGCAAGCACGCGTCCAGGCAGTCCTCACCGCCAACCCCAAGGAAACCCCATGACCGACGACACCGCCGCCATTACCGAGCTGCTGCACAAGTACTACGACACCCTGGCCTGGGCGAACGGAGACAGGCACCGGCTTTGGAGCGATGAACGACGGCTTCAGGTGCGGTAGCTGACGCCTGGGACCTCAATCACCGTATGACCGGGTCGAAAGCGGTCCTTTCTCTGACAACATCGCCCTAGCCCGCACTCAACCCCCACAACACATCCAGCACATGTTGCGTAGGCCGCTCGACGTCCCCACCACGGTGGGCAATACCAAGTTGACGCCACAATAAGGGCTGTAATGGCCGCATGACGATCCTGGTATCGGGCAATGGCGTGGAGGCTTCATGCGGCAACAACGTCGCACCATAACCGGCCGCCACTAGGCTTTTGATCGCATCGTTGTAGTTCAGTTGAATACGCGGCGTGGGCTGCCGTCCATCACTGGCGAACCACTCCGAGGTCAAGCGCGAAAGCCGAGTAGTTTTGTCATTCAGAATTAATGGCTGGGCGGCCAGCCAACCGGGGGTCACAACATCCGGGCATTCCCAGCGAGCCGGCAAGAAGGCCATGACCGGGTCCCGCCGCCATGGCTCGATCCGCAATTCCTTCACCGGGGTCTGTGGCAGCGCGACCAGACCGATCTCCAAAGAGCCCTCGGCAAGCTTCTTCAAAGTTTCCTGCGACGTGAGCACCGCGACCTGCACATCGATAGCGGGATGGCGTTGGCCCAACGTCTCCAAAGCTTGCGGCATCAACTGTGCGATGGCCCCTGTGGAGGCACCCAGCCGCACACGCCCGGCCAAGCCCTGCACCTGACGCTCCACGTCCTCAAGCGCCTGCTCCGCATCCGCCAACAGGCGCCGCGCGCGCTCCACCAGCGTTTCTCCAATCGCCGAAGGCTGAATGCGCCCACGTGTGCGCGACAACAGCTTTCCGCCAACCCGCGACTCCAGGTCGGCAATATGCAAACTGACCGTGGGTGGCGCGAGGTGCAGCACACGGGCCGCCTCGGCAAACGAACCCAGGTCGGCAATGGCCACCAACGTGCGCAGACGGTCCAGGCTGATTTCGCGCATGAGTCACTCCTTGTTCAGAAAAGCTGAATTTCATCGTTTAGAAATTCAACTTTTCCTATCTTAGCCCCTCACTGAAGATTGGAACTCCTGATTTCCTATGTCCGAGAGCATTCCATGGCAAGTCCTCTTATATTCATCGACGGCGACCAAGGCACCACCGGGTTGCAAATCCATCAACGTCTACGCGACCGGACCGATCTGCGGCTTATCACGCTCAGCCCCGAACATCGCAAGGATCCGCAACGTCGCGCCGAAATCATCAACGCCTGCGACATCGCGATTCTCTGCTTGCCCGACCAAGCCGCACGCGACGCTGTAGCGAGCATCGAAAACCCCGCCGTTCGGGTGATCGATGCGAGTTCGGCGCACCGCACCCATCCAGACTGGACCTATGGTTTCGCGGAGATGAACTCGCAGCAGGCCCAACGCATCGCCACGGCACGGCGGGTCAGCAATCCCGGTTGCTATCCCACGGGGGCGATAGGGCTGCTGCGCCCATTGCTGGAGGCCGGGTTGCTGCCCAGGGACTATCCGACGAACATTCATGCTGTGTCGGGCTATTCCGGAAAAGGGCGCGTTGGCGTGCAAGAGCATGAGGGAGAGGGCGCATCACAGGCGCCCGCGTTTCAGGTTTATGGTCTGGGGCTGGCACACAAACATATTCCGGAGATTCAGCAGCAAAGCGGTCTGATGGAGCGGCCGATGTTTGTGCCGGCTTATGGGGCTTTTCGGCAGGGGATCGTGCTGACCATACCGTTGCAACTTCGCTTGTTGGCGCCGGGCGTGGATGCGGTGCGGTTGCATGCGTGTCTTATGCAGCACTACGTCGATGCGGACCATGTACAGGTGATGTCGATGCAGGAGGCCAAAGGGTTGACGTGCCTTGATCCTCAGGCGCTTAACGGGACTGATAGTTTGCGATTGGTGGTGTGTGAAAATGATGAGACGGGGCAGGTTTTGTTGGCTGCGGTGTTTGACAATCTTGGGAAGGGAGCCGCTGGAGCGGCGGTGCAGAATCTGGATTTGATGGTTGCAGGAACATGACTCCGACTACCCACTGGCTCTAGAGTCTATGGCTCGAATTTTCGAGCGGTTGTTTCCTCTCTGTTTATGGCCTGGCATCGACGGCATTAAACGAGTCGAAAACAGAATCTACGCGTGTCAGCAGTTTGCAATCCAGTCAGGCTTTGAAGTTAAACGGTCGTCCACGACAGGCAGCAATCGGCCAACAGCGGCCGTTTTAGAGTAGGGAAAATAAATCCCCTTTTCTGCTGTCTACGCTTCGCAGCGCCGGTTACCCGGTCACCACGCAAGACTCGCTTCCGGTCGGTGGCTAACCTTTACCGGGCGGGGGTCATACCCGCTGGGTTTCTTACGCCATTTCGTGACGGCTTGCGCCGTCATTCCCAGGCGACCAAGCTTTGCCTGGCGCACATAAATCAGTCCCCTTTTTCTCTTTGCGCAGCAATGGCGTCGATCCTTCGCGCCTGCAAACCTTTGGTGCAGGCTCCAGCTCGCCCATTGCCCCCAACGACACCGCCGAGGGTCGCGCCCAAAATCGCCGCGTTGAAATCAAACTGGTGCCCCGTAGCGGCGCTGTAGCTCAAGGGTAATGGTGCCTTGGTGCTCTTTTCGTCGGATGCCCAGCTATCTTTTAATGGGTTACGGGCGATTTGCAGTGGGCTCCAAAACCTGGCCTCAGGAGGTGCAAGCTCCCGTGGCACCGGCTTTGGACTGGGCAGACCAATACGCCGGCCCATAAGCCCATAAGGATCCCGGCCTCGGCCGGGTTCTTTATGCCCGCTTCGCGGGCTTGAGCCCAGAAGGGAGCGGCGTGCGCCGGATTCGCATCTGCCAGCCAGTACGCAGCCCGTTTGGAACTCAGTTGATCCGTCTTTTTCAACGGTTTAACAGCCAAATCAATACGTTCACAAGTACACTCGCCACCCTAGGGATGGTGAAGCATCCACGAGCGGTACTAGAATTTTCAGCTTTTCGGTGCCGCCGCACGAATTCAAGGGGCAAGCATGGATTACGAACAACTGCCGAGGGCCGCCTTGGTCCGTATGCTGCAGGAGCATGATGCGGCGCTTGCCGATGCTGGCAAGAATGGCATCGTTATGAGTTACACCGGGCGGGCTGCTCCCTGGCAGATCATCCGCCAGGTCAAGCCGAAGCTGCATCGTATTATCAAGAAAGTATCCTTTGGAGAGGAAACCGCCCAGTCAGAGAATGAGATCTGGGACGGTGAAAACCTTTCTGCGATGGTCACGCTCTATAAATATCGTGGTCAAGTTGATCTTGTAGTAACAGACCCGCCGTACAACACCGGCGAGGACTTCCGCTATAACGACAAGTGGGACAAGGATCCAAACGATCCAGATCTCGGCGATGTAGTTCCTAAAGATGATGGGTCCAAGCACAGCAAATGGTTGCGCTTCATGACACCCAGAATCTGGATGATGCGTGAGATGCTAACCCCAGGCGGGGTTATGGCTATCTGTATTGATCATAGGGAACTATTTAGACTTGGCATGCTCATGGACGAAATCTTCGGCGAAGAGAATCGCATTGGCATAATCAATTGGCAGAAAAGCTATTCACCTCGCAGTGATAATAAGGGGGCGGCGGCGAAAACTGAGTGCAACACCTGACCTTTCCGGTACGGTGCTGTCCCTATGTCTTATTCCGAACTCAGCGTTGAAGAGCGCGCCACCATTCAAATCGGTCATGCCCAAGGTTTCAGCCTGCGCGGGATTGCCTGCTTGATCAACCGATCCCCTTCGACCATCAGCCGGGAGCTGCGCCGCAATCGAGATGCCTGTGGCGGCTACTCGGCCCGCGTGGCCCAGCAGCAGATGCAGGCCCGCCGTCAGGTGTGTCGACCGAAGCAAAAGCTGTTGCCGGGTAGCGAGCGCTTCGAATTGGTGGCGCATATGCTGCGTGAGCGTTTGTCTCCCGAGCAGATTGCCGGCAAGCTGCGCAGCATGAATATTCCCAGCCTCAGAGATGCCTACGTCTGTCGCGAGACGATCTATAACGCGATCTATGCCTTGCCAGTCGGCGAGCTGCGTAAAGAGCTGATCATCTGCCTGCGCCAAAGCAAGACGATGCGCAGGCCGCGCTCTGGCGGCGTGGATCGGCGCGGTCAGATCCCTGAGAGGGTCAGTATTCATGTACGTCCGCCGGAGATCGAAGACCGACTGATGCCAGGGCATTGGGAAGGCGACCTGATCAAGGGCAAGGCCAACGCCTCGTCTGTAGGTACGCTGGTGGAGCGCACCAGTGGCTACCTGATGCTGGTGAAGATGAACGACGCGACGGCGACCTCGGCGATGGAAGGCTTCAGTGCAGCGCTCAATGGCATGCCGCTGGCGATGCGCAAGAGCATGACCTACGACCAGGGCCGAGAAATGGCGCGGCATGCTGAAATCACCCAGCAGACCGGGGTGGCGATTTACTTCTGCGACCCGCACAGCCCTTGGCAGCGCGGCAGTAACGAAAACATCAATGGCCTGATCCGCCAGTACCTGCCCAAAGGCACGGACTTGTCGGTGCATAGCCAGGAGGAACTGGATGCCATCGCACTGCAACTGAACATGCGCCCCCGTAAGCGCTTCGACTTCAAGTGTCCGATCGAGGTTATGGACGAGGTGATGCAGGAAGCTATGGCTATGCGGCATGATGCTCCAGCTTCAATTCAATAACCGTGTTGCACTCAGCTCCTGTAACCGCCCACTTTAATGTCAGGAAGCTTAAGCTCTGTTAGTGTTTTGGCTATTCTCTCTCCTCTTGGAAGACTGGTTGAAAGAGCCAGGAATATTTCCAATAACCCATTAAGTCAATCCCTCTACACTGGGCGCACCGATGAGTTTGGCCAAATAGAGTTTGCTTTACGAATGATGCAAGCTGAAACAGGCGCCATAGTAGGTCGCATAGGTGATGCATCAAATCGGCTTAGCGAACACACCCGAGGCCTACTAAAGGATATTGAGTCAAGCAATGTACTTACAGTTGAGCAGCAGGCAGAGACAGATCAAATAGCAACGGCAGTAAACCAAATGGCGGCAAGCATTCAAGAGGTTGCGAGCAATGCACAGCATGCTGCAGATGCGGCCGGAAGAGCAGACACTGAGACGGCATCTGGCCAGCGTCTGGTAGCCCACACAAGCCAGTCAATCACTGCCCTTGAAGGTGAAATTAGGCAAGCCGCTCAGGTTATTCATGAGCTTGAAGGTCAAAGTAACGAGATATCAAAAGTTCTTGACGTTATACGAGGGATCGCCGAGCAAACGAATTTGTTGGCACTCAACGCAGCAATTGAGGCCGCGCGTGCTGGTGAGCAGGGGCGTGGTTTTGCTGTTGTCGCCGATGAGGTTCGCAGTCTTGCTGCTCGCACACAGCAATCGACAACGGATATTCAAAGCATGATCAGCGCTCTACAAGAGCGAGCGCAATCCGCTGTTACAGTCATGGAGCAAAGTAGTCGGCAAGCGCACACGAGTGTAGCTCACGCAGAGGAAGCAGCTACAGCTCTTGATGGAATTGGCCAACGCGTTAACGAAATTACCGACATGAACGCGCAAATAGCGACTGCGGTCGAGCAGCAGGGAGCAGTAAGTGAAGACATAAACCGCAGTATTATCAATATACGCGATGCTGCTGATACCAATGTACAGACCGGGCAGAATAATTTGCAAAGTGCGAAATCTGTCGCTCAGTTAACTAGCGCTCTGAGCGAACTGGCAAAACAGTTTTGGGAAAAACGAGGATAACGCTTTTCAGTATCTCGACAGGGATAACTTACTTTACCATCGGTTATCCCTTTTAGCCGCACAAATTTTAGCCATGGCTTTTCAGGAAGTCAGGGCTATCAGAATGGCCTTAGAAAGCCTAGTCAAAGAGCTGTCACGAGAACACCGTTAGCTTAGCGTACGATTTTTTCCGAATTCTGCGGTTCCCCCGAGATGGGCCTGGACACGGGTGATAGATGCTGAATTAAGCCGTGTGACGGCAGGCTGTGCTGGGCTGCACGTCGGCATGGGCGTGCGTGGTCAGGACGCAAAAACACACTTGCCCGCAATGGCGGGCAAGTGTGTTTGCAGAGGGGGAGTGCGTTGTTGGTTATTGTTTGTTGCGACCGGCAATCACCACCAGGATCAGCGACGCCAGGATCAGGATCGAACTGATAGCGGCAATGGTCGGATCGATCTCGTCGCGCAGCGCCGTGAACATGCGCTTGGTCAGAGTCTGGTTGTCGCCGCCGGAGATGAACAGCGCCACCACAGTTTCATCCAGCGAGGTGATGAAGGCGAACAGTGTCGCCGAGACCACACTGGGCTTGATCTGCGGCAGGGTCACGGCCATGAAGGCGCGAAAGCGGTTCATGCCCAGGCTGCGCGCCACCATTTCCTGGGACATGTCGAAGTTACGCAGACCGGCCAGCAGCGCGATGATCACGTAGGGCAAGGCGAGCATGATGTGCGCCAGCACCAGGCCGGTCAGCGTGCTGATCAGGCCGACCCGGGCGTAAACGAAGAACACGCCGGCGGCGATCAGGATGATGGGCACCATCATCGGCAGCAGCAGGATGATCTGCAGCGTACGCACCACCTTCAGGCTGGAGTTGTTGATGGCGTAGGCGGCCGCCATACCAATCGGCAGGCTGATGGCCATGGTGAAAAATGCCGTGATCAGACTGACCCGCGCCGCCGACATCCACTCCACGCTGTTGAAGAACGCCTCGTACCAGTGGAAGGACCATTGCTTGGGAGGGAATTGCAGGAAGCGCGCCTCGGAGAACGACATGGGTACCACGATCAGCACCGGGATGATCAGGTACAGCAGGATCGCCGCGACCAGCACCGTGAACAGCACGTGGGACAGGCGAAGGTGACGCAGGTTGGCAAGCAGGTTCATTTAGCGCGCTCCCAGGATGCGTTCGATGGGGATGAAGCGATTGATGCCCCAGAAGATCAGGAACACCACAAACAGCAGCACCAGGCCGACTGCGCTGGCTGCGCCCCAGGCGTGATAGAGCTCGACGTTGCGTTGCACCAGCATCGACACCAGGATCGTGCGGCCACCGCCGAGCAGTTCCGGGGTGATGAAGAAGCCTAGGCAGATGACGAACACCAGGATGGAACCGGCCATGACCCCCGGCGCTGCCATCGGCAGGAAGACCCGGCGGAAGGTGTAGAAGGGTTTGGCGCCAAGGCTCTCGGACGCTTGCATGAGGTCCTGGGGGATTTTTTTCATCACCGAATACAGCGGCAGGACCATAAAGGGCAGCATGACGTGCAGGGTGCCGATTACCGTGCCAGTGGTGTTGTGCATCAGCGTCAGGGGTTGGTCGATGATGCCAAGGTCCATCAGCGTCTGATTGACCAGTCCGCGGCGTTGCAGGAGCACCAGCCAGGCATAGGCCCGCACCAGCACGCTGGTCCAGAACGGCAGGATCACGCAGATCAGAATCAGGTTGGCCCAGAAACCCTGCAGGCGCGAAGCGGCGTAGGCAATGGGGAAGCCCATGACGATCGACAGGATCGTCACCAGGAAACTGATCTTGAAGGTCAGGGCGAAGGTGTCCCAGTAAATGCTTTCCTGGAAAATCCGGATGTAGTTGGCCAGGGAAAACCCTTCCTCGGTCTGGACCGACTGAAAGGCCAGCCAGCACAGCGGCATGATCAACAGCACCACGACCATGACCAGCGCCGGGGTGAGCAGCAACAGCATGGAGGTGTGCTCCTTGCGTTCTTCACGGGCCAGGGCGTCTTCGCTGGTCATGGGCGGCTGGTGCTGCTGGTCGCTGGAGTCGGGCATGGATTTGGCGAGATAGGCGTTGGACATGATGACCTCTCGTCACTGCGCAGTGCTGGAGGGTATCCAGCACTGACGGGTAGCGCTGGCGGTGGCAGTCGTCCTGGCGGACAGCAGGGTGCGGTGCTCGGGTAATGTCATGTGAAGAACTCCCAATGGTGGGCAGGTACTTGAGGCGAGCGCGAGTTGTCTGCACAGGTCACTCTGCGGGACCCTCAGGCCTAATGTACCGGGATGCCAACGAATGAAGTGGACGCAATTGACCGGTGCGCAAGCGCTTTATGTCGAAATCGCGGGGGTAGACGGCATGTCCTGCGCCGAGGCCTCTGGCCTGCGGCGCAGCAACGGCCGATGGCTATTTTTTCTGGACGAAGGACAACCAGCGTTCTTCGGCCTTGACCCCGGCTTCGGAGGCCCACCATTGCGCCGAGAGCAGGGCCTGGCGCGAGATGTTGCCGGGTGCGGAAGGCAGCTTGGCCTCGCGCTCGGCCGGGATTACCCCGGTCTTGAAGGCTTCGGGGTTGAGCGGGCCGTAGTCGATGATCATCGGCAACGCCGCTTGCAGTTTGGCATCGATGGCCTCGTTGACGAATTTCATGGCGGCCACCTTGTGCGGCGAGCCTTTGAGGACGCACAACGAGTTGGTTTCCAGCACACCCTGGTTGTAGTCGAATGCCACGGGTGCGCCGGCGGCCTGTACGGCGGTGATACGGCCGTTCCAGGCCTGGATCATGTCCACTTCGCCGTCGCTGATCAGCTGCGCCGACTGCCCGCCGGACGTCCACCAGGTGGCGATGTCGGGCTTGATCTGCTCAAGCTTGCGGAAGGCGCGATCGACGTCCAGCGGATAGAGCTTGTCCATCGGCACGCCATCGGCCAGCAGCGCGATTTCCAGGGTTGGACGTGGCAGGTTACGTAGGGAGCGCTGGCCCGGGTATTTTTTGGTGTCCCAGAAGTCGGCCCAGGTCTTGGGTACGTCCGCGCCTTTGAACGCGTCCGTGCGATACGCCAGCACCGTGGAGTAGCTGATGTAGCCGACGCTGTATTCGTCCTTGAGGCTGTCGGGTATTTGCGCGGCATTGGGAATCAGCGCAAGGTCGAGCTTCTCGAACAGCCCTTCGGCTTCGCCACGGATGCAGTCGCCAGTGGGCAGGTCCACCACGTCCCAGGTGACCTTGCCGCTCTCGACCTGGGTCTTGATGATCGGGTAGGCCTTGGGCGAGCTGTCCTGTTTGAGCGTCAGACCGAGCTTTTTCGCCGCAGGCTCCAGGATCGCCTTGCTCTGGGCTTCCTGATAAGCACCGCCCTGGGATACGAACGTGATGTCCTCGGCCATGGCCTGGGTGGCGCTACCGATGAACAGGGCCAGACTCGCGAGTTGGAAAGCTGTAGTGCGCAATGTGCTCATGGAAAGACTCCGAATGGTTGGCAGATTTTCTTGGGCGAGCTGTAGGTTTTGTTGTCGGTCGCTCTGCGGGACCATGGAGGTCTAATGTACCGGCTTGTCCGTGAACGAAGCGGCTACAAATGCGCGGATGAAAAGTGGTTTATTGCGAAAATGCGAACGGGCACAGTATTTCGTGCGTCGGGTGCGGGCTTGCGCGCCTGTCGCGAGCAGCCCCGAAGCCCCCGGTAGGAGCGAGCATGCTCGCGATGGCGGTGTGTTGGGTGAGTCATAGCCAAGTCATTCAGCCCACCGTCATCCGCCTCACCACGCGCCGAATCATCGGCGCCGCCAGCACCACCACCGGCAACATCGATACCCACGACAGCGCCCACGCGTTCAACCAGCGGCCGGCAAAGGCCAGGTCGAGCGCATGGGGTGTGGTGGCGATGGCGGCCGCGACCGCGCAGGTCAGGCCGGATTGAACGACGCCGAAAACGAAATGCTCATAACGGGCGGGGATTTTCATCGGGGGTTCTCGAGAAAGAGCGGGGGGGCGCGATGCCCGGCCGCTCGGGCACGATCAAGCCGGTTGCAGTTGCGCGATAGTCTCTTCGGTGGTCCACAGCCCGTGGGCGAGGAAGCGGTAATTGATGATGGCCGCCAGGTAGCCGTCGCCATCCGGCAGGCGCGGGCCGGCGGTGGCGTCGCGTACCACGACTATTTCAAAGCCCTGTTCGAGCAGTTCGCGCAGGTGTGATTCCACGCAAAGGTTGGCCGCCATGCCGGCGAGGATGATCTGCGACACGCCTTTCTTGCGCAATTGCAGCGCCAGGTCGTTGGTTTCCGGGCCGTAGACCTTGTGCGGCGAGGCGATGATGGTCTCGCCGTCGAGAATGTACGGCTTGTAGATCTCGAGGAAATCGGCGCCGGAGCCTTCGAAGTTTTCCAGGGTGTTCGGTCCCTTGCGATCGAACATGCAGATGCTGTGCATGACCTTTTCCAGCGGACCGCCAAAATGCCAGTCGTGGTCGTGCGGGTAGTAATAGTGTGGCGACACGGCCACGGGCAGGTCGTGAGCCTTGAAGGCCTTGAACAGTTTTTCCAGGTTTTCGACGGTGTTGTTCTCGACGATGCTCTCACCGAACACCGCCCAACTGGCGCCGGCAGGGCTGAGGAAGTCGTTCTGTGGGTCGATGACCACCAGGGCGGCTTTGCTCAGGTCGAGCTTGAAACCAGTGGCAGGCAGTGCGGGTTCGGCGGGGTCGGCGTACAGATGGCTCATGACGATTTACCTCTTGGGTGCTTGCGTGGATGAGACGTGAATGTTGCTTTATATAAATGACCAGTCGTCTTATTAATGAGGAAAAAAAACTCACTCCAATAGCCGAGGCAAGACCATCGATACGAAACGCTGCAGAGGTGCACCGTCGCGCAGGACCTTGCCGCGCATGACCGCACCTTCCCAGCCTTCGACGATGACACTGGCCAGCGCTTCGGCGTCGTGAGTTTCAGAGAGTTCGCGGCGCTGCTGCGCTTCACGCAGGCAGCTCGCGAGCAAACCTTCCCAGCGCGCCAGCACATCGGCCAGACGCTTGCGGGTTTGTTCGCTGCCATTGGACATTTCCAGGGACAGGTTGCCAATCAGGCAACCCAGGCTGTATTCATGCTCGCCGTGCTCGAGCACCAGGGCCTGGAAGAACTGGCCGATGCGCTCCAGCGGCTTGACCCGGGCGTCGTAGAAGATCGGCCCGTGGCGGGTTTCGATCGAGGTCCAGTATTCCTCGAGGATCTCTGCCGCGAAGTCTTCCTTGCTGGCGAAGTAGTTGTAGAAAGAGCCCTTGGGAATCTCGGCAGCGGCGGTGATGTCCTGGACGCCGCAGCCGTTGAAGCCACGGTTGTGAACCACCTGGCGGCCAATCGACAGCAAACGGGATCTGACTTCGAGGTTGACCGGGCGAGCCATGACAGAGACATCCAGTGATGAGAAAGTTTTAATAAACTAACTGGTCATCTATGTTTCGTCAACAGTCGAATTGACTGCCAATCAGTCCGCCTGCGCCATCTCGATGTACTCGAGCATCTTCTCGTTGCCATCGAGAATGTCACGGCAGATGGCCGCCCGTGCCGCCGCGCCATCGCGGCGCTTGAGTGCGTCGAGCACTTCCCAGTGATGGTCGATGGCCATGCGCTCGTTGAAGTTGCCATAGGCACGGGCGATCAGTGGGCCGGTGCGCATCCACAGGCTATCGAGCAAACCCGCCAGCACCGGCATGCGCGCGATGGTGGTCAGCGCGTAGTGAAATTGCTGATTGCACTTGAGAGCGGCTTGCAAGTCCTGGGCGTTGATCGCGGCGATGTTGTTTTCGATGCAGGCTTGCAGGTCTGCGAGTTCGCTGTCGGTCACCAGCGCGGCGGCCGTCTCCGCAGCCAGGCCTTCAAGCGCCAGGCGGATGCTGCGGATCTCGCCGTATTGCGCGGCGGTGAGGATGGGTACGCGGATGTCACGCGGGGTCTTGAGGATCAGCGCCTGTTCCTTGGCCAGTTGCAGGATCGCGTCGCGCACCGGTGTGACGCTGGTGCCCAGTTGTTCGGCCAGGTCGCGGATGCGCAGGCGGTCATCGGGCTGGAAACGCCCGGTGATCAGTGCCTCGCGCAGCAACTCGTAGATGCCACTGCCCAGGTAAGAGTGATTGAGGGTTTGAATAGGGTAGGGGTTGCTCATTGATCGCTCATCTGCGGCGGATGCCCGGCCCTGTTGCCGCTGACCGAAAACTGACCCAGTAGAGGCTGTTCTGCCGACTGAAAACTGACCCAGGTGTTCAACTGCTTCTGCTCAATTTTTGAGCAGGAGAACACAGGGTGATCAGTATGGAAATGATGGGCAAAATTCGCCGGATGTATTTCCGCGACAAGCTGTCGCTGCATGAGATAGCCAAGCGCACCGGGTTGGCGCGCAACACGATTCGCAAGTGGGTCAGAGCACCTGAGGCCAAGCCGCCGGTCTACCAACGCCGCGCGATCTTCAACAAACTCAGCCCTTTTCACGCCACGCTGGAGCAGGCGCTAAAAGCCGATTCGCTGCGGCCCAAGCAACAGCGGCGCAGTGCCAAGGCGCTGTTGGCGCAAATCAAAGCCGAAGGTTATGACGGTGGCTACAGCCAGCTCACCGCGTTTATCCGTGCCTGGCGAGGGGGACAGGGCAAGGCGTCGCAGGCCTTTGTGCCGCTGACCTTTGCTCTTGGCGAGGCGTTTCAGTTTGACTGGAGCGAGGAAGGCTTGCTGGTCGGCGGCATTTACCGGCGTATGCAGGTGGCACATCTGAAGCTGTGTGCCAGCCGTGCGTTCTGGCTTGTGGCGTATCCGAGCCAGGGCCATGAGATGTTATTTGACGCCCATACACGCTCGTTCGGCTCCTTGGGCGGCGTGCCGCGCCGGGGCATCTACGACAACATGAAGACCGCCGTCGACAAGGTCAATAAGGGCAAAGGCCGGGCGGTGAATGCGCGCTTTGCGGTGATGTGCGCGCATTACCTGTTCGATCCGGACTTCTGCAACGTCGCCGCTGGTTGGGAAAAGGGCATCGTTGAAAAGAACGTGCAAGACAGCCGCAGGCGTATCTGGCTAGACGCCCAGGACTGCCAGTTTCACTCCTTCGAGGAACTCAATGCCTGGCTGGGCCAGCGCTGCCGCGCGCTTTGGAACGAGCTGACGCACCCTCAATACAGCGGGCTGAGTGTGGCCGAAGTGCTGGAGTTGGAGCGCGCTGAACTGATGCCTGTGCCAGCGCCATTCGACGGTTACGTCGAGCGGCCTGCGCGGGTCTCCAGCACCTGCCTGGTCAGCGTCGGGCGCAACCGCTACTCGGTGCCGTGTGAGTATGCGGGTAAGTGGGTCAGCAGCCGTTTGTATCCGACGCGAATCGAGGTGGTGGCTGACGACGCGCTGATCGCCAGCCATGTCCGCTTGCTGGATCGCGACCAGGTCAGCTATGACTGGCAGCACTACCTCCCGCTGATCGAACGCAAGCCCGGTGCGCTGCGCAACGGCGCGCCCTTTGCTGATCTGCCGGCGCCGCTGCGTCAGCTTAAGCACGGTCTGGGGCGTCATGCCGGCGGTGACCGGATCATGGCGCAAGTTCTGGCTGCCGTACCGGTCGCCGGGCTCGATGCGGTGCTGGTGGCTGTTGAGCTGGTACTGGAAAGCGGCAGCCTGAGCGCCGAACACATCCTCAATGTCGTGGCGCGCCTGGCCGCGACCGAACCACCACCCAGCGTCGAAACCCACTTGTCGCTCAAGGAAGCCCCCGTCGCTAACACGGCGCGCTACGACCGCCTGCGTGGCCAGACCGAGGAGATCGGTCATGCGTGATTTGATGGCGGAACTCAAGGAGCTGCGCCTGCACGGCATGGCCACGGCCTGGGCGGAGTTGACTGCGCAGGGTGAGTCGAACACAGCCTCGTCCAAGTGGCTGCTCGAACACCTGCTGGAACAAGAGCACACAGATCGCGCCATGCGCTCGGTGAGCCACCAGATGAACATGGCCAAGCTGCCGATGCACCGCGACCTGGCCGGCTTCGACTTCAGCGCCTCCAGCGCAGACGCTCGTTTGATCAGCGAACTGGCCAGTCTGGCCTTTACCGACACCGCGCAGAACGTGGTGCTGATCGGTGGGCCTGGCACCGGTAAAACCCACCTGGCCACTGCGCTGGCCGTGTCCGGCATCACCCGGCACGGCAAGCGCGTGCGCTTCTACTCCACGGTCGATCTGGTCAATCTGCTGGAGCGCGAAAAGCACGACGGCAAAGCCGGGCGGATCGCCCAAGCTCTGCTGCGCATGGATCTGGTCATCCTCGACGAACTGGGTTATCTGCCCTTCAGCCAGGCCGGCGGTGCGTTGCTGTTTCACCTGCTATCCAAGCTGTACGAACACACCAGCGTGGTGATCACCACCAACCTGAGCTTCGCCGAATGGTCGAGCGTGTTCGGCGACGCCAAGATGACCACCGCCCTGCTGGATCGGCTGACCCACCACTGCCACATCGTCGAAACCGGTAACGAGTCCTATCGCCTGCAACACAGTAGCTTGGCGGCCCAGGCCAAGATCAAATCACGGGAGCGAAAGCGTAAGGGCGGCCAGGAACCGGAGGACGATGAGCCGTTCTGATTTCATGGCGACGACGGCCTGCTACATGGCTGCGTGTGGCAGGTCTTAAACAACTGAACTGGGCTAGCGAAGGAGTGGGGGCAACAGCAGCTGCGCTGGTAGACTTATCCACAGTTGCTGGTAACAAAATCAGCAATCCGCCCTGGGTCAAATTTCAATCGGCAGGGTGGGTCAATTTTCCATCAGCGCCAACACACTAAGCAACCATCAGAAAATTTTGACTGTACGCCAAAAAATTCGCATCTACCAGCATCTAAACAGGCGTTGCAGGGCAATCGCATGAACGCCTGCCGATTTGAATGAGTCCTTTCCCAGCGGGCATCCTGAGCGCCTCTCTACTCAGGATGCCCTGCAATGTCGCATCACATACCAATCTCCGATGTTCTGGTCGCCATCAATGATCCCCGTCAGCAGGGCAAGATTCGTCACGACCTGGTCGAAACACTGGTCGTGGCTATCTGCGGCGTGCTTGCCGGCGCTGACACCTTCATCGAAATCGAACTCTGGGCTGAGCAGCGGCTGGACTGGTTCCGCCGTATTCTGAAACTACCCCACGGCATTCCCTCACACGACACCTTTGGACGGCTATTCAGCCTGATCGATCCAGAGGAGTTCGAGCAGGCCTTCCGCTGTTGGGTTGCGGCGATCCTACCGGCCCTTTCTCCGCAAGTGGTTGCCCTAGACGGCAAGACCAGTCGCCGCTCCGGCAAGAAAAACACGGCCCCGTTGCACCTGGTCAGCGCTTTTGCGGCTGATTCAGGGCTGATTCTCGGGCAGAGGGCGACCTCCCAGAAGTCCAACGAGAAGACCGCCATTCCTGAGCTGCTGGCCACACTGGCGCTTGAGGGCTGCACCGTGACGATCGATGCCATGGGTACCCAGCCGGACATTGCACAGGCCATTCTCGATCGCGGGGCGCACTATCTGCTGGCCATCAAGGGAAACCAGCCGAAGCTGGCCGAAGCGATCGATGACTTCGCTGACACCTTTTTGGACGGCGATCCTGCCCGGGTACCCCATGCGCACTTCGAGCATGTCGAGAAGGACCATGGCCGGCTGGAGGTTCGTCGCTGCCATGTTTTCGACCAACTCCAGTGCCTGCCACAGCCAGAACGCTGGCCAGGACTGCGCACTTTCGTGATGCTGGAGTCCGAGCGGACTGTGGGCAACCAGACCAGCCTGGAGCGCCGTTACTACATCAGCAGTCTTGCTCCGGATGCAGAGCGCATCGCACATGCCATCAGGGCGCACTGGGGCGTGGAGAACCGCGTCCACTGGTGCATGGATGTCATTTTTGGTGACGATCAGATGCGGATCCGAACCGGGCATGCTGCCCACAACATGGCCGTTCTCAAGCAACTTACATTGAATTTGATCCGGTTGGATCCGGTCAAGCGCAAGGGTGGCATCAAGGCACGAAGGCTGATTGCTGCAACCTCTGATGATTATCGGGCTGAACTATTAGGTCTCAGGTGAGCTTCATGCGATTGCCTTGACAGGCGTTGTTGATTATCATAAAACACTGACACTGTATTATATCTGTCTCTTATACACATCT
>NZ_JZRI01000143.1:0-1240 GCF_000952175.1 Pseudomonas sp. ES3-33 | reverse complement strand
GTAGATACCGTCTTGAACCTCACTGAGCAAGCGCAAGTTTCGGGTCATATGGTTGGCCCGACTTGAGCACGCCGTAAACGAAATGCAGCAGCTTGCGCATCGCGGCACAGATGATCTGCTTGGGGGCCTTGCCGTTGGCCTTCAGGCGATCCTTCATTGCCATGATCGCCTTGTTATGCTTCAGCGCGACTAATCCGGGCATGTAAAGGCCTGCCCGTACGCGCGCGGAGCCAATCTTCGAGATCACGGTGCGGCCTTTGAGCAGCCCCGAGTCCTGCAGCTTTGGGTTCAACCCTGCAGCAGCGACTAGTTGGCGAGGATTGTCATATTTGCGCAAGTCACCCAGCTCGGCCAGCAGCCGCTCAAGCGTTTTCTGCCCGATACCGTCGATGGTCACGATCAAGTCGCGCATCTGGCGCATGTCCGGGTCATCATCGATGTGTTTTTTGATCGCCTTGTGCGTTTCAGCGATCTCTTTTTCGATGTGACGTAGTACGGAATTGATCGAATTTTTGACCTTCTCGTCAGACACATCGAGACGATTGAGCTCCATTTGCTCCATTTCCTGAAGGTCATCCAGGCGGCGCACCATGGCTTTTAACTGGCGATACTTCAGCGGCTCCGGTGCCCAGAGCTGCAGCTTTTCATGTTTTTCTTTGGCGAAGTCGGCAATCAGCTTGGCATCGCTTTTATCGGTTTTGATCCGACGCAATTCGCTTTTTGCATACGCATTGGTCGTGGCCGGATTCACCACGCAAACTCTATAGCCCTTGTTGTAGACGAACTCAGCGAGTTCCAGGTGATAGACGCTGGTGGCTTCCATCACGATCAGAGCCGAGGGCTCGACCTGCTTATGCAACCAGGCTTCAAACTCTTTGAAACCCTTGGTTTCGTTAGCCAGTTTGGCCTTGGTTTTGTGCTTGCCGTTTGGCAGATGTGTAGCGATATCAAAGGTGTTTTTTGCGACATCGACGCCGACGAAACTGGACATAACCGTCTCCCCAATTAGATCAATTTCGATCATCACTGCACTCTGTCCAACCTTGTGAATGCGGGCTCTCGCCAGAGACGGGCCCAAGATACCGTTCGAACTGTACGAGTGAGTGTGGAGGGTTGGAGCACAATCTACGTCACAGGCAAAAAGCCTAAGGAGCTGCACGGCTTCCAGATCCCTCCCTCGATGATCAGTCGAGAACTATCGCTCCTGATGGAGCGATAGTCGAGATACAAGGAGCTGCCG
>NZ_JZRI01000142.1:0-539 GCF_000952175.1 Pseudomonas sp. ES3-33 | reverse complement strand
ATTCGCCGAAAATTCGATAATACTCAATTAAGAGCAACTCACAAATTTTACCTTAGCCTGATCCGTTACCAGTGAAAGTAACGTTCAGTCTATCTTTCTATCACATACCCAAATTTTTAAAGAACGAACTAGTCAAAGACTAGAAATCAACATTCACCATCACAACGATGGAATGCTCATTTCTAAGCTTTACACAATCAGAAGCAGTAGTGGTGGAGCCAAACGGGATCGAACCGTTGACCTCCTGCGTGCAAGGCAGGCGCTCTCCCAGCTGAGCTATGGCCCCGTATTTCTACAGGCGTTTCCCACACAAAATTGGTGGGTCTGGGCAGATTCGAACTGCCGACCTCACCCTTATCAGGGGTGCGCTCTAACCAACTGAGCTACAGACCCAATTTCGGGCTGCTTCTTTTCGTCTTCTTCAATGAATCAAGCAATTCGTGTGGGAGCTCATGGAGCAGCTGATGTCGTCGATTAAGGAGGTGATCCAGCCGCAGGTTCCCCTACGGCTACCTTGTTACGACTTCACCCCAGTCATG
>NZ_JZRI01000014.1:0-261 GCF_000952175.1 Pseudomonas sp. ES3-33 | reverse complement strand
CGAAGCATTACTCTCATTCATGTATCTATCACCTGTCGGATTGGTAAGGACCAATCCCAGTGGTGTCATTGATATGCTTAATCCCATGGCAACACAATTGTTGATGCCATTGGTCAAGCTCACTGGACTAGAAAATCTGTTCGAAACGCTTTCTTCCGTGGCGCCGGAGTTACGTAACCTGGTAACAAGTTTTCGAGAGTCGTGCGGGTCAATATGTGTAGGTCACAGAATTCACGTGTCGCCTGCATCGGAAGGGGGTAT
>NZ_JZRI01000141.1:0-868 GCF_000952175.1 Pseudomonas sp. ES3-33 | reverse complement strand
CCAGATGGAACGTACGACATGGTTGCTGGAAAAACGGCGCCAGAGTTTTGATGAAGCAACCAGGGCATCGTGTAACGATGCCCACTTCTAAACTCAAAGGCTGCCAACAGATGAGAGCTGCAATCAATGAAGGTGTTTTATGCTTGACAGAACTCGGGTATTGTTTTTTTCACAATGGCACACACCTCCTGAAAAGTCCGAAAAAAAAATTTATTGAAGCACTGGATTCCCATGAAAAATCCTTGGCGCTAACAGAGCGGTATCCAGCTTTCTTCAATATGTCTGAGGACAAAGAAGCAAGGAGTGCGTATGAACGAAGCGTGCTGCAATTTACTAAATAAGGACAGTGATAATTACGACCCTACTCGACTAGCGTTAGTTTCGCTGCCATACGGCGAAGGTCCGCAAAAAGTAATGCCTTTGGGGCTCCAGAACATATCAGCTTACGTAAAAAAACATGTAACACATGTAACATGCAAAATATTTGATTATTCTGACTTATACACCTCAGACTCTCACGAATTAAAAGACCTGATAGACTGGCAACCTGCACTGGTAGGAATATCTATTTTCAGCAGCCATGTTCAAGCAGCGATCGCTTGGGGTGAATTAATTAAAAGCGCTCTACCTGAGACAATTTTATTCTGCGGCGGCCCGCATATAAGCCTTGCAGCGAAAGATTTTCTACGCGTATCAAATGGTATTTTTGAACTGGCGCTTTATGGTGAAGGAGAACACTCAACAGCAACACTGCTAAAACTATTCAACAAATCACGTGAAGAAGCATCAGACTCTCCGCCCACAAAGAATACCAACAACAACCCTATACCCAAAAAAATACTTATAGACCTGTCTCTTATACACATCT
>NZ_JZRI01000140.1:0-61762 GCF_000952175.1 Pseudomonas sp. ES3-33 | reverse complement strand
AATTGGGCGGGGGGGTGATATGCGTTCGATATGGTTTCGTATTGACTGGGCGGCCCTCATCGCTGGCAAGCCAGCTCCCACAGGTTTTTGTGTTGTCAGAAAGACTGGGTCAACACTTTGATCCCTGTGGGAGCTGGCTTGCCAGCGATGGCGTCAGGATTGTGTACGCGAGGCCAGCTGCTTGATCACCTCAACCACTGGCGCCACGCGCTCGGCTTGCCCCGGCGGCCACACCGCATACAGGTTGTAATGCGCCGGGATCTGCGCGGTGTTCAGTTCAACCAGGCGCCCCGCGCGCAACGCATCTGCTGCCAACAGCCCACGCACCAATCCCGCACCGACCCCCGCTGCAGCCGCCGCAATCAGGTTCGCCGCATTATCGAAAATAACCCGCGCGGCCGGCTCGGTGGGGGTTAATCCTGCGGCATCCAGCCACGGAATCCACGACCGGCGCGTGTAGCCCAGCAACGGCAATTGCAACACCTGCGCCGGCGTCATCGGCAGCTGCAGACCGTGCCGCTCAAGCAGTCCGGGGGAGGCCACCGCCATGACCCGGTCGCCGCAGATCTGCGTCATCTCGCAGTCTTCCCAGTCGCCATAGCCATAACGCAATGCCAGGTCCACCCGCTCGAACGAAGTGCGATCCGAGCGTGGCACCGACAGCATCACGACTTCATGCCCGGGCAGTAAATCCAGAAGCTCGGGCAAGCGTGGGTTGAGCCAGCTCTGCGCCAGTTCGCTGTCGACATCGAGCGTCAGCCGCTGCGCCACGCTGCGGTTCTTCACTGAGGACAGCGCGCGGTCGATTTGTGCCAGGCCGTCAGAGAGCACGCTGGCGAACAACTGGCCGGCATCGGTCAGGTTGCTGCCACCGCCTTCGCGCACGAACAGCGGCTGGCCGATGAAGTCTTCCAGGGCACGGATCTGCTGGCTGATGGCGCTGTGGGTCAAGTCGAGCTTGCGCGCAGCGCTGGAAAAACTGCCGCTGCGCGCAGCCTGGATGAATGCGCTCATGGACTGTACCGACGGGTATCGTTTGTACATGCTGTTAGTCCTACTTACACAGGGTGGCAGAAATCGTCGCTGGCCCGATTGGCCTGCGGTTACCACTATTCGATCACCAGGCCCGCACAAAGACGGGCCGCTCTTTTGGAGCCTGACAATGATCGAATTCACGGTAAACGGCGAACGACACGAGCTGGTAGAGACTGCGCCCTCCATGCCCTTGTTATGGGTGTTGCGTGACCACTTGAAACTCACCGGCACAAAGTTCGGCTGCGGCATGGGGCTGTGCGGAGCCTGCACGGTGCACCTGGACGGGGTCGCAGTGCGTTCCTGCCAGTTACCGGTGGCGGCGGTGGCGGGGCACCGCATCACAACCATCGAAGGCTTGTCGCCCACCGGGCAGCATCCGCTGCAACTGGCCTGGGTTGCCGAAGATGTCCCGCAATGCGGCTACTGTCAATCCGGCCAGATCATGTCGGCGGCGGCGCTGCTCATCACCGGGGCGGTGGTCACCGATGAGTCGATCCGCGATGCGATGTCCGGCAACCTGTGCCGCTGCGGCACGTACGGGCGCATCAATAAGGCGATCAAGCGCGCAGCCAATGCGCCGAAGGAGGCGTGATGACGAGCAACCGGATCGAGCTGCCACGCCGGCAGTTTCTCAAGCACAGCGCCACCGTTGCTGCGGGTTTGGCTGTTGCCTTCTACCTGCCCGCAGGCATCAGCGCCAGCGACCCGAAAGCGCCGGCGCCTGCCACTGTCTTTGAGCCGAATGCCTGGGTGCGGGTATGGCCCGATGGCACGGTCAAACTGGTGGTGCACAAACACGATTCCGGCACCGGCACCCACACCGCACTGGCCGCGTGCGTGGCGGAGGAGCTGGACGTCAACCCGATGACCGTGCAGGTCATCTCGCCGGAAAACCCCTTCTTCGAAACCTATATCCACCCGGTGTGGAAAGTCTATTCCACCGGGGGCAGCACCAGTGTGTCGCTGGAATATGATCGCCTGCGCATGGCGGGCGCCACCGCGCGGGCGTTGTTGATCGCGGCAGCGGCAAGGCAGTGGCAGGTCAGCCCTGACAGCTGCACCACCGAGGAGGGCCGGGTGGTTCACAGCACCAGCCAGCGCAGCCTGGGTTATGGCGAACTGGTGAGTGTGGCCGCGCACTTGCCGGCGCCCACAGCCGTCAAGCTCAAGGACCCCGCGCAGTTCAAGTACATCGGCAAATTGCGCCATAAACGCGATGCGGCGGCGAAGGTCTGCGGACGTTTCAAGTACAGCATCGATGTGCAATTGCCCGACCTGTTGGTGGCGGTGATCCTGCGCACCCCGGTGGTGGGGGCGAAAGTCTTGAAGGTGGATAGCACTGCAGCATTACAGGTCCCGGGTGTGCGCAAGGTGATCGCGGTACCGGGCCGTCCCGACGTGCTCGGCGGCAATCAGGAAGGTGTCGCGGTGTTGGCCGACACTTACTGGGCCGCGCAGCAGGGGCGGGCGCTGCTGGTGGTGCAATGGAGCGAGTCGCCCCTCGCCGGGTTCGACAGCGATCAGCTGGCCACATCCCAGACGGCGGCGCTGGCTGATAAAACCGCGCTGCGGGTCACGGCGATGCAGGCGGGTGATGTCGATGCTCAATGGCCGGGCGCGGCGCGGCTGCTGGAAGCTGATTACCGCATGCCCTACAAAGTCCAGAACCCTCTGGAACCGATCTGCATCACCGCCCAGGTCAAGGACCACGCCATCACCTATTGGGGCGGCGTACAGGTGCCGTCTTCGGCATTGGAGGCGGCGCACGTGGTGTGCGGTATCGCCAAGGACAACGTCACCATCAATGAGATGGTCTCCGGTGGCAGTTTCGGCGCACGGGAGGCCAAGTACTGGCTGTTCGAAGTGGCGTACCTGGCGCAACAGGCCAAGGTCCCGGTGAAGCTGATGAACAGCCGTGAAGATGAAATGCGCTCGCTGTTCATGCACCCGGCCACGTTGCACAGGGCCAAAGGCGCACTTGACGCCCAGGGCCGCCTGACGGCCTTGCGCCTTGAAGCCGTGTCGCCGGCCTCGCCGGAGCAGTGGGAGCCGGGCTATTTTGAACGGCCTGACCGCATGGACTACAGCACCACCGAAGCGCTCACCGCGTGGGACTTTGCGTATCGCCCGGCAAACCTGGACCTGGTCTGGGTCAAGCACGAAAGCCAGGTGCCGAGCGGCTGGTATCGCTCGGTGAGCTTCATCCCCAACGTGTTCGCCGTGGAAAGCTTCATGGACGAGCTTGCGCAGGGCGCCGCAGAGGATCCCCTGGCCTTCCGACTGGCCCACATGCACGAGCGGCCGCGTCATGTCGCGGTGCTCAAAAGTGCCGCCGAGCGTGCGGGTTGGGGCCAGCCGCTACCGGAAGGCACGGCCCTGGGGATTGCCACCAATCAGGGTTACACCAGCTTTATCGCCGTGGTGGCGCGGGTGGCCAGAAAGGACGGAGTGATTCGCGTGGAGAAGCTCACGTGCGTGGTGGATTGCGGCCTGGCCGTGTCGCCTGGCGGCGTCGAGGAACAAATCTACGGCGGCCTGATGTGGGGCCTTGGTCACGCCCTGTTCGATCGCATGGACATCAAGCAGGGACAGGTGGTGCAGAGCAACTTCCATGATTACCGGGTGCCGCGCATGTCCGACATGCCGCAGGTAGACATCCTGGTGCTCGACGGCGAACCGGGTAAACCAGGGGGCGTCGGTGAGCTGGGCAGCCCGTCGGTGGCCCCGGCCATTGCCAACGCGCTGTTCAGCCTGACGGGCGTGCGTCAGCGCTCGACACCACTGACCCTTGGGTAAACCGCCATGGACCTGCGCTTGTTGCGGTACTTCATGGCCTTGGCCGAAGAGCTGCATTTCGGTCGGGCCGCGTCGCGGTTGCACATCTGTCAGCCACCACTGAGCCAGCAGATCCGCCTGCTTGAGGAAGAGCTTGGTACGCCGCTGTTCGAGCGCAGCCACCATCGGGTCGAACTGACGGCGGCGGGGCAGATGCTCAAGGAGCAGGCGCCCCTGGTGTTCGAACAACTGAACCGCGCGCTGGACCTGACCCGCCAGACCGGTCGCGGCCAGTTGGGCGAGCTGGAGATTGGCATGATCAGCTCGGTGATGGTCGGCGTGCTGCCGCGGGCCCTGCACCTGTTTCGCGAGCGCTATCCGCAGGTCAACTGGCGGTTGCACGAGATGACTCCGGCGGCTCAGGTCAAGGCCTTGAAGGAAAAGCGTATTGACGCCTGCGTGTTTCGGGTCGGCTACGACGATCCGGGCCTGCGTAACGAACTGCTGATTTATGAACCGATCCGGGTGGTCATGCCGGTGGACCATCCATTGGCGCAACGCGAAGTGCTGGCGCCCGCCGACCTCGCGGCAGAACCTTTCGTGGCACTGGAACTCAAGCAATCGAGGTTTGCCGATTTTCTCTTCCAGTGTTGCATCAAGGCTGGATTCACCCCGCAGATCCGCCAACAGGTGATCGAGGTACAGACTTTGCTCAGCCTGGTCCGCGCAGGATTCGGTGTGGCCTTGCTGCCAGCCTCGATCGAACAGCTGGCGCCCGCCGGGCTGGTGTTCCGTCGGTTGAGCCCGGCATTGCCGGAGGTGCCGCTGTACGCCACCTACCGCGCCGATGATGAATCGCCGGTGCTCAAGCTGTTCCTGGATACGTTGCGCGAGTTGGTCGTCGAAGGTGCGCCCCGGTAGACGCTCCCACAGCCTTGCACCCACAAAATTCGGCATCGGCTACAGGGCCGTGTACAAGACTTATTCGCACTTACGCAAATGGTTGCGGTCGACATCTTCACAGAGCACCACGGGTTGGTGCGGATATATCAGTGGAGATCCAATGAGCCAGGACGTCCTGAGCACCGAAACCAATCGCCGCCATCTCCAGCAGATCATCGCTGGCCTGTCCGACGGGGTGATTTTGCTGGAGCTAGACCAGACCATCATCTGGGCGAACGAAGCTGCACTGTCCATGCATGGCGTCGAGCAACTGGGTGACCTGGGTGCCAATGCCCAGGAATACGCCAAGCGCTTCGCCCTGCGTTATCGCAACAACCACCCGGTAGTGTTCGACAATTATCCGATCAGCCGCGTGGGCCGTGGCGAGACCTTCAGTGACGTGCTGGTCGAGGTGACCCGCACCGATGATGAGGAGCGTACCTGGGTGCACAGCGTGCGCAGCCGGGTTCTGACCAACAGTCGCGGCGATCCCGAGTCGCTGGTGCTGATCATGGACGATGTCACCGAATGGGCCAGCGCCGAACAGCGCTTCGAAAGGACCTTCAACGCCAACCCCGCGCCGGCGGTGATCTGTCGCCTGAGCGATCTGCGCTATATCAAGGTCAATGCCGGTTTCCTGGAAATGACCGGCTATACCCGGGATCAGGTGATCGGTGCATCGACCTACGAGCTGGACATTCTCGAAGGGGCCGAGCGCAGGGAGCTGGCCATCGAGCGCCTGCGCGAGCACGCCACCATTCCGCAAATGCAGGCCGAGCTGACATTGCCCGAGGGCGGCAGCAAGCAGGTGATAGTGGCTGGCCAGCCATTGGCGTTCAACGAGGAAGACTGCATGCTGTTTTCCTTCGTCGACATTGAGCCCCGACACAAGGCCGAGGTTGCGTTGCGCCAGAGCGAGGAGCGATTTGCCAAGGCGTTTCGCCTGTCGCCGGTGCCGATCCTGGTGTGCGGGGCTGCCGATCAGGTGGTGATGGATGTCAACGAAGCGTTCCTCGATACCTTTGCCTATCCGAGTGAAGAAGTGCTGGGCAAAACGGTTGCCGAGATCGGTTTCTTTCATGACAAGGGGGCCCAGACTCGTCTGTTCGCCGCCCTGGAAAAAACTGCAAGGCTGGACCGCATCGACGTCGGCCTGCGCAAGAAAACGGCTGAATTGCTCGACTGCGCCATCTCGGCCGACACTGTGAATATCCAGGACCATCCGTCTTACCTGCTGGTGATGATGGACATCACCGAACGCAAGCGCACCGAGCTGGAACTGGTGGCGGCGATCGAGGAAGTGATGAAGCACGCTTCCTGGTTCAGCCGGACGCTGATTGAAAAGCTCGCCAACGTGAAGAGCGTCAATTCACCGAAACTGCCCAGCGTGTCATTAGCCGAGCTGACGGCGCGCGAACGCGATGTGCTGGGGTTGATCTGTGAGGGCCTGGCCGACAAGGAGATTGCGGCGCGATTGAAGCTGGCACCCAACACGGTGCGTAACCATGTGTCGACCATCTATTCCAAACTCGATGTCCACAGCCGCAGCGAGGCCATCGTGTGGGCACGGGAGCGTGGATTGTTCTCGGGGGAATGGCGCACCAAGGGGCAGCGCTAGGGGTGCAAATGCACTAGGTGATGGGGTGCAATTGGATGTGTCTGGCGACTCTTCCTGTTCGTAATCTGAGAGGGTGCGATACAGGTGCTGGAAAGACCTGTGGTGCCCCAACGGTACATCTCAAGGAACAGCAACATTGATAGCGAAAACATCGACATATCGATCCATTTTGCGCCAGTGCCAAGGTGAATCCCTATGATTTCTCTCGTGCAATTGCGTACCCAACTGGAGCAGAGCTTCCCTCCGCTGGCCTGTGACTGCAGCCTGACGGGCGACAGCTCGCTCACGGTGAAGCTCTATCATCCGACTTCAGGTCAGGTCGACCTGGTGGTCAGCGGGTTGAGCGTCGTCAATCTGCGAACACCTGATGCGGTCGCCGCGCTGGTCGAAGAATTGCGTTATGAACTCGAGAGTAACAACTTGCGCCAATTAGGCCCTTTATAGTCCAGAGTGGCCATTTACTGGCGTTGGCGGCAGGCTAGGCTATAAGAAATGCGAAGGTATTATTTTCTGTAGCCAGCGCGCGGCTTCGCGATGTTGTCGTCAGGTTGCCGAAAGTGTCGATAACTTACCGCAGGTCAGCCTATGAAAAGTCTTGGGAAACGCGTTTTTTCGCCGCTGTCGCTTGCCCTTTGCGCACTGATCCTCGGCGGCTGCGCCAGTCCGCCTCCGCCGCCACCCCCACCGGCACCACCACCTCTGGAACGTACCTGCGAAATGATCGAAAGCACTGATGTCCAGGGCGACGTGCGTGGGGAGAGCGGGCAAGTTACGCGAGTGACCGAGCTGACCCGGTGCGTCACCTAATAGGTTTTTCAATCGATATTGGTTTAACGCATACCCCCTAAGGGGTGTGCGTCAACTCAGATCAGGAGAGGAACCCGCCATCCACATTCAGCGACACACCCGTGGTGTAGCTGGACGCGTCACTCGCCAGATAAAGCACCGCCCCGGCCATTTCACTGGGGTCTGCTACTCGCTTGAGCGGGATCTGCTGCAGTGCAGTCTTGAGGATTGCATCGTTTTTCACCAGCGCCGAAGCAAACTTGGTGTCCGTCAGCCCAGGCAGCAGGGCGTTGCAACGGATGCCGAACTGCGCGCATTCCTTGGCAAACACCTTGGTCATGTTGATCACGGCAGCTTTGGTCACCGAGTAGATGCCCTGGAACACTCCCGGGGAAATACCGTTGATCGATGCCACGTTGATGATGCTGCCACCGCCGTTCTCGCGCATCAGCTTGCCGGCTTCCACGGACATGAAGAAGTAGCCGCGGATGTTCACGTCCACGGTTTTCTGGAACGCCCCGAGGTCGGTGTCCAGCACGTTGCAGAACTGCGGGTTGGTCGCGGCGTTGTTGACCAGGATATCGAGACGGCCGAACTGTTCCTTGATGCCGGCGAAGACCTGGCTGATCTGTTCCATTTCGCCAATGTGACAGGCGATCGCCGTGGCTTTGCCACCAGCAGCGATGATGGCGTCGGCAACGTGCTGGCAGCCTTCGAGTTTGCGACTCGAAACAATGACATGGGCGCCTTGTTGGGCCAGGAGTTTGGCAATGGCTTCACCAATGCCACGGCTGGCGCCGGAGACGAAGGCGATTTTGCCGTCGAGGTCGAACAACTGGGTCTTGGACATGGAATTCCCTTAATGAAGAGTCTTGTTATTGGGCCAGGGCGGATTCAGAGGCTGGATTTGGCAATGACCTGCAGGCTCATCTGCTCCAGCAGTTTGTTCATGTGAATGAACTGCGCAAAGCGTTTGTCCTGGGTCTGGCCATGGAAGAAGCGGTAGTAGATCTGCTGCACGATCCCGGCCAGGCGGAACAGGCCGTAGGTGTAGTAGAAATCGAAGTTGTCGATCTGCAGGCCGGCACGCTCGGCATAGTAGTCGACGAATTCACGGCGAGTGAGCATGCCTGGAGCATGGCTCGGCTGGCGGCGCATCAGTTGCACCGGCGGCGGGTCGCCGGCTTCTATCCAATAGGCCAGGGTGTTGCCCAGGTCCATCAGTGGGTCGCCGAGGGTGGTGAGCTCCCAATCGAGCACGCCGATGATCTGCATCGGATTGCCGGGGTCGAGAATCACATTGTCGAAGCGGTAATCGTTGTGCACGATGCTTGAGGTAGGGTGATCGGCGGGCATCTTGTCGTTGAGCCAGGCCTTCACCGCTTCCCATTTCGGTGCATCCGGGGTCAGGGCCTTCTCATAGCGATCGCTCCAGCCGCGAATCTGCCGCGCCACATAGCCTTCGGGTTTGCCCAGGTCGCCCAGGCCACAGGCCTGGTAGTCGACCCTGTGCAGCTCGACAAACTTGTCGATGAAGCTCTTGCACAGGGCCTCGGTCCTGGCTGAATCCAGCCCCAGCTCTGCAGGCAGCTCGGAGCGCAGGATAATGCCCTTGACCCGCTCCATCACATAGAACTCGGCGCCTATCACCGATTCGTCGGTGCAGTGCACGTAGGCCTTGGGGCAATAGGGAAAACCGTCGCGCAGTTGATTGAGGATGCGAAACTCGCGCCCCATGTCGTGGGCGGACTTGGCCTTGTGACCGAACGGCGGGCGCCGCAGGACGAACTCCTGCCCAGGGTATTCCAGCAGATAAGTGAGGTTGGAGGCGCCACCGGGGAACTGGCTGATGGTGGGCAGGCCACTCAATCCGGGAATGTGGGCCTTGAGGTAAGGATCGATCAGGCTGGCATCGAGTTCTTCGCCGCTGCGAATAGGTGTGGATTGGTCAGTAAGCGCCATGCTTATCCCTTCTGCTTATTCTGGAGGCCTGAAACTATTGGCTAATCTAATGCGCACTCCTGGCACCCACAACCACGAACATCCCTTATAGGTGAGCGTGTTGCCGGCCAATCATTGTTTTTGATACACCTGTTTGAATTATCTCAGAGCACCGCACTGCTCAGATCGCTGGGCAGGTTGACGGGCGTCAGTACCGGTTCACCGGAAAAGAATGCCACCAGGTTGCGCCCGACCATCTCCACGGTACCCTGGGTCGCTTCCGGAGACAGCCCGGCAACGTGCGGGGTGAGGATCACGTTGGCCAGGGACTTGAGTGCATCGGGGACCCGGGGCTCGGCGTCGAATACGTCCAGCGCCGCGCCAGCGATCCTGCGTTGCTCAAGCGCGCTGATGAGGTCGGCAGTCACGACCACACTGGCCCTGGCGATGTTGACGATAAAACCGCTGGGCCCCAAGGCATCTAGCACCTGGCGGTTGATCAGGTGCCGGGTACCCACCCCACCGGGCGTTGCGACGATCAGAAAGTCCGAGGCCCGGGCCAGCTCGGTCGGAGTCGAGCAAAAATCGTAGGGGACATCCTTGCGGTTCTGCCGGTTGTGGTAGCAGATCGTCATGTCGAAGCCATTGGACGCGCGCTTGGCGATGGCCATGCCGACTGCACCCAGGCCGAGGATACCCAGGCGTTTGCCCGCCAGCGACGGGCGCATGATCTTCGGCCACTCACCCCGGCGCACGGCGGCGTCGCAGCGGGGAATGTCGCGCACCAGCGACAGCAGCATTGCCATGGCATGGTCGGCCACCGACGACGCATTCACCCCGGCACCGTTGGTGACGGTGATGCCCCGGTCAGCGGCAGCGTGCAGGTCGACGTGTTCGTAACCGGCGCCGATCACGCAGATGATCTTGAGGGCGGGCAGGGCGCTGATCTCTTCGGCGTACAAGCCAAGCGGCCCGCGGGTCAGCACCGCATCGATCCGGTCACCATGACGGGCGATGGCAGCAGCCCGTTCGTTGGGGGTCGGTGCCAGAATCAGGTGAAAGCCCTGGTGTTCGAGAATCGGCAGGTAGTCATTGATGGTTTCGACCAGTACCAGAACGGTTGCGGGCATTGCGCGACTCCTGTGATCGGCGACTAGGTGGACAGCGCAAATGGGTCAAAAATGCTGATTCCCTGACAGTCTGGCAATCGTTGTCATTTGCGCAGTAGTGCTTTGATTCTGGACGGGTTCACGCAAGAAGCAAGGTCGGTGGCACGCCGGCTATCCAGTGTGCCACCAGGATACTGGGCGGCGCGCGCTCTGGTGTGTTCGGCCTGTGCAATCGGCTTGAAATCATAGATTGGGGATGAGCCGAATTAACTCCAGCGCATCGCTACGCAGCGACATATCTGAAAGCGACAGATAAGCCAGCTGATAACGACAGCTTTTGTGCTGATAACGACAAGTCGACGATCTGCCACGCACGACCATTCCTCAGCTAAGTCTTTGCTTCTGCTCAGTTATCGCGGAGAATCGCGCCCCTGTTTCGGCCGGACATGTCTGTCGGTTTTTTCCGACGCGTCCTGACCGAGTGGCAAGTGACCGGAATGCGGAGATCCGACCGGATGAATGATCAGGCCAATAGCGTCGACGAACGCTATGTAGCGACGAAACCCACCAGCCTCGAAGGCTGGAATCGCCATGACACCACCTGGATGTTGGGGCTGTTTGGCACGGCCATCGGCGCCGGCACGCTGTTCCTGCCGATCAATGCGGGTCTGGGCGGCTTTTGGCCGCTGATGATTCTTGCGCTGTTGGCGTTCCCCATGACGTTCTACGCGCACCGCGGCCTGACCCGGTTCGTGCTGTCCGGGCGCGAAGGCGCCGACATCACCGAAGTGGTTGAAGAACATTTCGGGATCAAGGCCGGCGCGCTGATCACCTTGCTGTACTTCTTCGCGATCTTCCCGATCCTGCTGATCTACAGCGTGGCGCTGACCAACACCGTGGGCAGTTTCCTCGAGCATCAACTGCACATCATGCCGCCACCGCGCGCGGTACTGTCGCTGGTGCTGATTCTGGGCCTGCTGGCGGTGGTGCGTTGCGGCGAACAGGTGATCGTCAAGGCCATGAGCCTGATGGTCTATCCGTTTATCGTCGCGCTGTTGTTCCTGGCGGTGTTCCTGATTCCCCACTGGAATGGTGGCATCCTCGCTACCGCGACCACAGTGCCGGCACCTTCGGCGTTACTGCATACGCTGTGGCTGGCGATTCCGGTGATGGTGTTCTCATTCAACCACTCGCCGATCATCTCGGCCTTCGCGGTGGATCAGAAGCGTCGCTACGGTGAACATGCCGAAGAGCGCAGCTCGCAGATCCTGTCCCGCGCCCACGCTTTGATGGTGGTGATGGTGCTGTTCTTCGTCTTCAGCTGTGTGCTGACACTGTCGCCGGCGCAGCTGGCGGAAGCCAAGGCGCAGAACCTGTCGATCCTGTCGTACCTGGCCAACCATTTCAGCAATCCGACCATTGCCTTTGCGGCGCCACTGATTGCCTTCGTGGCGATTTCCAAGTCGTTCCTGGGGCACTACATCGGCGCCAGTGAAGGGCTCAAGGGGCTGATCGTCAAGAGCGGCAAGCGTCCGGCAGCCAAGACCCTGGACCGCATGACGGCGGCCTTCATGCTGGTGGTCTGCTGGATCGTGGCGACGCTGAACCCGAGTATCCTGGGGATGATCGAAACCCTGGGCGGACCGATCATTGCGGCGATTCTGTTCCTGATGCCGATGTACGCGATTCGCAAGGTACCGGCCATGGCGCGTTATCGCGGGCAGGCTTCGAACGTGTTCGTGACGGCGGTGGGGCTGGTGGCGATATCGGCGCTGATCTATTCGCTGAGTGCCTGACAAGCAAGATCAAAGGATCGCAGCCTTCGGCAGCTCCTACGGGTAAATGCATTCCCCTGTAGGAGCTGCCGCAGGCTGCGATTTTTTGATCTCAGGGCATAAAAAAACGCCGCTCATCTCACGATGGGCGGCGTTTTTTATTGCGCTGTAACGTTAGGCTTGAACGACCGGGATGTTGGCGTTCGCTGCGGCTTCACGGAACTCGGCGATCTGGTCGAAGGACAGGTAGCGGTAGACATCAGCCGCCATGCTGTCGATCTTGCCAGCGTATTCCATGTACTCCTCGACGGTCGGCAGGCGACCCAGGATGGAAGCCACCGACGCCAGCTCAGCCGAAGCCAGGTAGACGTTCGCGCCGTCACCCAGACGGTTCGGGAAGTTACGGGTCGAAGTCGACACGACGGTCGAATTCGGCTCTACACGGGCCTGGTTACCCATGCACAGCGAGCAGCCCGGCATTTCCATGCGCGCGCCAGCCTTGCCGTAGATACCGTAGTAGCCTTCCTCGGTCAGTTGGTGAGCGTCCATCTTGGTCGGCGGCGACAGCCACAGACGGGTTGGCAGCTGACCCTTGACCTGCTCCAGCAACTTGCCCGCAGCGCGGAAGTGGCCGATGTTGGTCATGCACGAACCGATGAACACTTCGTCGATCTTCTCGCCAGCAACGCTGGACAGCAGACGGGCGTCGTCCGGATCGTTCGGCGCGCAGAGCACAGGCTCCTTGATGTCGGCCAGGTCGATTTCGATGATTTCAGCGTATTCGGCGTCAGCATCGGCAACCATCAGCTCAGGGTTGGCAACCCAGGCTTCCATCGCTTGGGCACGACGCTCCAGGGTACGCGCATCGCCGTAGCCTTCGCCGATCATCCAGCGCAGCAGGGTGATGTTGGAGTTCAGGTACTCGGTGATCGACTCTTTCGACAGCTTGATGGTGCAACCGGCAGCCGAACGTTCGGCCGAGGCGTCGGACAGCTCGAAAGCCTGCTCGATGCTCAGGTCGTCCAGGCCTTCGATTTCCAGGATGCGGCCGGAGAAGGCGTTCTTCTTGCCTTTCTTTTCAACGGTCAGCAGGCCAGCCTGGATCGCGAAGTAAGGAATGGCGTGAACCAGGTCACGCAGGGTGACGCCCGGTTGCATTTTGCCTTTGAAACGCACCAGGATCGATTCCGGCATGTCCAGTGGCATGACGCCAGTGGCTGCGGCGAACGCTACCAGGCCGGAACCGGCCGGGAACGAAATGCCCATTGGGAAACGTGTGTGCGAGTCACCACCGGTACCGACGGTGTCCGGCAGCAGCATGCGGTTCAGCCAGCTGTGAATGATGCCGTCGCCTGGACGCAGGGAAACGCCGCCGCGGGTCATGATGAAGTCTGGCAGGGTGTGGTGGGTGGTCACGTCGATCGGCTTTGGGTAGGCCGCGGTGTGGCAGAAGGACTGCATCACCAGATCGGTCGAGAAGCCCAGGCACGCCAGGTCTTTGAGTTCGTCACGGGTCATTGGACCGGTGGTGTCCTGGGAGCCGACGGTGGTCATCTTCGGTTCGCAGTAGGTACCAGGACGAACGCCTTTGCCTTCTGGCAGGCCGCAGGCCTTGCCGACCATTTTCTGTGCCAGGGTGAAGCCTTTGCCGGTATCGACAGGTGCTTCTGGCAGCTTGAACAGGTCGGTTGGACCCAGGCCCAGTTCGGCACGGGCCTTGTCGGTCAGGCCGCGACCGATGATCAGCGGAATACGGCCGCCGGCGCGAACTTCGTCCAACAGCACCGGAGTCTTCATTTCGAAGGTGGTCAGGACTTCGTCAGTGCCGTGTTTGCAGACTTTGCCAGCATGCGGATACAGGTCGATCACGTCGCCCATGTTCATGTTGGTGACGTCGAATTCGATCGGCAGGGCGCCGGCATCTTCCATGGTGTTGTAGAAGATCGGAGCGATCTTGCTGCCGAAGCAGAAACCGCCAGCACGCTTGTTCGGGACGTATGGCACGTCGTCGCCGAAGAACCACAGCACCGAGTTGGTGGCGGATTTACGCGACGAACCGGTACCGACCACGTCACCGACGTAGGCGATAGGGAAATCCTGGCCGCGCATTTCTTCGATTTGCTTCATCGGGCCGGTCTTGCCTTGCTCGTCCGGCACGATGCCTTCGCGAGCCATTTTCAGCATGGCCAGGGCGTGCAGCGGGATGTCCGGGCGGGACCAGGCGTCTGGGGCAGGGGACAGGTCGTCGGTGTTGGTCTCGCCGGTGACCTTGAACACGCGCAGGCTGATCTTGTCGGCCAGGGTCGGACGGTTGCTGAACCACTCGCCGTCAGCCCAGGACTGGATCACGCCTTTGGCGTGTTCGTTGCCGTTGCGGGCTTTTTCCGCGACATCGTGGAACGCATCGAACATCAGCAGGGTGTGCTTGAGCTGAGCGGCTGCAACAGGGGCCAGTTCGGCGCTGTCGAGCAGGTCAACCAGGGTCACGATGTTGTAGCCGCCCTGCATGGTGCCGAGCAGTTCAACAGCGCGCTTCTTGTCGATCAGAGGGGAAGTTGCTTCGCCTTTGGCGAGGGCAGACAGGAAACCGGCCTTTACATAGGCGGCTTCGTCCACGCCTGGCGGAATGCGATTGGTGATCAGGTCAACGAGGAAAGCTTCTTCGCCAGCCGGGGGATTCTTCAGCAGCTCGACCAGGCCTGCAGTTTGTTCGGCGTTAAGCGGCTGGGGAACGATACCCAGTGCTGCACGCTCTTCGATATGTTTGCGGTAGGCTTCAAGCACAGTTATTACCCTCATCAGTGGTCCCAAATGGGTGTCCGGGACGCTCATCCCGAAATTGCCGTACTCATGCGCTGCGCGGCGTTGTGGGCCGCTTAGCCAGAATTACCGACAATTCCTTACAGAAGCTGCTTTCAAAGTTTTACGCCTGCAGAACGGGGAGCTGATGAGGGTTGGCGTTGGGCTTTTCCCCGCTGGAAAAACCCTTCGCCAACACCGCTCTGAAGGAACGACTGTGCTCGTGACGCTTTGAAAACAGCTTCTAACGGACATTGGCGCCTTAAAAGGCTGGCTGATTCTACGGCAAAAAAAAATTAAAGGTAAGTGAGGGTCTATTGGACTTTGGTGGCGAGTCGCGTTGTGCGCCTACGTGTGCGAGGCAAGGCGCGGGATGCCGCTAATGGTTGTTCCCTTGGCAAATCCCGCAACGCAGCTTCGCGCACGTAGGCGCGCAACGCGGCCGGTGCCAAAGTCCAATAGACCCTCCGCCCCTCAAGATTGAGGGGTGATCAATGTTAGACAAAGGGCTAACATGCCGACCTGTCCTGCTTTCCCGTGTTCTCCTTAACTATGCCCAATCAGACCATCAAGACCCCCTGCGTCGGCCTCTGCTCCACTGTTTACGGTGACCTGGTGTGCCGTGGCTGCAAGCGTTTCCATCACGAAGTGATCAACTGGAATGGTTACAACGAGGAGGAGAAGCGCGCGGTGTGGCTGCGTCTGGAGCAGCTGTTGTCCCAGGTCATGGCCAGCAAGCTGGAGATTTTCGACCCCCAGCGCCTGCGGCTGCAGCTGGAACAGCGAAAGATTCGCTTCGTGCCGCATCAGTCGGAATATTGCTGGGCCTATCAGCTGATTGCCCGGGGGGCGCGGGTGATCAACAACCTCGAGGCCTACGGCATGGTGCTGATGCCGGAATTTCGCGACTGGAACCTGCCGGAGCTGCGCGATGCGATTGATCGGGAGTTCTTTTTGCTGTCGGAGGCGCACTACCAGCGCTATATCGCACCGGGCTTCCTGAAAGACGCCTTCGGCGGCTGACTTTAAAGTCGAAAGATCGCAGCCTTCGGCAGCTCCTACATAGGCTTGCGTTCATCCTGTAGGAGCTGCCGAAGGCTGCGATCTTTTGATCTTGCTTTTGCTTTAATGCCGCGCCACCACCTCTTCCAGATGATCCTCGATCTCCTGCGGCTTGAGCACCAGCACATCACTCTCCACCGCATCCAGCACCACCTCTGCGGTATTGCCGATCAACGCCCCCGACAACCCGGACCGCGCTACGGTGCCAATCACCGTCACCACTGCACGCAGCTTGTGCGCCATGAACGGAATCAGCACGTCAGCCGGCCCTTCCTCGATGTGCAAGTGCTGATCGTCGATGTCGAACTCGGCCTGGAACGCCCGGCATTGTTCGCGATATCGCGCCTCGATGGTTTCGCTGAGTTGAAAGGTGGGGTCCGCCGACGACAGCATGGGCGACGGATGGGCGCTGATCACGTGCAGGCGGGCCTTGGCCAGGCTGGCGATGTCGTAGCCATGATCGATGATGATGTTGTGCAGGTGCCGGTGCTCCAGGTCGGTGTTGCCGACATCGATGGCCGCCAGAACCACCCCGTCCTTCCACGGATGGGCAGTTTTCACCAGCAGCACCGGGCACGGGCAGTGCCGCAACAGTTTCCAGTCCGCCGGCGTCAGCAGGGCTTTTTTCAACGGGCTGTCGGGGAAGTGCTGCTTGATCACCAGGCCGCAACCTTCAGCCTGCTGCACATCGATGATGGTTTCATGCAGGCTTTCGTTCCACGCCTGCTCGGTGGTGACGCTGTAGCCATCCGCCAACAGCGCCGCCTTGAGCACGCCGAGCATGCCGCCATGGTCGTGCTTGCGGTCGCACACCAGCAGATGCAGATGCGCCTGGGTCACGCCGGCAATCAGTTTTGCGCGTTTGAGCGCGAGGCTTTCCGAGTGTTCGGGCTCGATGACCACCAGGATGCTGCGGATGGCTTGCATGATCGGGATCTCCGGGAGATGGAAAAATGCTGCGTGGGACAACTATAGTTGCTGGCCACGCATCCGGGACTTGATGCATATCAACGGTAAGCGACTGGTGGTCTGGCGGCAGGCCGGTATAATCGGCGCCCTTCGTTTTGTACCTTCTTTGCGTGAGCCCCATGATCCTTCCCGAAATTCACGAGTTCCTCGGCTGCCGCACCCCCGACGGCTGGGTTCAAGCCGCGCTGGCGGATCAGGAAACCCTGCTGATCGACCACAAGAACTGCGAATTCAAGGCGGCCAGCACGGCGTTGAGCCTGATCGCCAAGTATCACTCACACGTCGATCTGATCAACCTGATGTCGCGCCTGGCTCGGGAAGAGCTGGTGCACCACGAACAGGTCATGCGTTTGATGAAGAAGCGCAAGATCGAGCTGCGCCAACTGTCGGCCGGGCGTTACGCCTCGGGCCTGCGCAAGGTGGTGCGTAGCCATGAGCCGGTAAAACTGGTGGATACCCTGGTGGTCGGCGCATTCATCGAAGCCCGCAGTTGTGAGCGTTTCGAAGCCCTGGTGCCACATCTGGACGAAGAATTGGGCAAGTTCTATTTCGGCCTGCTCAAAAGCGAGGCCCGGCATTTCCAGGGTTATTTGAAACTGGCTTACCAGTATGGGGATGCGAAGGATGTTGCCCAGGTGATCGACCGGGTGCGTGCGGCCGAGCAGGAGCTGATCGAATCACCGGACGTGGAGTTCCGTTTCCACAGCGGCATCCCAACCGCCGCATAACCCCCGTATGAACGAGGCTTTCCCGCGAAATCGCCATCGCGGGCAAGCCATGCTCCTGCAAAAAACGTCATCCGCAAGGCAGTAGAACCGCTTCACCACAGAGACTGTGATTACTTTTCCAGACCGAGGCGTATATGCCAATCGGCAATGGACTCCTCGGGGTAGACGTCGAACTGCTGGTCCTTGGGTTTCACCTCAACCTCCACCCACGACGCTTTCGAACCCAGCATCAAATGCGTGTGCTCCGGTGGCACCGGCAGCGCGGTGTCGATGGCCGAGGCAAACGGATGAATCAACTCCGGCCATTGCGGGCTGAACAGCCACAACCCAGTCCCGCAAACAGAACAGAAATGCCGCTCGGCGGTGCTGTTATGGGCGCGTTTATCACCCACGTCCTTGAGCCGCGCATGGTAGATCGCGATGTGCTTGCGCCCGCGCACCTTCAGGCTGCCGGCGTCGCCACTGAGGTTGATCGCATAACCGCCGCCGCCCTGGGTCTTGCGGCAGATCGAGCAGTAGCAACGCTGGTAAGGGTAGGGATGACCGCTGGTGAGGCTGAACGACACCGCGCCGCAATGGCATGAACCTTCGAGCTGCATGGGACCTCCGGCTGTTCTCGAATCGATTCAAGACAGCCTAGACCCTTAGCGACTGTCGACCGGCACCAGAATCGCGTCGCCGGTCGCCACCAGTTTTAACTCGTCACCGGTTTGCGCGAACAACTCGGCGCGGGCGAACACCTGCTTCTTCCCGGCCTTCACCACCCGCCCCTTGGCGATGAACACTTCACCGACAGCGGGTGCCAGGCAGTTGACTGAAAAATGCGACGCCAGCACGTTGCCGGCGACCGTCCCGGCGGCAAAACCGCAGGCGGTGTCGAGCAACGCGGCGATCAGGCCGGCATGCAGGAAGCCGGCGTACTGCGCCATGTCGGTTTCGCGAAAAACCAGGGTAAGTTCGGCTTCACCGCTTTGGGCGTAGGTGACTTCGAAGCCGGCCCAACGGTTGAAGGCTGAGGTTGAGTTGGTCTGTTTGAGTGCGTTGAGCATAGCGAATCCCTCCGGTTGAGGGATCAACATGCGCCGGGTTCGGGGGGAAGTCATGGTGGATAAAGGAGGGTGATGGGCGGGTGGAGTTGCGCTGAATGGACTGCTGACAAAGGTACTGCTGCATATAGGTGGTGTAGGTGTAGAACGCCTGCAGGAGCTGCCGAAGGCTGCGATCTTTTGATCTTTTTTGGCGCGGCCGCTTAAGATCAAGATAAAAGATCGCAGCCTTCGGCAGCTCCTACGGGGGTGGACGTGTGCCAGTTACCGGGTCAGCATGACCGCCTCGAGACAGAGCCTTGATCAATGCGACGACTACCCTCCCTGGCAGCACTCAGAACTTTCGAATGCGCCGCTCGTCACGCTCATTTCGGCCGGGCGGCGGCGGAGTTGTGCGTCACCGACAGCGCCGTCAGCCATCAAATCCGTCAACTCGAAGAACAGTTGGGCGTGTCGCTGTTTATCCGCGAAGGTCGGCAGATTCGCCCGACCATGGCCGCCGGGCGCCTGATGCAGAGTTTGCAGCAGGCTTTCGAACTGATCGGCGAGGCCTGCGATGAACTGCGGGATCCGTCATCCCTTGCTGTGTTGCGCCTGGCGGTTACCGCCGAACTGGCGCAGAAATGGTTGATGAGCCGCCTCACGGATTTCTACGCGCGCTATCCGCACATCACCTTGCACCTCTACGAACAACCGATCGACGCCACCGCGCCGGGGGAAGACATCGACCTGGCGATCACCTACGGCACCGGCCCGGTGGACAGCAGCGCCTACTTCGTGCGGCCCTTGCCGGCGTTGCAGTTCTTCCCGGTGTGCAGCCCCAGCCTATTCAACCAGGGTACGCTGAAAACCCCGAAAGACCTGGCCCGTCACTGCCTGCTGCACGACGATCAGGACGGCAAGACCTGGACCGCCTGGCTCACCAGCCATGCCGGCGACCAGCGCCCGGAGCGACAACTGTATTTCGCTCACGCCGGGTTGGCGCTGGAGGCGGCTGCGCAGGGGCAGGGCGTGGCCATGGGCGATAACCTCACGGCACAGGAAGACCTGCTCAGTGGGCGGCTGGTGCGACCGTTCGCGGCCAACATCACCGCGCTCGGCCAATACGCCCTGGTCTGTGAACGGGTCCGCCTGGAGCGTCCAGCCGTGGCTCAAATGCTTGATTGGTTCAACGATCAGTTGGCCGATTGATGAGTTAAATTCAAGCATCCCGAAATAATCATCGTTGGCGAGGAGGGCGCTGGCGACCTTAGCCTGTGGTCATTCCAATCCCCGCTGATGAGGTATGCCCATGGCACGTTTGCTCGATTCCACCCCCAAACAAGACGGCTTCCGCCTGCCCGGTGAATTCGAAACCAAGTCCGGCTGCTGGCTTGGCTGGCCTGAGCGCACCGACGTTTGGCGCAACGGCGCCAAACCTGCGCAGAAAGTCTGGTTGCAGATTGTTACCGCCATTTCCCAGAGCGAACCGGTGACTGTGTGTGCCTCCGCCGCACAATTCGCCACCGCTCGCCGTCAATTGCCGCCGCAAGTGCGGGTCGTAGAAATGACCTGCAACGACACCTGGTTTCGCGACAGCGGCCCGTGCTTTGTGGTCAACGATGCCAGCGGCGACGTGCGTGGCGTGGATTTCGAGTTCAACGCCTACGGCGGTCTCGACGGCGGCTTGTATTACCCGTGGGACAAGGACGACCAGATCGCGAGCAAGATCCTCGAAATCGAACGTTTCGACCGTTACCGCGCGCCGCTGATTGCCGAGCTCGGTGGCATCCAGAGCGACGGCCAGGGCAGCATCCTGACCACCGAGCAGTGCCTGCTCAACCGCAATCGCAACCAGCATTTGGGCAAGGAGGAAGTCACCCGACGGCTGACCGATTACCTCGGCGCCGAGCAAATTATCTGGTTGCCACGGGGCTGCAAGTTCGACGAAACCGATGGCCATGTCGATGACCTCGCTTGCTTCGTCCGCCCCGGCGAAGTGGTACTGCAATGGACCGATAATCGCGATGACCCGCAGTGGGAAATCTACCAGGAGGCCTACGACATCCTGCGCAGCACCCGGGACAGCCGTGGTCGTGAGTTGACCGTGCACAAGTTGCCGCAACCGGATGTGCTGGAATGGACCGGCGAAGAAGCCGAGGGCCTCGATCAGCAGGACAGCACCCACACCCGCCAGGCGGGGACGAAAATCTGCGCGTCGTACATCAACTACTACGCCGGCAATACCTCGATTGTGGTGCCGTTGTTCGGTGATCGGCAGGATCAGACCGCGCTGGCAACCCTGGCCGAACTGTTCCCTCGGCACAAAATCGTCGGCATCGAAAACTCCCGGGAAATCCTCCTCGGTGGTGGCAACGTCGCCTGCATCACCATGCCGCAATACGCCGGCACTCCTGACCACAAGAAGGGGGTTTAACCATGGGCCTGCACAAACTTGCTCAAGCGTTGTTGCTGGTGCTTGCACCCCTGTGTGTGCAGGCCGCCGACACCGCCAAACCGGTGGTCAACCTGTACATCTGGGGCGAGTACCTGGCCCCGGACACCCTGAGCAACTTCGAAAAACAGACCGGCATTCGGGTGGTGGCCGATCACTTCGACTCCCTCGAAACCGTCGAGACCAAACTGCTGACCGGCCACAGTGGTTATGACCTGGTGCTGACGGCGGGGCAGCATCTGTCCCGGGCGATCCAGAGCGGCGCAATCCAGACGGTGGACAAGCAGCAACTGCCGCACTTTGCCGGCGTCGGCGAGGAGTTCCGCCAGCACATGGCGGTGTTCGATCCGGGCAACCGCTACGCCGGGATATACGCCTGGGGCACCACAGGCGTGGGTTATCAGGAGGAGGCGGTCAAGCAGCGTCTGCCCGACGCGCCACGGGACAGCTGGGCGATGTTGTTCGATCCGACCGTGGTGTCGAAATTCGCCGATTGCGGGGTCACCCTGCTCAACGACCCTAACGAAGTATTTGCCGCGGTCATGAAGTACATGGGCCTGGACATCAACCGCCAGAGCCTGGATGACCTGAAACTCGCGGAACAGCAATTAGCCAAGATCCGGCCTTACATCCGCTACTTCGATAACGACCTGAACATCAGCGACCTGGCCAACGGCAACACCTGCGTGGCGATGTCCTGGAACGGCAACGTGGCCATTGCTGCCGGTCAGGCTACGGCGGCGAACAAACCGTTCAAGTTGAGTTACCGGATCCCGAAGGAAGGCACGTTGATCTGGTTCGATGCCATGGTCATACCCAAGGACGCGCCGCATCCGCAGGCAGGGCTGGCGTTGATGGACTACCTGATGACGCCGCAGGTGATTGCGCCGATCACCGACACCATTCATTACGCCAATGCAATTACGGCAGCGGATGGGCTGATCGATCCGGCGATTCGCAATGATCCGGGGACGTATCCCTCGGCTGAGGTAAGGGCTTCGTTGTACAGCAAGAATGACAATGGGAAGGCGTTTAACCGGGCGTTGATTCGGGCGTTCAGTCGGTTGAAGTCGGGGTTGTGACGGGCTTTGGGTGATGCGGCCTACTTGCTAGGTACCCGCCACAAATACCAGCAAGCCACTGTCCGATAAGGCTTCCAGTCCAACCCGATCTCAATCATCTGCCGGCGAGTAGGCTGCACCTGCAAACCCTTCAACCGCCGATACCCCTCACGCACCCCAAAGTCATCCGCCGGCAAAATATCCGGGCGCTCCAGGCCGTAGATCAGCAGCATCTCCACGGTCCAGCGGCCAACCCCGCGCAGGGTGATCAAGCGCTCGATCAGCGCTTCATCGTCCATCATCCGCGCGGTGTTGTAATCGGGCACCACGCCACTCACCGCCGCTTCGGCGATGCCCTGAATGGTCGCTATCTTGCTTGCCGAAAAACCGCAGCTGCGTAGCGCGTCAAAATCAGTCGCGATGATCTGCTCCGGGCGCGGAAAATTCCCTGGGGGGAACAACGCCAGTAAACGCCCGATGATCGCGTCGCCGGCCCGGGCATGCAGTTGTTGGTAGGCAATCGAGCGCACCAGGGATTCATAGGGATCCCGCGCCGGATGTGGCTGATGCAGGCAGGGACCAATGGTGGCGATATGTTGGCGCCAGTCGTCATCGATGCCGGCCAGAAACTGGCTGGCAGCCGACCACGCGTCAGGCAGGGCGCTCATGCTTCTTCGCGCGCCATGCCCGGCAGGCTCAACTGGCTGAGCTGCAGTGCCGCGTTCTCCAGGCGCAGCAGGAATGCCTTGCGCGGCTGGCCGCCGCCGTAGCCAGTCAGCGAGCCATCGGCGCCGATCACCCGGTGGCAAGGGACGACGATGGAGACCCGGTTATGCCCGTTGGCCAGGCCGACGGCGCGGCTGGCGCCGGGTTTGCCGAGAATCGCGGCAATGGCGCCATAGGTACTGGTCTGGCCGTAGGGGATTTTGACCAGCTCGGCCCACACCTGCCTGGAAAATTCGCTGCCTGGCAGATGCAGCGCGACCCTGAATTCGCAGAGCTTGCCGGCAAAGTATTGCGCCAGTTCGTCTTCGATCTGGCGCAAATGGGCGTTATGCCCGGGCGCTATCACGTATCCATAGCGGTTTTGCAGCGCTTCAAGCTCACGGGTCAGTGCCGGTCGGTCAAGAAACTCAAGCATCACCAGCCCGCGCCGCTCCGCCATGGCGATCATCGGCCCCAGGGGCGTGGTCAGGCGGGTGAAGAGCAGTGGCTCACTGTCGGCTGCTTTGCCTGGGGTGATGTGGAATGACTTTTGAAACGCGTCGCGAAAACCGCTCAGGGATTCATAACCCGAATCGAACGCCGCGTGGTCGATGGACTCACCCTGGCGAATGCCGCCTAGCGCCATGCCCAGTCGGCGGGTGCGTAGCCACGCGTGGAAGGTCATGCCGAAATGCTGTTTGAACCAGCGCCGAAGTTTCAACGGCTCGATGCCCTCGGCCAGCAGTTGCGCATCGGACCATTGTCGATCCGGGGTGGCTTCTACCGCGCCCAGTAGCTTTTGCACCCAGTCCGGGGCAATGGCTGCAGCGTCCAGTGGCTTGCAGCGCAGGCAGGCACGATAGCCCGCCGACAGGCATTCATCGGCATGGGCGAAGAACTCGACATTCTCCGGCTTCGGTTTGCGTGCCGTGCAACTGGGACGGCAAAAGATGCCGGTGGTCTTGACCGCAGTGAAGAACACCCCCTCGTAGGCGGTGTCACGTTCAAGCATGGCGCGGACCATCTCGTTGCGGGGCGGTAAGGAAGCGTTTTGTAGGTTCATGGCGTGAGCATAGGGGGCGTCGCGCCGGGGCTCCACCGGTAAATCGACAAAGAATTCGCCCGGAGCGTCAGGAGTGCGCCTGCCGAGGGGTGTTTTGTTCAATACTCGGCGGTGGCGATTTCTTAGTCTGGGGGCCAATTCAACCGAGTGAAGAGGTTTGCGATGAGTCTGATTGTTTCCATGGCCGCGTTTGCGCTGGTGGCTTCGATCACCCCCGGGCCGGTAAATATTGTGGCCTTGAGCTCCGGCGCACAGTTTGGCTTGCGCGCCAGCCAACGGCATGTTCTGGGCGCCACCTTGGGTTTCGTGGTGTTACTGCTGTTGATGGGGCTGGGTTTGCATGAAGTGTTGCAGCGCTGGCCGGCGCTGACGCAGGTGGTGCGACTGGCGGGGGTGGCATTCCTGCTGTTCATGGCCTGGAAACTGGCGGCCGACGATGGCCAGGTCGATGCTGCGAGGTCGACCCGCGCGCCCTCGATGCTGTATGGCGCGATCATGCAGTGGCTCAACCCGAAAGCCTGGCTGGCCTGCGTGGCGGGCATGGGCGCGTTTGTCGCTGACGGTGAGGCGCGGCTGGTCTGGCAATTTGCGGCGGTGTACCTGGTGATCTGTTATCTGTCGGTTGGGTGCTGGGCCTACGCCGGGACTTTTTTGCGCGGGTATCTGAACAACCCGCGGGGGATGCGCCTGTTCAATCGGGCGATGGCGGCCTTGCTGGTGATGAGTGCGGGTTATCTGCTGTTGCCTTGATATTGGCCGGGCGTAGCGGCCAGGTGGTGTTTGAACGCACGCTGAAAATGTGCCTGATCGGCAAATCCCGCTTCAAGCGCCACATCGGCAATCAACTTGCCGCTGCGCAGGCGGTCCTGGGCAAACTGGATGCGGCGATTGATCAGGAAGGCGTGGGGCGTCATCCCATAACGTTGTTTGAACGCGCGGATCAGATAAGACGGCGATAACTGGGCGGCCGCGCATATGTCTTCAAGCTTGAGCAACCGAGTGCAGTTGTCGCGAATGAAATCCGCTGCGCGTTCCAGCTTGAAGTTGGGTTCACGCAGCGCTGGCCCGGCCGGGTTCAGCCGCAGCTGCAGGTCACTGAAAAACTCCACCAGGGCGCTGTGTTTCTGCAGGTGGTCCTGCTGCGAATCAGTCAACGCCTCATACACCCCGACCAGTCCCTCAAACAGGCTGGCATCGCGCACGTGCGTAAGGGCAAAGTGGCGAAACGCCAGGTCGGGACTGAAGCCCAGTTGGTGCTGCAGATCGGTAAGCCACGCCGTGTCGACATAAAACATCAGGTACGACCACGGCTCATCGTCGATGGGGTTGCAGGCGTGCACGTCGCCAGGGTTCATCAGTACGACGGTGCCGACGCTGACTTGCGACTGCACTTGATCGTGGAGATAGGTACTGCGTCCAGCCGTGATCGCACCGATGGAAAAATGCTCGTGGGAATGGCGCGTGTAACACACCTCGCGACCATCGACGATGGAGCGCGCTTCGACAAAGGGCAGGGCATCATCGCGCCAGAATAGCGGACGTTGATCTTCATTCCTGGCAACCGCGCGCTTCATATTCGAATCCTGGGCAGGTGAGTCGTTGAGTGTAATGGCTCCTGCGGCCAAAGGCTCGCCCTGGTGAATATGTCTGGCATAGTCATTCGGACAACACATGGAGTCATATCGACCTCAATAAACGATTGTCATTATGACTTCCTGCACGCCATCTCATTGATTTTCAAGACCCTGGATGTTGGCACGAGACTTGATATATCACTCGTACCCGAACACCTTCAGGAGTACCGGAAAATGTTCAGCTTCTTCAGTCATCCCCAGAATGTTCTGCACCTGTCCAGCCGCATCCTTGGAGCCGGTCTGGCCCTGCTCGGGGCCGGCATCTATGGCGCGTATTTGTACGGCGGACATCTGCCTATCCCTGCCTTGGTGTCGTTTCACGCCATGACCATCATCGGGCCCACCCTGTTGACGATCGGCTACGTAATGCGCCTGTTATCCCAGCATCATCTGGGTCAGCGCCTGACAGGGGTATGCGCTTGATGCGCGCCTTGGGTTCGGCACCACTGTTCAGTCTCGGCTTTCGCCCGTTTTTCCTCGCCGGAGCCGGCTTCGCGGCGGTTGCCGTGGCCGTCTGGGGCTTGTGGTTGTACGGACGGTTGCCGGGTGCGCAGCCCATCGGCGGGATGTTGGCCTGGCATCGACATGAGATGCCGTTCGGTTTTGCTGCGGCAATCATCGCTGGCTTTCTCCTCACGGCAGTGCCCAACTGGACCGGTCGCCCGGGGCTCCACGGCTGGCCCCTGATTGGGCTGGTGCTGACCTGGCTGCTGGCGCGGCTGGCGTGGATGATGCCGTTGCCAGCCGAACTGCTGATCGCCACCCAGGTGCCTTTCCTGCCGTTGCTGGCATGGTTCATTGGAAGGGACCTGGTCATGTCCGGCAAGCGCGACAACTACCCGGTCCTGCTGGTGATCGCGCTGCTGGCGGGTTGCCAGTTGATGACCCTGGCCGGTATGGCGACCGACAACGTCGATCTGCAGCGTCGTGGTGTGCTCGCGGCGTTGTGGCTGATAGGCGCGTTGATGAGCGTGATCGGTGGCCGGGTGATTGCGTTCTTCATTCAGCGCGGCTTGAATCGTCTGCCAGCGCCTGTGACCAACCCCTGGCCCACTCGCATCCTGCTCGTCGGCGGGCTGCTCGCAGCCCTGTCGTTCGCGGCCGGGTTCAACGACGTTCCCAATCCTTGGCTGTCTGGCCTGTTTCTGCTGATCGGGGGCTTGCACCTGCTGCGCCTGTGGCGTTGGCATGATCGAGGTATCTGGGGTGTACCGTTGCTGTGGTCGCTGTACCTCGCATATGCCTGGCTGGTGGTGGCGGCGCTGGCGATGTCGCTGTGGCATGCCAGCCTGATGTCGCAGCAGAGTCTTGCCAGTCACTCGCTGGCCGTCGGCGGGGTCGGCGGGTTGATCCTGGCAATGATTGCCCGGGTCGGTCTAGGACACACCGGGCGAGCGCTGACAGCCTCGAAACCGATCGTTCTGGGGTTTGCCCTGCTGATGATTGCGGGCGTCTGTCGGGTGCTGCTGGTACCGTTTTCCACCAGCGGCCTGGGCTTGTCGGCGCTGCTGTGGTGTGCGGCCTTTGTACTTTTTCTGTTGAGCTATACCCGGATTCTATTGCGGCCCAGGGTGTAGCGCTTGCCGGCCAGTGCACACTCGCTGGGCCCTTTAATGACATGACCGGTGGTCGATGAACCGGTCTCGCCCGCTATTTTGCGCTTAGCTGTAGGGATCACTCGAGGCGTGCGTGGGCATTGATCGGCCACAGCGACGCTCCTTCAGAACACCGTGAGTCTGAGGAAACCCGCAATGCTGACGCTTAACATCAATGGCAAGGACCAGGCTCTGGATGTCCCTGCGGACATGCCGCTATTGTGGGTGCTGCGGGATGTCGCGCACCTGACTGGAACCAAATTTGGCTGCGGCATGGCGCAATGCGGCGCCTGCACCGTGCACGTCGACGGCGCGCCGCTGCGATCCTGCATCACGCCCGCCACAGCCGTGGCCCATGGGCAGAAGATCCTCACGATTGAAGGCCTGTCCGCCGATGGTTCTCATCCCGTGCAGCAAGCCTGGGCCGAACTCGACGTGGTCCAGTGCGGTTACTGCCAGTCCGGGCAGATCATGTCTGCCGCAGCCTTGCTGGCAAAAATCCCCAAGCCCACCGACAGCGATATCGACCAGGCACTGTCCGGCAATATTTGCCGTTGCGGCACCTACCCGCGTATCCGCGCGGCAGTCAAACGCGCAGCCGACATCGGTTGATTTCCGGGGAGGGCAGGTCATGAACAGCAGTCATCCGCTGTCGCGTCGGGGGTTTCTCAAGGGCAGTGCCGTGCTTGGCGGCGGGCTGGTCGTGGCCTTTGTCATTCCCGGTGCTCACCGCTTCGCCCTGGGCGCGGAGAATCAGGGCAATGTATTTGCGCCGAATGCGTTCTTGCGAATCGGCAACGACAACAGCGTCACCGTGCTGCTCGGGCACTCGGAAATGGGCCAGGGCATCTGGACCGGCCTGACCATGCTGATCGCCGAGGAACTGGACGCCGACTGGTCGAAAATCCTCGTCGAACATTCCCCGGCGTCGGCCGCTGATTATGGTCTGGCCGGCTTCGGCGGGATGCAGATCACCGGCGGCTCGACCTCGACCTGGATGGAGTTCGATCGCTACCGCCAGGCGGGTGCGGCGGCGCGCTTGATGCTGATCGACGCGGCGGCCAAGCGCTTCAATGTCGCGCCCTCGACGATCCGTACCGAATCGGGGGTGGTCATCACCGCAGATAATCGGGTCACCTACGGTGAACTGGCCGATGAAGCCGGCCAGTTGCCAGTGCCGGACCCGGCCTCGATCAAGCTCAAGGAGCCCAAGGACTGGAAGCTGATCGGCAAACCCACCAAGCGCCTGGACACGCCGGAGAAAATCACCGGCAGGGCCAGGTTCGGCATGGATGTGCAGTTCGAAGGTTTGATGACCGCCATGGTTGCTCGCACGCCGGTGTTCGGTGGCCACGTCAAATCTTTTGAAGGCGCCGAGGCGCTGGCGATACCGGGCGTGCACAAAGTGGTGCAGGTGCCCAGCGGAGTGGCGGTGATCGCCGATCACTATTGGGCGGCGAAGCTGGGGCGTGATGCACTCAAGATTGACTGGGACCTGGGGCCCAACACTGGCCTGGACAGCCAGCAATTGCTGGAAAGTTTCCGCAAGCTGGCCGGCACCCCGGGCCTGCCCGCGAGTAAGGGCGGGGATGCCAAGGCCGCCCTGGCCAAGGCGGCGAAAACCATCGATGTCGAATACAGCGTGCCTTACCTGGCCCACGCACCGATGGAACCGCTCAATTGCACGGTGAAAATCACCCAGGACAAGTGCGAGATCTGGACGGGCACCCAGTTTCAGACTCTGGACCAGATGATCGCCGGGAAAATTACCGGCTTGAAGCCCGAACAGGTGGAGATTCATACCGAGTTCCTCGGTGGTGGCTTTGGGCGCCGGGCCAATCCGACTTCGGATTTTGTCGCCGAAGCGGTGCAGGTGGCCAAGGCCGCAGGCGCGCCGGTGAAGACGGTGTGGTCCCGCGAAGACGACATCCGTGGCGGCTACTACCGCTCGGCATTCCTGCATCAGGCGCGCATTGGCCTGGATGCGGGTGGGTTGCCCATCGCCTGGCAGCATGTACTGGTCGGGCAGTCGATCATGGCCGGCACCATGCTCGAGGCAACGATGGTCAAGGATGGCATCGACAAGACCTCTGTCGAGGGCGTGGCGGACAGTCCCTATCTGCAGCACCTGGCCAACCATCAGGTCGAACTGCATTCGCCGAGCACGGGAATCAATGTGCTGTGGCTGCGTTCGGTGGGGCATACCCATACCGGATTCGTCATGGAATCACTGATCGACGAACTGGCCGAGGCGGCGGGCCAGGATCCAGTGGAGTACCGACGCACGCTGCTCAAGGACCATCCGCGGCATCTCGGCGTGCTGAACCTGGCAGTGGAAAAGGCCAACTGGAAGGCAACGTTGCCGGACGGCCATGCGTTGGGCGTGGCGGTGCACGAGTCATTCGGCAGTTACGTCGCCCAGGTGGCCGAAGTGTCCCAGGACAACCTGGCGATTCGCGTGCATCGGGTGGTGTGCGCAGTGGACTGCGGCATTGCGGTCAACCCGCAGAGCATCGCGGCGCAGATGGAGTCGTGCATTGCCTTCGGCCTGGGGTTTGCCCTGCACAGCAAACTGACCTTCAAGAACGGCAAGGTGGAGCAGTCCAATTACCACGACTATCAAGTGCTGCGCCTCAATGAGATGCCGGTGGTTGAAGTGCATATCGTGCCCAGTTCCGAGAAGCCCGGAGGTATCGGCGAAGCGGGTGTGCCGCCGACGGCACCGGCAGTGGCGAACGCCGTATTCGCCTTGACCGGGCAACGCCTTCGGGAACTGCCGCTGCAACTGTCGGGGGTGTGAGATGAAACGACATCTGATGCTGGGCGCGGTGATGCTGCTTGGCCTGGTGGCTTACACCGAGGACCTGTTCGCGGACGACAGTGAAGCGCTCAAGGCCTTCGATACCGTGCAGAAAGTCTTCCAGAGCCCGCGTTGCCAGAATTGCCATATTCCGGGGGATTCGCCGCTGCAATTCGATGCCGGCACGCCCCATGGGATGAATGTCGTGCGGGGTATGGACGGCAAGGGTGCTGCAGGTCTGCCTTGTATCACCTGTCACGCTGAGGCCAATCCGCCGGCCAGTTACGGCCCCAATGCGCCACCCGGTGCGCCCCACTGGAGCCTGCCGCCGGCCGCCCACAAGATGGCCTGGATCGGCCTGCCGGCCGATCAGCTATGCGCAATGATCAAGGATCGCAAGGCCAACGGCGACCGTGATTTCGCCGCGCTGATCAAGCATGTCAGCGACGACAAACTGGTGCTCTGGGGCTGGAACCCGGGAGCTGGCCGGGCGCCAGTGCCGGTGCCGCACGATATTTTTGTTGCCCAGTTCAAACTGTGGGCGCAGGCGGGAGGGCCATGCCCGGTCCAGGGCATCTGACTCAGCGCTGAACTCAAAAAAAACCCGCCGGAGTCGGCGGGTTCTTTAGCGGCTAACCGAAGATTACTCTTCCAGGCTGCCCATCGCAGTGGTGTTGAAACCACCGTCTACGTACATGATTTCACCGCTGATGCCAGACGCCAGGTCCGAGCACAGGAAGGCGCCGGCGTTGCCGACTTCGTCGATGGTGACGTTACGACGCAGCGGGGTTTGCGCTTCGTTGGCTGCCAGCATCTTGCGGAAGTTCTTGATGCCGGAAGCGGCCAGGGTGCGGATCGGACCGGCCGATACGCAGTTGACGCGGGTGCCGTCCGGGCCCAGGGAACCGGCCAGGTAACGTACGCCAGCTTCCAGGGAAGCCTTGGCCATGCCCATCACGTTGTAGTTCGGCATGGTGCGCTCGGCGCCCAGGTACGACAGGGTCAGCAGGCTGCCGTTGCGGCCCTTCATCATTTCGCGACCGGCCTTGGCCAGGGCTACGAAGCTGTAGGCGCTGATGTCGTGGGCGATGCGGAAACCTTCACGGGTGGTGGCTTCGGTGAAGTCGCCGTCCAGTTGGTCGCCGGGAGCGAAACCTACGGAGTGCACGATGCAGTCCAGGCCGTCCCACTTCTTGCCCAGTTCAACGAAGACCTTGGCGATTTCTTCATCGCTGGCCACGTCGCACGGGAAGCACAGATCCGGGTTGGAACCCCAGCTTTGTGCGAACTCTTCGACACGACCTTTGAGTTTGTCGTTCTGATAAGTGAAGGCAAGCTCAGCGCCCTCGCGATGCATGGCGGCAGCGATGCCGGATGCGATGGACAGCTTGCTGGCGACACCGACGATCAGTACGCGCTTACCGGCGAGAAAACCCATGTGTTGCTCCTCTTTCAGGTTATTGCGCAGTGGCTGGAGCCAGGAAAGCGGCTTCCAGCAACTGCTGTGTATACGGATGTTGGGGGGCGGCAAAGATACTTTGCGCGTCTCCCTGTTCGACCACTTGGCCCTGCTTGACCACCATCAGCTGGTGGCTCAGCGCCTTGACGACAGCCAGGTCATGGCTGATAAACAGATACGTCAGGTTGTACTTGGTTTGCAGTGAACGCAAAAGCTCCACCACCTGGCGTTGCACGGTGCGGTCGAGGGCCGAAGTCGGCTCGTCCAGCAGGATCAACGCCGGTTTGAGCACCAATGCCCGGGCAATGGCAATTCTCTGCCGTTGCCCACCGGAAAATTCGTGGGGGTAGCGGTGCCGGGTGTCCGGATCCAGGCCTACCTCCTTCAATGCCGCAATAATCGCTTGTTCCTGTTCCGCCTCGCTACCCATCTTGTGGATTCGCAGGCCTTCGCCGACGATCTGGCTCACGCACATTCGTGGGCTGAGGCTGCCAAAGGGGTCCTGGAACACCACCTGCATCTCCCGCCGCAGCGGCCTGACCTGTTGCTGCGTCAGGCAGTCTAGCTGGTTGCCTTCAAAACGGATGCCGCCTTTGCTGCCGATCAGCCGCAAAATCGCAAGGCCGAGGGTCGATTTACCGGAACCGCTTTCTCCCACAATGCCCAGTGTCTGGCCCTGGGGCAGGCTGAAGTTGATGCCGTCGACCGCCTTGATGTGGTCGACGGTCTTTTTCAGCAAGCCTTTCTTGATCGGAAACCACACTTTCAGATCCTTTACCTGCAGCAGCGGCGGCCCGATTGCATTGGTGGCCGGCATCCCGCTGGGCTCCGCTGCCAGCAGTTCCCGCGTGTACGGATGCTGCGGTGCGCGGAACAATTCTTCGCACGATGCCTGTTCGACGATGCAACCGCGCTGCATGACACATACTCGGTGCGCAATTCTTCGCACCAGGTTCAAATCGTGACTGATCAGTAGCAGCGCCATGCCCAGGCGAGCCTGCAATTCCTTGAGCAATTCGAGGATTTTCAACTGCACCGTGACGTCCAGCGCGGTGGTCGGTTCGTCGGCAATCAGCAGTTCCGGCTCGTTGGCCAGGGCCATGGCGATCATCACCCGCTGGCGCTGGCCGCCGGACAATTCATGGGGTAGGGCCTTGAGGCGCTTGTGCGGCTCGGGGATGCCGACCATCTCCAACAGTTCCAGGGTGCGTTGGGTGGCGATCTTGCCGACCAGCCCTTTATGGATGCCCAGCACTTCGTTGATCTGCTTTTCGATGGAATGCAGAGGGTTGAGCGAGGTCATCGGCTCCTGGAAGATCATCGCGATCCGGTTGCCACGGATATGCCGGATGGTCTTTTCTTTCAGGCTCAGCAGGTCCTGGCCCGAGTATTCGATGGTCCCCGAGGGATGCCGGGCGAGCGGGTAGGGCAGCAGCCGCAGGATCGAGTGGGCGGTGACCGATTTGCCCGAGCCGCTTTCGCCCACCAGGGCCAGGGTCTCGCCACGCTTGATGTCGAAGCTGACACCCTCGACCACCCGTTGCACGCGCTCGCCGACGACAAACTCCACCGCCAGGTCGCGCACTTCGATCAGATTGTCCTGATTCATTTCACTTCCTCGGGTCGAAGGCATCGCGAGCGGACTCGCCGATGAACACCAGCAAACTCAACATCAACGCCAATACCGCAAATGCGCTCATGCCAAGCCAGGGCGCCTGCAGGTTGGATTTGCCCTGGGCCACCAGTTCACCCAGGGACGGCGCACCAGGCGGCAGCCCGAAGCCCAGGAAGTCGAGGGCGGTCAGGGTGCCGATGGCGCCGGTCAGGATGAACGGCATGAAAGTCATGGTCGAGACCATGGCGTTGGGCAGGATATGGCGGAACATGATCGCACCATTCTGCATCCCCAGCGCCCGGGCCGCGCGTACGTATTCGAGGTTGCGCCCGCGCAGGAACTCGGCGCGCACCACGTCCACCAGGCTCATCCAGGAGAACAGCAGCATGATCCCCAGCAGCCACCAGAAGTTCGGCTGGACGAAGCTGGCGAGGATGATCAGCAGGTACAGCACCGGCAGCCCCGACCAGATTTCCAGGAAGCGCTGCCCGGCCAGATCCACCCAGCCGCCATAAAAACCCTGCAAGGCCCCGGCAATCACACCGATGATCGAGCTGAGGATGGTCAGGGTCAGGGCGAACAGCACGGAAATGCGGAAGCCATAGATTACCCGGGCCAGCACGTCGCGGCCCTGGTCATCGGTGCCCAGCAGGTTGTCCGCTGAAGGTGGCGCCGGTGCCGGGACCTTCAGGTCATAGTTGATGCTTTGATAGCTGTAGGGGATCGGCGCCCACAGCACCCAGGCATCCTTGGCCTTGAGCAGTTCGCGGATATACGGGCTCTTGTAGTTGGCTTCCAGCGGGAATTCGCCGCCGAAGGTGGTTTCCGGGTAGCGCTTGAGCGCCGGGAAATACCAGCCGTCGTCGTAATGCACCACCAGCGGTTTGTCGTTGGCGATCAATTCGGCGCCCAGGCTCAGGCCGAATAGCACCAGAAACAACCACAGCGACCACCAGCCGCGCTTGTTGGCCTTGAACAGTTCGAATCGCCGACGATTGAGTGGGGACAGGTTCATCTCAATGCTCCCGGCTTTCGAAGTCGATACGCGGATCGACAAAGGTGTAGGTGAGGTCGCCGATCAACTTCACCACCAGTCCCAGCAGGGTGAAGATGAACAACGTGCCGAACACCACCGGATAATCGCGGTTGATGGCCGCCTCGAAGCTCATCAGGCCAAGGCCGTCGAGGGAAAAGATCACTTCCACCAGCAACGAGCCGGTGAAGAAAATCCCGATGAAAGCCGACGGGAAGCCGGCAATCACCAGCAGCATGGCGTTACGGAACACGTGCCCGTAGAGCACGCGGTGGTTGGTCAGGCCCTTGGCCTTGGCGGTCACCACATACTGTTTGTTGATTTCGTCGAGGAAACTGTTCTTGGTCAGCAGGGTCATGGTCGCGAAGTTGCCGATCACCAGCGCCGTCACCGGCAGGGCCAAGTGCCAGAAATAATCGAGGATCTTGCCGCCAGTAGTGAGCTCATCAAAGTTGTTGGAAGTCAGGCCTCTGAGCGGAAACCAGTCAAGGTAACTGCCGCCGGCAAACAGCACGATCAGCAGGATCGCGAACAGGAAGGCCGGGATCGCATAACCGACGATGATCAGCGAACTGGTCCAGACGTCGAAGTGGCTGCCGTGCCGCGTGGCCTTGGCGATCCCTAGCGGGATCGACACCAGGTACATGATCAGGGTGCTCCACAGTCCAAGGGAGATGGAGACCGGCATCTTTTCCTTGATCAGGTCGATGACCTTGGCGTCGCGGAAAAAACTGTCGCCGAAATCCAGCTTCGCGTAGTTCTTGATCATGATCCACAAGCGTTCCGGCGCCGATTTGTCGAAGCCGTACATGTGCTCGATTTCCTTGACCAGCGCCGGGTCCAGGCCCTGGGCGCCACGATAGGCGGAGCCGGCCACCGACACCTCGGCGCCGCCGCCGGCAATGCGGCTGGTGGCGCCTTCGAAGCCTTCGAGCTTGGCGATCATCTGCTCTACCGGTCCACCGGGGGCGGCCTGGATGATCACGAAGTTGATCAGCAGAATGCCCAGCAAGGTCGGGATGATCAGCAGCAGTCGTCGAAAAATGTACGCCAGCATCTGATTACTCCGTGCCCGTAGCGTCGGTTTGCAGTTTGGTTTCGACCTCTATCGCCGGTTTGGCATCCGGCTTGATCCACCAGGTGTTGATGCCGACATCGTAGGTCGGTGAGATTTTCGGATGACCGATATGGTTCCAGTAAGCCACGCGCCAGGTCTTGATGTGCCAGTTCGGGATCACGTAATACCCCCATTGCAGCACGCGGTCCAGCGCCCGGGCATGGGCCACCAGGCTTTTGCGCGAATCGGCGTTGATCAGTTGCTCGACCAGCTGGTCGACCACCGGGTCCTTGAGGCCCATGGAGTTACGGCTGCCGGGTTTGTCGGCGGCGGCAGACATCCAGAACTCCCGTTGTTCATTGCCTGGCGAGTTGGACTGCGGGAAGCTGCCGACGATCATGTCGAAGTCCCGTGAGCGCACCCGGTTGATGTACTGGGAGACGTCGACCCGGCGGATCACCAGGTCGATCCCCAGATCGCTGAGGTTGCGCTTGAACGGCAGCAGCACCCGCTCGAATTCAGTCTGGGCCAGCAGGAATTCGATGGTCACCGGTTTGCCGGTAGCATCGACCATCTTGTCGTCGACGATGCGCCAGCCGGCCTCCTGCAGCAGTTGATAGGCCTGGCGCTGCTGGGCGCGAATCATGCCGCTGGCATCGGTGCGCGGGTTCTGGAACGCCTCGCTGAACACCTGCTCGGGAATTTTTCCGCGAAAAGGGTCGAGGATTGCCAGCTGGTCGGCATCCGGCAGGCCCGTGGCAGCCATTTCCGAGTTTTCGAAGTAACTGCGGGTGCGCACATAGGCGCCGTTGAACAGTTGCTTGTTGGTCCACTCAAAGTCCAGCAGCAGGCTCAAGGCTTGGCGCACGCGCACATCCTGGAACAGCGTGCGCCGCAGGTTGAATACAAAGCCCTGCATGCCGGTCGGGTTGCCGTTGGGGATTTGCTCCTTGATCAGGCGGCCTTCGGTGACTGCTGGAATGTTGTAGGCGTTGGCCCAGTTTTTGGCGGTCATCTCCAGCCAGTAATCGAACTGGCCGGCTTTCAGGGCTTCCAGGGCGACGGTGTTGTCGCGGTAGTAGTCGGTGGTCATGACGTCGAAGTTATAGAAGCCGCGGTTGACCGGCAGGTCCTTGCCCCAGTAGTCCTTGACCCGTTCGTAGCGCACTGAACGCCCGGCCTTTACTTCGCTGACCCGGTAGGGCCCGCTGCCAAGAGGGATTTCCAGGTTGCCCTTGTTGAAGTCGCGGTCGGTCCACCAGTGTTTGGGCAGTACCGGCAGTTGGCCAAGAATCAGCGGCAGCTCGCGGTTGTTGCTGTGCTTGAACTTGAACAGCACGGTCAGCGGGTCTTCGGCGATCACTTCGGCCACGTCGCTGTAATAGCCGCGATAGAGCGGGGCACCTTCCTTGGTGAGCATGTCGAAACTGAAGATCACGTCCTCGGCATGGATAGGGTGACCGTCGTGGAACCGGGCTTGCGGGCGCAAATAGAAACGCACCCAGCTGTTGTCGGGGGCTTTCTCGATCTTGCCGGCGACCAGGCCGTACACGGTGAACGGTTCGTCCAGGCCTTGTCTGGCCAGGGTGTCGTAGATCATGCCGACATCGTCGGCGGGCACGCCTTTGCTGATAAACGGATTGAGGCTGTCGAAGCCGCCGAAGCCTGCCTGGCGGAAGGTCCCGCCCTTGGGCGCGTCGGGGTTCACGTAATCGAAATGCTTGAAGTCGGCCGGGTATTTGGGCGGTTCGTTGTACAGGGTCAGCGCGTGTTGCGGAGCGGCGCAGGCCAGCCCGGCAAACATCAGGCCGCTGACCTGCAACAGCAGGGCACGTACAGGGGTCATCGATCCTTCTCCGAAGATTTCAGCCACCACGCGCTCAAGCCCAGGGTGTAGGGCGGCGTGGTAACAAAGGCAAACCGGTTGCGGTAGGCCAGGCGGTGATAATTGAGGTACCAGTTGGGAATGATGTAGTGCTGCCACAGCAGTACGCGATCCAGGGCTTTGCCTGCGGCGACCTGCTCGTCACGGGTCTTGGCTGCGAGCAGCTGTTCGAGCAGGTGGTCAACCACGGGATTGGCGATACCTGCGTAATTCTTGCTGCCCTTGACCGCCACCTGGCTGGAGTGGAAGTACTGCCATTGCTCCAGGCCGGGGCTGAGCGTCTGGTTGAGGGTCATCAGGATCATGTCGAAGTCGAATTGGTCGAGACGTTGCTTGTACTGGGCGCGATCGACCGTTCGCAGCCGGGCATCGACGCCGATGCTCGCGAGGTTCTCGACGTACGGCTGGAGAATGCGTTCCAGGTTGGGGTTGACCAGCAGGATCTCCAGGCGCAGCGGCTGGCCGGCGGCATTTTGCAGGCGCTGGCCGTTCAGCTTCCAGCCGGCTTCGGCGAGCAGGCCCAGGGCGTTGCGCAGTGTCTGCCGGGGAATGCCGCGACCATCGGTCTGGGGCAGGCTGAAAGGTTCGGTAAAGAGCCTGGCCGGCAGCTGATCGCGATAGGGCTTGAGCATCAGCCATTCGTGGCCGACCGGCAGCCCGGTGGCGGAAAACTCGCTGTTGGGGTAGTAGCTCATGGCGCGTTTGTAGGCGCCGCTGAACAGCGTGCGGTTGGTCCACTCGAAGTCGAACATCAATCCCAGCGCTTCGCGGACCTTGGGATCGGCAAAGGCGGGGCGCCGGGTGTTCATGAACAGGCCCTGGCTCTGGGTCGGAATCTGGTGGGGGATCAGCGCCTTGATCACCTCGCCGCGCCTGACCGCCGGGAAGCGGTAGCCGTTTTCCCAGTTTTTCGCCTGGTGCTCGATGTAGATGTCGAACTCCCCGGCCTTGAACGCTTCGAAGGCGACGTCGCTGTCGCGGTAGAACTCGACCTCCATCCGGTCGACGTTGTACTTGCCGCGATTGACCGCCAGGTCCTTGCCCCAGTAATCCTTGACCCGCTCGAAAATCAACTGCCGCCCGGGCGTTACTGAAGTAATGCGGTAGGGGCCGCTGCCCAGGGGCGGTTCGAACGTAGTGGCCTTGAAGTCGCGGCCTTTCCAGTAATGCTGGGGCAACACCGGCAACTCGCCCAGGCGCAGGATCAACAACGGGTTGCCGGCGCGCTTGAAGACGAATCGGATACGGTGGGGGTTGAGGATATCGACCCGCAGTACTTCCTGGAGGTTGGTGCGGTATTGCGGATGCCCTTCCTTGAGCAGCAGGCGATAGGAAAACGCGACGTCGTAGGCGGTGATCGGCGCGCCGTCATGAAACCTGGCCTCGGGGCGCAGGTTGAACACGACCCAGCTGCGGTCTTCGCTGTACTCCACCGATTGCGCGATCAGCCCGTAGCTGGAGGTGGGCTCATCGCCGGACGGCGCGTATTGGCCGGTGCCCACCATCAGCGGCTCGTTGAGTTCGTTGATGCCGTATTGCAGGAAATTGGGCGTGGAAACCGGGCTCGATCCCTTGAAAGTATAGGGATTGAGCGTATCGAAGGTGCCGAATGCCATCACTCGCAACGTACCGCCCTTGGGCGCTTGCGGGTTGACCCAGTCGAAGTGGGTAAATCTGGCCGGGTACTTGAGGGTGCCGAACTGCGCATAACCATGGCTTTCGCTGATCGTCGCGCTTGCGGGTGAGCTCAAGGCCAGGCTGATCAGGAGCAGGAGGAGGGGACGCTTCAAGTCAGAGATCCGATCCAGGCGGCTTGGGCTTTATGGACCGTACAGTAACAGCTTGTCTTCGCAGGAAAAAGATGGCGTATTTGTAGGAGCGAGCTTGCTCGCGATGGTCGTTAACGATAACGCTGGGAATCTGTCACCCCGCGGCGTTCTCAGGTTCTTCGCGAGCAAGCTCGCTCCTGCAGGGGATTGTGTGCTTTCTTGAAAAACAGCCCCTGGTTCAGGGGCTGTTTTTTAGTGCGGCGAGTAGACCGTCAGCATCTGGCCGGGCTTCAGGGCCTGGCCGAGGCGTGGATTCCAGCGTTTGAGGTGCTGCATCTCGACGTTAAAGCGCTTGGCGACCATGTACAGTGAGTCGCCCTGCTTGACCTTGTATTTGGTCTGCTGTTTCTTGCTGTTGGCGGCGACTACCGTGTTGACGCGTCCGCCGCTGCGCTTGGTGTTGTCCTGCATCACCAGGGTCTGGCCAACCTTGAGGTTCTTGCCGGTCAGCTTGTTCCACTGCTGGAGATCTTTCACGTCGACTTTGTTGGCCTTGGCAATGGTGCCCAGGTTGTCGCCGCGCTTGACCCGGTAGGAGCGCTTGGCGCCGGCAATCGCCGGGCTGTTGGCGCTCTCGAACACTGGCTTGAGCGGTCGCTTGCTGATCAGTTCTTCCGGGCGCATGGTCGACAGGCTGGTGGTCAGCAGTTGCGCCTTCGAGGTGGGCACCAGCAAATGCTGGGGGCCATCGAGGGTGGTGGTGCGCTGCTTGAATGCCGGGTTGAGCTGGAACAGTTCGTCTTCGTCGATGTTGGCCACTGCAGCGACCTTGGACAGGTCCATGCGCTGGTTGATCTCGACCACCTTAAAGTACGGCTCGTTGGCGATCGGGCTGAGGTTCACCCCGTAGGCTTCCGGCGCCAGCACCACTTGTGACAGCGCGAGCAGCTTGGGTACATACGCCTGGGTTTCCGCCGGCAGCGGCAGGTTCCAGTAATCGGTCGGCAGGCCCAGCTTTTCATTGCGCTCGATCGCCCGGCTGACCGTTCCTTCCCCGGCGTTGTAGGCCGCGAGTGCCAGTAGCCAGTCGCCGTTGAACATGTCATGCAGGCGGGTCAGGTAGTCCATCGCCGCGGTGGTCGAGGCGGTGATATCGCGACGGCCATCGTAGAACTGGTTCTGGCGCAGGTTGAAGTAACGCCCGGTGGAAGGAATGAATTGCCAAAGTCCCACCGCATGGGCCCGGGAATAGGCCATCGGGTTGTAGGAGCTTTCTATCACTGGCAACAGCGCCAGTTCCAGCGGCATGTTGCGTTCTTCCAGGCGTTCGACGATGTAGTGAATGTACAGGCTGCCGCGTTCGCCGGCGTTTTCGAGATAAGACGGGTTGTTGGCGAACCACAGGCGCTGTTGTTCGATGCGCGGGTTCAGGCCGACGCTGTCCTGCAACTGGAAGCCCTGGCGCATGCGCTCCCAGACGTCCTGTGGTATTTGCGGAACAGGCTTTTCGCTGAGCCAGACAGGTTTTTGCTTGGCTCGAGCGGCGATGTTGGGGGTGTGTGTCGCTTCGGTTTGCGGCACATGGCTTGAACAGCCCGCCAGGGTGGCGGACACAGCCACCGCGATGGCTTGAGCCAGGCGGGTCAATGCGTCTGAATTGATGGACTTACGAATAGATGACGACATTGGCTGGAAGTAAGTTCCGGGCAAAAATGTCGGGCGATTCTAGAAAGCACACCCCCCGAGGTCAACCATTGAGAATTCCTGTACCGCCCGGTAGCCTCCCTAGAACTTGTCTTTCCAGGCACGCAAGGCAGCAAAGACCGCACTCGGGCTACTGTTATCGGCGCCGCTCCGTTCGTCCACTTTTTGTTTAATAGATGTTTCGCCGGCACGCAGGAAGGGGTTGGTGAGCTTTTCCAGGGCCAGCGTCGAAGGCAGGGTCATGATCCCGGACTCGCGCATTTGTGTGACTTTGCCCAGGCGTTCGACCGTGTGCGGATTGCCGGGCTCGACCGCGACGGCAAAGCGCAGATTGCTCAGGGTGTATTCATGGGTGCAATACACCAGCGTATCCTCGGGAAGGGCTGCAAGCCGGTTCAGGGAGGTATACATTTGCTCCGCAGTGCCCTCGAACAGGCGGCCGCAACCGGCAGCGAACAGGGTGTCGCCGCAGAACAGCAGGCCATGATGATAGAAGGCGATGTGCCCCAGGGTGTGGCCGGGAACGGCAAGAACATCGAACTCCCAGCCCAGCACGCTGACCCGGTCGTTGTCCTTGAGCGCCACGTCGCGGGCCGGGATGCGCTCGCTGGCCGGCCCGTAGACCGTCGCGTCCGTCGCGCTCTTGAGCAGTTCCACGCCGCCGACGTGATCATGGTGGTGATGGGTGATCAGGATATCGCTCAACACCCAGCCCGGATGGGCCGCAAGCCAGGCCTGCACGGGCGCGGCGTCACCGGGATCGACCACGGCGCAGCGCTGGGTATTGTGGTCCTGTAACAACCAGATGTAGTTGTCGGTAAAGGCAGGCAGGGCACTGATCTGTATCATCGTCGGATTCGCCAAGCGGAAAACATTGGCGCATCTTAGAACTTCCTGGCGCGTTGGAGAATGCAATGACCGATAAAGCGTTCGCTCAGGCGGATCCTGACTGGCTGGATTTGATCAGCGCAGCCCGTGAATGGCTGTCCGGCCCGATTGGGCAATTTCTCCTGGATGAAGAGCGGCGCATGCTCGAAGACGAGTTGGCGCGCTTCTTTGGTGGCTATCTGGTGCACTACGGCCCATCGGCTCAAACGCCTCCGTCGGCGCCGCAGGTGCAGCGCAATGTGCGCCTGGGCGCGCCGCTGCCCGGTGTGGAGATCGTCTGCGAGGAACAGGCCTGGCCCTTGAGTGAACATGCCGCCGACGTCGTGGTGCTGCAGCATGGGCTGGATTTCTGCCTGTCGCCACACGGCTTGCTGCGTGAGGCCGCCAGCAGCGTGCGGCCAGGAGGGCACCTGCTGATTATCGGCATCAACCCCTGGAGCACCTGGGGGTTGCGGCACGTATTTGCCCATGACGGCTTGCGCAAGGCCCGCTGCATATCGCCTTCGCGGGTCGGGGACTGGCTGAACCTGCTGGGCTTCGCGCTGGAGAAACGCCGCTTCGGGTGCTATCGTCCGCCGCTTGCTTCCCCGGCATGGCAGACCCGGCTGGCCGGTTGGGAGCGCAAGGCTGGCGACTGGCAGCTGTCCGGTGGCGGCTTCTATCTGTTGGTGGCACGCAAGATCGTGGTCGGTTTGCGCCCCCTGCGCCAGGAGCGCCGCGAGCCCATGGGCAAGTTGATTCCGTTGCCGATGGCCAAGGTCAACCGTCGCCGCATCGAACCGTAAGACACTCTTTTATTCCCGGCCGGGTTGACCCCGGCCTCGGGCATCGCTGATCACGGATCGGCGAGCCACGGCATTTTTCTGGAAAGGTTGGCATGAGCGATAGCGTAGAACTCTTCACCGACGGCGCCTGCAAGGGCAATCCCGGCCCTGGCGGCTGGGGCGCATTGCTGGTGTGCAAGGGCGTTGAAAAAGAACTCTGGGGTGGCGAGGCCAACACCACCAACAATCGCATGGAGTTGATGGGGGCGATCCGTGGCCTGGAAGAACTGAAGCGCTCCTGCGACGTGCTGCTGGTGACCGACTCGCAGTATGTGATGAAGGGCATCAACGAGTGGATGGACAACTGGAAGAAGCGCGGCTGGAAGACGGCGGCGAAAGAGCCGGTAAAAAACGCTGATCTGTGGAAGCTGCTGGACGAGCAGGTCAATCGCCACAATGTCACCTGGAAATGGGTGCGCGGGCACATTGGCCATCATGGCAACGAACGGGCGGACCAGTTGGCTAACCGCGGCGTCGATGAAGTGCGCGGCTACAAACAAGCCTGAAACGCTGCACACCCCCGTAGGAGCTTCCGCAGGCTGCGATCTTTTGATCTTGTTTTCAGAGCGCAGATCAAAAGATCGCAGCCTGCGGCAGCTCCTACACGGTGACCCTGTTCTCTAAGGCCTCCGCCAGCGTGTTAACATTCGCGCTTTTTCAAGATCGACCCGTTGAGAGCTGAGCACTGATGGCCACCAGATCCGTTGTACTCGATACCGAAACCACCGGCATGCCGGTGACCGATGGCCACCGGATTATCGAAATCGGCTGTGTCGAGTTGCTCGGTCGGCGCCTGACCGGCCGGCACTTCCATGTCTATCTGCAACCTGATCGCGAGAGTGACGAAGGCGCGATTGGCGTGCACGGCATCACCAACGAATTCCTGGTGGGCAAGCCGCGCTTCAACGAAGTGGCCGATGAGTTCTTCGAATTCATCAAGGGTGCGCAGCTGATCATCCACAACGCGGCATTCGACGTTGGCTTCATCAACAACGAATTCGCCCTGATGGGCCAGCACGATCGCGCCGACATCACGCAACACTGCTCGATCCTCGACACCCTGATGATGGCCCGGGAACGTCACCCGGGGCAGCGCAACAGCCTGGATGCCCTGTGCAAGCGCTACGGCGTCGACAACTCGGGCCGCGAGCTGCACGGCGCCTTGCTCGACTCCGAGATCCTGGCGGACGTCTACCTGACCATGACCGGTGGCCAGACCAGCCTGTCGCTGGCCGGTAACGCCTCCGATGGCAATGGTTCGGGCGAAGGGGCGGATAATTCGGCGACCGAAATACGCCGCCTGCCGGCAGATCGCCAGCCGACGCGGATCATCCGCGCCAGTGAGGATGACCTGGCCCAGCATGTGGCGCGGTTGGAAGCGATCGCCAAGGCGGCGGGGGCTCCGGCGTTGTGGCAGCAGCTGGTTGAGGCTGAGGCTTCGGCGTAGGTCTCGGTGTAGTCTTGGTAAAGATCGCAGCCTCGTTTCACTCGACAGCTCCTACGGAGGGCGAGGAGGCGATGACCCATTTCAGGGCATCCCCACTCGCCACATTCGCTCCAACCCTCTACCCTGAGGAGATTGGCAGACCCTGAGCTGCCGCCTCAGGATCCTGAGCCCAATGTATAAAGACTTGAAATTCCCGGTATTGATCGTCCATCGCGACATCAAGGCCGACACCGTAGCCGGTGATCGGGTGCGCGGCATCGCCCGGGAGCTGGAGCAGGAAGGCTTCAGCATTGTCTCGGCGATGGACTACGCCGAGGGCCGCCTGGTTGCTTCGACCCATCACGGTCTTTCCTGCATGTTGATCGCCAGTGAAGACGCCAGCGCCAATTCACATTTGTTACAGAATATGGCCGAGCTGATCGGACTGGCCCGGGTTCGCGCGCCGGATCTGCCCATCTTTGCCCTCGGCGAACAGGTGACCCTGGAAAACGCTCCGGCGGATGCCATGGCCGAGCTCAACCAGCTTCGCGGCATCCTGTATCTGTTCGAAGACACCGTGCCATTTCTGGCCCGCCAGGTCGCCCGCGCGGCACGCAAATACCTCGACGGTCTGTTGCCGCCGTTCTTCAAGGCGCTGGTGCAGCATACCGCCGACTCCAATTATTCGTGGCACACCCCCGGGCATGGTGGTGGCGTGGCCTATCACAAGAGCCCGGTAGGGCAGGCGTTTCATCAGTTCTTCGGGGAAAACACCCTGCGCTCGGACCTGTCGGTGTCGGTTCCAGAGTTGGGTTCCCTGCTGGACCACACCGGCCCCCTGGCCGAAGCCGAGGCGCGCGCGGCGCGTAACTTTGGTGCCGATCACACCTTCTTCGTCATCAACGGCACGTCCACCGCCAACAAGATCGTCTGGCATTCAATGGTCGCCCGGGATGACCTGGTGCTGGTGGACCGCAACTGCCACAAGTCGGTACTGCATTCGATCATCATGACCGGGGCGATTCCGCTGTACCTGTGCCCGGAACGCAATGAACTGGGGATTATCGGCCCGATTCCCTTGAGCGAATTCAGCCGCGAGACGATCCAGGCCAAGATCGATGCCAGTCCGTTGACCAAAGGGCGGGCGCCCAAGGTCAAGCTGGCAGTGGTGACCAATTCGACCTACGACGGCCTTTGCTACAACGCCGAACTGATCAAGCAGAGCCTGGGCAACAGCGTCGAGGTGCTGCATTTCGACGAGGCCTGGTACGCCTATGCGGCCTTCCATGAGTTCTTCGCCGGGCGCTACGGCATGGGGACCTCGCGCAGCGCGGACAGCCCGCTGGTCTTCACCACCCATTCCACGCACAAGCTGCTGGCGGCGTTCAGCCAGGCTTCGATGATTCACGTGCAGGACGGTGGGGCCCGCCAACTGGACCGCGATCGCTTCAACGAAGCCTTCATGATGCACATCTCCACTTCGCCGCAGTACAGCATCATCGCTTCGCTGGATGTGGCGTCGGCGATGATGGAAGGGCCTTCGGGGCGCTCGCTGCTGCAGGAAATGTTCGATGAAGCCCTGAGTTTTCGGCGCGCCCTGGCCAACCTGCGCCAGCACATCGCCGCCGATGACTGGTGGTTTTCGATCTGGCAGCCGCCTTCGGTGGAAGGCATCAAACAAGTGGTCACCGAAGACTGGTTGCTGCAGCCTGACGCCGACTGGCACGGCTTTGCTGGTGTAACCGACGATTACGTGCTGCTCGACCCGATCAAGGTCACCCTGGTGATGCCCGGCCTCACGGCGGGAGGTGCCTTGAGCGAGCGCGGGATTCCGGCGGCGGTGGTCAGCAAATTCCTCTGGGAGCGCGGCCTGGTGGTGGAAAAGACCGGGCTGTATTCGTTCCTGGTGCTGTTTTCCATGGGCATTACCAAGGGCAAATGGAGCACCTTGCTCACTGAGTTGCTGGAATTCAAGCGCAGCTACGATGCCAACGTCAGCCTGGCGAGTTGCCTGCCGTGCATCGCGCAAGAGGATGCCGATCGCTATCGGGGCATGGGCTTGCGTGACTTGTGTGACCAACTGCACGCCTGTTACCGCAGCAACGCCACGGCCAAACACCTCAAGCGCATGTATACCGTACTGCCACAGATCGCCATGAAACCGTCTGACGCCTATGATCACCTGGTACGCGGCGACGTTGAAGCTGTGTCGATCGATGCCCTGGATGGGCGGATCGCTGCCGTGATGCTGGTACCCTATCCGCCAGGAATCCCGTTGATCATGCCCGGCGAGCGTTTTACCGACGCCACCCGTTCAATCAACGATTACCTGGCATTTGCCCGCACATTCGACAGCAGCTTTCCCGGCTTTGTCGCCGATGTGCACGGCTTGCAACACGAAGATGAGGGCAATGGGCGGTACTACACCGTCGATTGCATCAAGGAATGAGGACCTTTCCCAGCATGCAACCGGTTATGAATCCCAAATACCCAGGGCTGTCGGTACGAGTCGCTGACGATGGATTTGCCCCCTATATCTGGGGCAGCGATTTCAGTTTTGAAGTCTCGGCTTATGTCGCCGCCGAAGTCGGCAAGCCAGTGGAGCAGTGGCCCGTGACGCCCATCACGCCGTATCGAAAGTGCTACGGAATTGACCCTGAAGAGTTCAGCAATTTTCGCGATGCGGCTGATAGCGCGGTGTTCATGGCTTATCTGGACGATGAGCCGGTGGGCCATCTGGTGGTCAGCACCAACTGGAACGGCTTTGCCCATATCGACGAGCTGGCGGTGCATGCGCCGGCGCGGCGCCACGGTGTCGCCAAAGCCCTGCTGGATGTCGCGCAGTTCTGGACGCGGAAAAAGAAACTGCCAGGCATCATGCTCGAAACCCAGAACAACAACCTGGGTGCCTGCCGACTCTACGAGCGTTGCGGCTACGTGGTAGGCGGCATCGACTACCTGCGTTATCGCGGCATCGATCCCAATACGGCCGAGGTCGCGTTGTTCTGGTATCGATTGTTTGATGATCCGCTGGTCATGCCGCTCAGTTCGCCAACATCGCCACGGCTTGTTCCGTGATGATCTCCAGCAGGGCCTGAGCCGCCGGTGAAGGTTCGGCGTTTTTCAGGCTCAGGGCATACAGGCTGATCGGCACCGCGGGTGCCAGCGGGCAGGTGTCCAGTTCGGCGGTCCTGGCTCCCAGGGCGGTGAACGGATCTACCAGCGCCAGGCCTTCCCCGGCTTCGACCATGCTGCGCATCATCTGGTGCGTCTGCACCCGGGTGTGGATGACCGGGGCCGGGCGTAGCGCATGCAGTTTGTGCTCCAGCGCCAGGCTCAGCGGATCATGACCGTCGAGGCCGACCATCGACTGGCCTGCCAGGTCCTGCAGCGAAATGTATTTCTGTTTGGGTTGCAGCCAGCCATGGGGTGCCAGCAGCTGGATCTTGCCTTGGGCGATGGCCTGGCAATCGATATCGGCATGGTCCGGGTCGTGCAGGCTCAGGCCCAGGTCGGCTTCGCGCAGGAGCAGACGCTTGACGATGTCGCGGGTGGGTTGGGCCAGCAGGGTGCAAGGTGCGTCGGGAAGACGCCGGCGCAGGGCGGCAATGGCGTGGGGCAATAGTTTGTGCGCCAGGGGCGGGGTGCAGATGATTCGCAGCGGGGGCGCCTGGTATTGCTTCAGGCTGCTGGCCAGGCGCTGGGCCGGCTCAAGTGCTTCATAGACGTGGGCAATTTCAACCTGCAACTCCCGCGCTTCTCGCGTGGCTTGTAGGCGGCCACGGACGCTGGAAAACAGCATGAAACCCAGCTGGTCTTCAGCGTCGCGCAGGGTGCGTTCTACCTCGGCCACTGGCAACTGCAACCATTCGGCCGCGGTGCCCAGGTGACCGGTCTGCAACAGCGCCTGGATGACTTCGATATGACGTAAACGCATGCGTGAAGTCCATGTTCGGCAGATGAAGGATTCAGTGTTTGAATCCTAACTCATGTCCGCGCATCTGACTTCTGCTCATAACGGCAGGTTATGAGGCGACGTTCGTTTCCGGCAGCTTGCCGACGTAGGTATCCGGCTCGCGAACGATGGTCACATCCGATTGAATCAGCAGGAACTGGTTGTCATCGAGCTTCTTGACCCGGTCGCCGATGGCCAGCTTGTAGGTGGTGACAGGCACCGAGCCGGTTAGGCCGTCTGCCGACGGGGTGGATTCCTGGAACTCATGCACCGAATAGACGCGGCCTTCCGCATCTCTTGCATGGAACTGACCGACAAGTACTGCTGCCATCTGCTTAGAACCTCTGGAGATAAATCACTCAATTTGCGGTGTGTAGACCGTGCTTGGGCGAAGTAAGTTTTCTTGCAAGAAAAAAATAGTCGCAGGGGCGAATTTTCGGTCGCGTCCTGGGTGAATCGTCATCTATAACTACAGGTTCTTTCCGTTGAACAGTCGAGAATCTTCCATGAGCAATGTCTATAAGGTCGCCGTTGTGGTCGGCAGCTTGAGAAAGGAATCGATCAACCGCAAGGTTGCACTGGCCCTGGCTGAACTGGCTCCGGCAAATCTCAAGCTGGAAATCGTCGAAATCGGCGACCTGGCGCTTTATAACGAAGACATTGATGGTCAATCACCGCCGGCAGCCTACAGTACTTTCCGGCAACACGTGAGTTCATCCGACGCGGTGCTGTTCGTCACTCCGGAATACAACCGTTCTGTACCGGCCCCGCTGAAAAACGCAATTGACGTGGGCTCGCGGCCCTACGGGCAGAGTGCCTGGAGTGGCAAGCCTGGTGCGGTGATCAGCGTGTCTCCCGGGGCGATCGGCGGGTTTGGTGCCAATCATCACCTGCGCCAGTCCATGGTGTTTCTCGACGTGCCTCTCATGCAGCAACCGGAAGCGTACCTGAGTGGGGCGGGGTCGGCGTTTGATGAGGCGGGCAAGCTGTCCGAGTCGGTGAAGCCGTTTCTGCAGAAATTCATTGACGCTTACGGGCGCTGGGTAGAGCAGCACAAGAAGGTCTGATAAACAGCGTTCATTGGGATAGGAGCGGTCTTCGGGATCCTGTATGTTGCATCGATTTTTGAAGGCTGCTCCTGCATGCTCACCGCCTCGCTGATTTTCCTGCTGACCATTACCCTGGTGATCTGGCAACCCAAAGGCCTGGGTGTCGGCTGGAGTGCAGTGCTGGGCGCCGTGCTGGCACTGGTGTTTGGCGCAGTGCACTGGAGCGATATCCTGCTGGTGTGGCAGATCATCTGGAACGCCACCGGGACGTTCATTGCACTGATCATTATCAGCCTGTTGCTGGACGAGGCGGGGTTCTTCGCCTGGGCGGCGCTGCATGTCGCCCGGTGGGGGCGCGGCAGCGGACGCAAACTTTTTGCCTTCATGGTATTGCTCGGTGCGCTGGTCTCGGCGTTGTTCGCCAATGACGGGGCTGCACTGATTCTCACGCCTATCGTGATTTCCATGTTGCTGGCACTGCGGTTTTCGCCTGCCGCGACGCTGGCGTTCGTGATGGGCGCCGGCTTTATCGCCGACACGGCCAGCCTGCCGCTGGTGGTGTCGAACCTGGTCAACATCGTCTCCGCCGACTTCTTTAACATCGGTTTTAACCGCTACGCGGCGGTGATGGTGCCGGTCAACCTGGTCAGCGTCTTGGCCACCCTGGGTGTGCTGCTGTGGTATTTCCGCCGTGACATCCCCAAGGATTACGACCCCGAACAGCTGGAAGAGCCGGCCAGTGCGATCCATGACAAGGCGACTTTTTATGCCGGCTGGGCGGTCTTGGTCATCTTGCTGGTGGGCTGTTTTGCCCTGGAGCCGCTGGGGATTCCGATCAGTGCCATTTCTGCCGTCTGTGCGGCTCTGCTCTGGGTGATTGCGGCGCAAGGCCACAAGATCTCCACCCGCAAGGTCCTCAAGGAAGCTCCCTGGCATATCGTGATCTTTTCCCTGGGCATGTACCTGGTGGTGTATGGCCTGCGCAATGCCGGGCTCACGGGTTATCTGGCCGGTTGGCTGGACGGCTTTGCCGGGTATGGCGTCTGGGGCGCGGCGATGGGTACCGGCGTGCTGACGGCGCTGCTGTCGTCGATCATGAACAACCTGCCGACGGTGTTGATCGGCCTGCTGTCGATCGATGCCACTCAGGCGACCGGTGTCGTGAAGGAGGCGATGATTTATGCCAACGTGATCGGCAGCGACCTGGGGCCAAAGATCACGCCCATCGGCAGCCTGGCCACTTTGCTGTGGCTGCATGTACTGGAACGCAAGGGAATCAAGATCGGTTGGGGGTATTACTTCAAGGTGGGGATTGTGCTGACGGTGCCGGTGCTGCTGGTGACTCTGGCGGCTTTGGCGGTGCGGTTAACCCTGTGACCGAGGTGGCCCCATCGCGGGCAAGCCTCGCTCCCACAGGGGTCATCAAAAAACTCAACCACCACCCGGCACATTCGGCCAAAGATCCGCCACCAGAAACAACCGCTCGGCTTCCTCCCAATCCCCTGCGGCGTTCTCCACCAGCCGCACCAGCAGCTGCGCCGGTGCCTGCGGGTCAAGCTCGCCCAACCAGGCATCCAGTTGCCCCTGGCTCCAGGTCTGCTCTGCCGGGTAGTGCGCAGGCGCAAGCCAGGCATGGCGGGGCAGGGGCTGCCAGCGTCCGCCGGGACGCCGGGTAACGAATGTCGCCCAGTCTTTCTGATGCAGCCAGCTGCCACGCAAATGGTGGGGATGCGCGCCGCCGGGTGGCTCGGCGGTGCCCGGCCAGGGATACAGCAAGTAGCCGCCGAGCCACAGGTGCGCGCTGAACTGCTGGATATCCAGGGCCGCCAACACGGCACGGCTTTCCGGGCGCGCCGAAATGGGCAGCTGGTGCTGGCTCAGGTGCGCCAGCTTGCGGTCCAGCCGGTCGTGACAGCCGGGCCCCAGCCATTGCCCGGTATCCCGGCCATCGCCATGCTGCGGGCCGAGGTACAGCTTGATCGCCAGTTCCAGATGGTGCACACCGTCGCGATCGCGCAACAGCATGTCCAGCTCACCCAAGGTGTGACCCTCGCGGCGGATCGGCAGATTCGCTGCGATCAGCTCGATACCGGGCGCATTGCGCACTGCGTACTGCCACAGGCGCTCGTAATACAAACCCAGCCGCCGGGTCCGGGCCTGGGCCAGCCAATGCAGCAAGTCATAACTGTCACGATCGAGCTGGCGCAGCCAGTCTTCCAGGTGCTGCGGCGCCTGCACCCAGTCGCTGCCGGCCAGCGGATGGCGCTGCGGCCATGGCGTCTCGCTGAGCATCGGCGGCGCGAGAATGACCCACGCCAGGTCGCGCACCTCGGGATGGCGTAGCTGGTGGGGCAACTGCAGCAAATCTGGAAATAGGATCATCTTGCGAGCATAGCCTGAAACACGAGTAGCCCCTTGTGGCTGAAAGGATTTTGTCTGCGGCCGGGTTTCGCCCATAATCGTGTTTTTCGCCGGCACAGACACTAGGGGCCCCATGGAGCAATTTCGTAATATCGGCATCATCGGTCGCCTCGGCAGTTCGCAGGTGCTGGATACCGTTCGCCGACTGAAACGCTTCCTGCTCGATCGTCACCTGCACGTGATCCTGGAAGACACCATCGCCGAAGTATTGCCAGGGCATGGCCTGCAGACCTCATCGCGCAAGATGCTCGGCGAAGTGTGCGACATGGTGATTGTGGTCGGCGGTGACGGCAGCCTGCTCGGCGCTGCACGGGCGCTGGCCCGACACAATATTCCGGTGTTGGGCATCAACCGCGGCAGCCTGGGCTTCCTGACCGACATTCGCCCCGATGAGCTGGAAGTGAAAGTCGCCGAAGTGCTCGACGGCCACTACCTGGTGGAAAACCGCTTCCTGCTCCAGGCCGAAGTCCGCCGGCACGCCGAGGCCATCGGTCAGGGCGATGCACTGAACGACGTGGTGCTGCACCCGGGCAAGTCCACGCGAATGATCGAGTTCGAGCTGTACATCGACGGCCAGTTCGTCTGCAGCCAGAAAGCCGACGGCCTGATTGTCGCCACGCCGACCGGGTCTACGGCGTATGCGCTGTCAGCGGGCGGCCCGATCATGCACCCCAAGCTCGACGCTATTGTGATTGTGCCGATGTACCCCCATACCTTGTCGGGACGGCCAATTGTGGTCGATGGCAACAGTGAGCTGAAAATCGTCGTGTCCAAGGATATGCAGATCTATCCGCAAGTCTCCTGTGATGGGCAGAACCATTTCACCTGCGCGCCGGGTGACACCATCACCATCAGCAAGAAGGCCCAGAAACTGCGGCTGATCCACCCGCTGGACCATAACTATTATGAAGTCTGCCGGACAAAGCTCGGCTGGGGCAGCCGGCTGGGTGGTGGAGGCGACTGATGCTTGATCCCGCGCGTAGCTACGACCTGATCGGTGACGTGCACGGTTGCGCTCTGACCCTTGAGCACTTGCTCGACCGGCTCGGTTATCAAAAGCACGGTGGCGTCTGGCGGCACACGTCGCGCATGGCGGTGTTCGTGGGCGATATCATCGACCGCGGCCCGCGCATTCGCGAGGCCCTGCACATCGTCCATGACATGGTCGAAGCTGGCCAGGCGCTGTGCATCATGGGTAATCACGAGTTCAACGCCCTGGGCTGGAGCACGCCGGCGCTGCCGGGCAGCGGCAAGCAGTTCGTGCGCGAGCACACACCGCGCCACGCACGATTGCTGCATGAAACCCTGACCCAGTTCGAGGACCATCCGGCGGACTGGCACGACTTCCTGCAATGGTTTTACGAAATGCCGCTGTTCGTCGATGCCGGGCGTTTCAGGGTGGTGCATGCCTGTTGGGATGCCGGCCTGATCGAGCCGCTGCGGGCGCTGTTCCCCAACGGCTGCGTCGATGAGCATTTCCTCCAGGCGTCGGCCGTGCCCGGCAGTTTTGCCTGCACCGTGTTCGACCGGTTGTTGCGCGGCACTGACATGCGCCTGCCCGATGGCTTGACCATGACCAGCGGCGATGGCCTGACGCGTTCGTTCTTTCGCACCAAGTTCTGGGAAGACGACCCGCAAACCTACGGAGACATTGTGTTCCAGCCTGACGCCTTGCCTGATCCGGTAGCCCGGACGCCGCTGTCCTCTTCCGAAAAAACCAATCTGCTGCGCTATGGTGCGCACGAGCCGTTGCTGTTCGTCGGGCATTACTGGCGCAGCGGCAAACCGGCACCGATTCGCCCGAACCTGGCCTGCCTGGATTACAGCGCGGTGCTTTACGGCAAACTGGTCGCCTATCGCCTGGACCAGGAAACCCGCCTCGATCCGAACAAGTTCGTCTGGGTCGATGTCGAGCGGCCGGAGGTGTTGCAATGAGTACGGTGGCCGTATTGCGCCTGCCGTTGGCGGTGGACCTGAGCGGATTCGTCAAGCTGCTGCAGCGCATGCAGGTGCCGCACCGGGTCAGCGAGGAGGCGGGTGAGCAGGTGCTCTGGGTGCCGGCCAACATCAGCGAGGACGTGCGCTCACTCTACGAGCGTTTTCCTGCCGGCGACCCCGACCAGCAACTGGATATCCCGCAAGCACAACCCCTTCATCGGCCGGGTTTTGTCGAGCAACTGCGCTACGCCAAGGCCACGGCTCTGGTGTTGCTGCTGAGTATCATCGTTGGCGCGGTCACGCTGCTGGGGGAAAACCTCGGTACGATGCGCTGGCTGACCTTCCTTGATTTCCGCATCGTCGGCGAGTACATCCACTTCGTGCCGCTGGCGGACAGCCTCGCGGCAGGGCAGTGGTGGCGCCTGGTGACACCGATGCTGATCCACTTCGGCATCCTGCACCTGGCCATGAACGGCATGTGGTACTGGGAGCTGGGACGGCGCATAGAGTCGCGCCAGGGCAGCATCAACCTGGTCGGCCTGACGCTGCTGTTCAGCCTGGTGTCCAATTACGCGCAGTACCTGTTCAGCGGCCCGACCCTGTTCGGCGGCTTATCGGGGGTGCTGTACGGCCTGCTCGGGCACTGCTGGATCTTCCAGTTGCTGTCGCCCAACCCGGCGTATCGCCTGCCGCGCGGCGTGCTGGTGATGATGCTGGTATGGCTGGTGCTGTGCCTGTCCGGGCTGGTCTCGATGATCGGCTTCGGCGAAATTGCCAACGCCGCCCACGTCGGCGGGTTACTCATCGGATGCTTCACAGGCCTGTTGGGCGGTTTGTACAACCGCCGTAAACTGGCCGCCTGAATTTTTTGCTGTGAATAAAGAGCGCGGAGACCCAATGTCCTCTTTTAACGAAATGATCAAGAACATCACCCCCGATATCTACGAAAGCCTGAAACTGGCGGTGGAAATCGGCAAATGGTCCGATGGTGGCAAACTCACCGCCGAACAACGGGAATTGTCGCTGCAGGCGATGATCGCCTGGGAAATCCAGAACCTGCCTGAAGAGCAGCGCACTGGCTACATGGGCCCGCAGGAGTGCAGTTCCAAGTCGATTGAAGTGCCCAATATCCTGTTCAAGTCGGATGCCATCCATTGATCGAGATTGGCCGCGGTGCAATCAGCAAGATGTCGGCGCGCCTGGACGGGCCGAATGTGCAGTACGCGTTTCGTCTGGGGGATGCCGAGGTGCCGGTCAATCCGTTGATCGGCACCACAGTACGCCTGGAGTACCTGGGGGCGATCCATTGCTCCCATTGCGGACGCAAGACCAAGACCAGCTTCAGCCAGGGCTACTGCTACCCGTGCATGACCAAACTGGCCCAGTGTGACCTGTGCATCATGAGCCCCGAACGTTGCCACTTCGACGCCGGCACCTGCCGTGATCCGGAGTGGGGCCAGACGTTCTGCATGACCGATCACATCGTCTACCTGTCCAACTCGTCAGGGGTGAAAGTGGGGATTACCCGCGCCACCCAGCTGCCGACCCGCTGGATCGATCAGGGCGCGCGCCAGGCGTTGCCGATCATGCGGGCGTCGACCCGCCAGCAGTCGGGTTTTGTCGAGGACCTGTTCCGCAGTCAGGTCGCGGACAAGACCAACTGGCGTGCTTTACTCAAGGGCGAGGCAGTGTCCGTGGACCTGGCGCAAATCCGTGACCAGTTGTTCGACAGCTGCGCCGAGGGCCTGCAAGGTTTGCAGGAACGATTCGGCCTGCAGGCGATCCAGACCATTGCCGACGTGGAGCCCATTGAAATCCACTATCCGGTCGAGCAATACCCGGCCAAGATCGTCAGCTTCAACCTGGACAAGAACCCGATTGCCGAAGGCACGCTGCTGGGGATCAAGGGCCAATACCTTATCTTCGACACCGGCGTCATCAATATTCGTAAATACACGGCTTATCAGCTCGCCGTGCATCAGTAAGGACTCCAGCATGCGCACCGAACAACCGAAGATGATCTACCTGAAGGACTATCAGGCGCCCGAGTACCTGATCGACGAGACGCACCTGACCTTCGAGTTGTTCGAGGACCACAGCCTGGTCCATGCGCAACTGGTGATGCGCCGTAACCCCGAGCGCGGCCCCGGCCTGCCGCCGCTGGTGCTGGATGGCCAGCAGCTGGAACTGCTGTCGGTGGCCCTGGCTGACAGCGAGTTGAGCGAGAGCGATTACCAGCTGACCGAAAATCATCTGACCCTGCACCCGACCAGCCCTGCGTTCACGGTCGACACCAGCGTGCGGATCCACCCGGAAACCAACACCGCCCTGGAAGGCCTGTACAAATCCAGCGGCATGTTCTGCACCCAGTGCGAGGCCGAGGGTTTCCGCAAGATCACCTATTACCTCGACCGCCCGGACGTGATGAGCAAGTTCACCACCACGGTAATGGCGGAGCAGCACAGCTATCCGGTGCTGCTGTCCAACGGCAACCCGATCGCTTCAGGCTCTGACGAAGACGGCCGGCACTGGGCAACCTGGGAAGACCCGTTCATGAAGCCGGCGTACCTGTTCGCGCTGGTGGCCGGTGACCTGTGGTGCGTAGAAGACACGTTCACCACCATGACCGGCCGTTCCGTGGCTCTGCGCATCTACGTCGAGCCGGAAAACATCGACAAGTGCCAGCACGCCATGAACAGCCTGAAGAAGTCCATGCGCTGGGACGAAGAAGTCTATGGTCGCGAGTACGACCTGGACATCTTCATGATTGTCGCGGTGAACGACTTCAACATGGGCGCCATGGAAAACAAGGGCCTTAACATCTTCAACTCCAGCGCCGCGCTGGCCCGGGCCGAGACCGCGACCGACGCCGCTCACCAGCGCGTCGAGGCGATTGTCGCCCACGAATACTTTCACAACTGGTCGGGCAACCGCGTGACCTGCCGTGACTGGTTCCAGCTGTCGCTCAAGGAAGGCTTCACCGTATTCCGCGATTCCGGTTTCTCCGCCGACATGAACTCAGCCACGGTCAAGCGCATCCAGGACGTGGCCTACCTGCGTACCCACCAGTTCGCCGAAGATGCCGGCCCCATGGCCCACGCCGTGCGCCCGGACAGCTTCATCGAGATTTCCAACTTCTACACCCTGACCGTGTACGAAAAAGGCTCGGAGGTGGTGGGCATGATCCACACCCTGCTCGGTGCCGAAGGCTTCCGCAAAGGCAGCGATCTGTACTTCGAACGCCATGACGGCCAGGCCGTGACCTGCGACGATTTCATCAAGGCGATGGAAGACGCCAACGGTGTCGACCTGACCCAGTTCAAACGCTGGTACAGCCAGGCTGGCACCCCGCGCCTGGCCGTGAGCGAGTCTTACGATGCCGCCGCGAAAACCTACAGCCTGACCTTCCGCCAGAGCTGCCCGGCCACCCCCGACAAGGTCGAGAAGCTACCCTTCGTGATCCCGGTCGAGTTGGGCCTGCTGAACAGCCAGGGCCGCGAAATCGCCCTGCGTCTGCAGGTCGAAGCCAGTGCCCAGGGTACTTCGCGGGTTATTTCGGTGACCGAAGCCGAACAGACGTTCACCTTCGTCGACATCGCCGAACAACCCCTGCCTTCGCTGCTGCGCGGGTTCTCGGCGCCGGTGAAGCTGAGCTTCCCCTACAGCCGCGACCAGCTGATGTTCCTCATGCAGCATGACACTGACGGTTTCAACCGGTGGGAAGCCGGCCAGCAATTGTCGGTGCAGGTGCTGCAGGAACTGATTGGCGATTACCAGAAAGGTGAAGCGCTGGTGCTCGACCAGCGTCTGATTACAGCCTTGCACAGCGTGCTGACCGACGAAACACTGGACCAGGCCATGGTCGCCGAGATGCTCTCGCTGCCAGGCGAAGCCTACCTGACGGAAATCAGTGAAGTGGCCGACGTCGACGCCATCCATGCCGCCCGGGAGTTTGCCCGCGAGCAGTTGGCGAACAACCTGTTCGAGCCGCTGTGGCTGCGTTACCAGGCCAACCGCGACCTGTCGAAGAAAACGCCCTACGTTGCCGAAGCCGAACACTTCGCGCGTCGTGCCCTGCAAAACATCGCGCTGTCCTACCTGATGCTCAGTGAAAAAGCCGAAGTCTTGGCCGCGACCCTGGAGCAGTTCGAGGCCAGCGACAACATGACCGAGCGCCTGACGGCGCTGGCGGTACTGGTCAACTCGCCATTCGAAGAACAGAAGGCCCTGGCCCTGGCGAGCTTTGCCGAGCACTTCAAGGACAATCCCCTGGTCATGGACCAGTGGTTCAGCGTCCAGGCCGGCAGCCCGTTACCGGGCGGCCTGGAGCGGGTGAAGGCGTTGATGCAACATCCGGCGTTCAACCTCAAGAACCCGAACAAGGTCCGCGCCCTGATCGGTGCATTTGCCGGGCAGAACCTGATCAACTTCCACGCGGCCGATGGTTCTGGCTATCGTTTCCTCGCGGATCTGGTGATCGAGCTGAACGGCTTCAACCCACAGATCGCCTCCCGGCAACTGGCGCCGCTGACCCGCTGGCGCAAATACGACGAGGCCCGCCAGGCGCTGATGAAAGGCGAACTGGAGCGCATTCGCGCCTCGGGCCAGCTGTCCAGCGATGTGTTTGAGGTGGTCAGCAAAAGCCTGGCCTGATCCCGATGCCGCAGGATAACCATATCCTGCGGCAATCTGGCCCTGATATCCCACTGCAGCCTACCCGTGATATCCCGCTGCACTTTGTCCGTGATATCCCTCCGCACTCTGTCCCTGATTCCTCGCTGAACTGTACCCCTGTAGGAGCTGCCGAAGGCTGCGATCTTTTGATCTTGCTTTGGCGGGCCTGAGATTGCCGAAGATCAAGATCAAAAGATCGCAGCCTTCGGCAGCTCCTACGGGGTGTCATCACCTCTTTCAATACCCTGGCATTCACCCGCACCCCTTATCCCGCCAGTTAACAAAAGATAACGCGGCGTCGATTGTCAGACCTTTCCAAACCCCGATAGGATAAGCCAGCTTCCGAAGGGGCTCTAGATTGCGCATTTCAGGACTATGCTCCAGAACAGGCAATCAGCATGAGCACCCTTACGGCGCCCTGAAGGGTTGAACGACCTAACAATAATAATGGGGGAAAGGTCTATGAGTGAGCCTGTCATGGGTGTGGGCAACTGCCGCCCGCCGGCATTGCGCAAAATCGCGTTGCTGGCTACAGCGCTCTCGCTGTTGGGCTGTGCCCTGTGGTCGGCGCCTGTGTTGGCCGCTGCCGCGTCGGCATCCGACGTTGTCTATTCCGTTGAATCGGCCAGGGCCAGCAAAAGCCTGATGCTCGACGTCGTGCACGCCGGCAAGCGCCTGGTGGCCGTTGGCGATCGCGGGCACATCCTGTATTCCGATGACCAGGGCACCACCTGGACCCAGGCCAAGGTGCCAACCCGGCAACTGCTGACCTCGGTGTTCTTCGTCGACGACCAGCATGGCTGGGCGGTCGGCCATGACGCGCAAATCCTCGCCAGTGAAGACGGGGGAGTGACCTGGACCAAACAGTTCGAAGACCTCAAACGTGAATCGCCGCTGCTCGACGTCTGGTTCCAGGACGCCAACAGCGGCTTCGCCGTGGGCGCCTACGGCGCGCTGCTGGCCACGAGCGATGGTGGCAAGCACTGGGAAGATGTCAGCGATCGCCTGGATAACGAAGACCAGTTCCACCTCAATGGCATTGCCGCCGTCAAGGATGCCGGCCTGTTCATCGTGGGCGAGCAGGGCAGCATGTTCCGTTCTGCCGACTGGGGCCAGACCTGGGAAAGACTCGAAGGCCCATACGAAGGCTCGCTGTTTGGCGTGATCGGTACCGCTCAAGCCAACACCCTGTTGGCCTACGGCCTGCGCGGCAATCTGTTTCGCTCCATCGACTTCGGCACCACCTGGGAGCCGGTTCAACTGCAGGCCACCCGTGGCACGCTGGAGTTCGGCTTGTCCGGTGCGACCTTGCTCGACGACGGCTCCATCGTCATCGTCGGCAACGGTGGTAGTGTGGTGCGCAGCACCGACAACGGCGAAACCTTCAGCGTGTTCAATCGCCCCGACCGCATCTCCGTCTCGGCGGTGACAGCGGCGGGCAATGGCAATCTGATTCTGGCAGGACAGGGCGGCGTTCGCGCTACTTCGCTAACCGGCGCCGAGCTGGGCAAATAACAAGAAGGCGGAGCTATGACATCCATGACTAGTCATCACCAGGACAAGGCGACGTTCCTCGAGCGCCTGATTTTCAACAACCGCCCGGCAGTGATCACCATCTGCCTGCTGGTCAGCATTTTCCTGTTCTGGCAGGCGACGCTGATTCGACCGTCCACCAGTTTCGAAAAGATGATCCCCCTGGAACATCCTTTCATCCAGAAGATGATGGAGCATCGCAACGACCTGGCCAACCTGGGCAATACGGTACGCATTTCCGTCGAAGCCACTGACGGCGACATCTTCTCCAAGGAATACATGGAGACCCTGCGCCAGATCAACGACGAAGTGTTCTACATTTCCGGCGTCGACCGTTCCGGCCTCAAGTCGTTGTGGAGCCCCAGCGTGCGCTGGACCGAGGTGACGGAAGAAGGCTTTGCCGGGGGGGAAGTGATCCCGCAGAGCTACAACGGTTCCCAGGAAAGCCTCGACCTGCTGCGCAACAACGTGCTCAAGTCCGGGCAAGTCGGGCGCCTGGTGGCTAACGACTTCAAGTCCAGCATCGTCGATATCCCGTTGCTGGAGTCCTACCCGGACCCGCAGGACCAAGGCAAGCTGCTGGCCCTGGACTACCGCAAGTTCTCCCACGAGCTGGAAGACAAGATCCGCGACAAGTTCGAGAAACAGAACCCCAACGTCCAGATCCACATCGTCGGTTTCGCCAAGAAAGTCGGCGACCTGATCGACGGGCTGGTGATGGTGGTAATGTTCTTCGGCGTGGCCTTCGTCATCACCATGATCCTGCTGTACTGGTTCACCAACTGCATGCGCAGCACCGTGGCGGTATTGAGTACGACGCTGGTCGCGGTGGTCTGGCAGCTCGGGTTGATGCACTTCTTCGGCTTCGGGCTTGACCCGTATTCCATGCTGGTACCGTTCCTGATCTTCGCCATCGGGATCTCCCATGGCGTGCAGAAGATCAACGGCATCGCCTTGCAATCGAGCGAGGCGGACAACGCCCTGACCGCTGCGCGGCGCACGTTCCGCCAGTTGTTCCTGCCGGGGATGATCGCGATTCTCGCGGACGCGGTGGGTTTCATCACGCTGCTGATCATCGACATCGGGGTCATTCGCGAGCTGGCGATCGGCGCGTCGATCGGCGTGGCCGTGATCGTGTTTACCAACCTGATCCTGCTGCCAGTGGCTATTTCCTACGTCGGTATCAGCAAGCGCGCCGTGGAGCGCAGCAAGAAGGACGCAAACCGCGAACACCCGTTCTGGCGCCTGCTGTCGAACTTTGCCAGCCCGAAAGTCGCACCGATCTCGATTGTCCTGGCCCTGATCGCTTTCGGTGGCGGCCTCTGGTACAGCCAAAACCTGAAAATCGGTGATCTCGACCAGGGCGCACCGGAACTGCGTCCGGACTCGCGCTACAACAAGGACAACAACTTCATCATCAGCAATTACTCCACCAGCTCCGATGTATTGGTGGTGATGGTCAAGACCAAGTCCGAGGGTTGCTCGCGCTATGAAGCCATGGCGCCTATCGACGAGCTGATGTGGAAGATGCAAAACACCGAGGGCGTGCAGTCGGCGATCTCGCTGGTGACCGTGTCCAAGCAGATGATCAAGGGCATGAACGAGGGCAACCTGAAATGGGAAACCCTGTCACGTAACCCGGATGTATTGAACAACTCCATCGCCCGGGCCGATGGGTTGTACAACAACAGCTGCTCCCTGGCGCCGGTATTGGTGTTCCTCAACGACCACAAGGCCGAGACCCTCGACCGCGCGGTGCATGCGGTGCAGGAGTTCGCCAAGGAAAACAACAAGGACGGCCTGGAATTCATCCTGGCGGCCGGCAATGCCGGGATCGAAGCGGCGACCAACGAAGTCATCAAGGAGTCGGAGCTGACCATCCTGATCCTCGTCTACATCTGCGTCGCGACCATGTGCATGATCACCTTCCGTTCCTGGGCGGCGACCTTGTGCATCGTGTTGCCGCTGGTGCTGACGTCGGTACTGGGCAACGCCCTGATGGCCTTCATGGGCATCGGCGTGAAAGTCGCAACGCTGCCGGTGGTGGCGCTGGGTGTGGGGATTGGCGTTGACTACGGGATCTACATCTACAGCCGCCTGGAAAGCTTCCTGCGTGCCGGCCTGCCGTTGCAAGAGGCGTATTACCAGACACTGAAGTCCACCGGTAAAGCGGTGCTGTTCACCGGCCTGTGCCTGGCGATTGGCGTGTGCACCTGGATCTTCTCCGCCATCAAGTTCCAGGCCGACATGGGCCTGATGCTGACCTTCATGTTGCTCTGGAACATGTTCGGCGCGCTGTGGCTGTTGCCGGCGCTGGCGCGATTCCTGATCAAACCGGAGAAACTGGCGGGGCAGAAGGGCAACTCGCTGTTCGCTCACTGATCCATCGCTGAACAAAAAAGCCGCAACTCAGGTTGCGGCTTTTTTGTGGGCGCCAAGATCAAAAGATCGTCCGAACGCGGCCCGAGCCTGCGGCAGCTCCTACAAGGATTGCATGCAACGCCGAATTGCGGGTGTACCTGGTCTATGTAGATACCGTCTTGAACCTCACTGAGCAAGCGCAAGTTTCGGGTCATATGGTTGGCCCGACTTGAGCACGCCGTAAACGAAATGCAGCAGCTTGCGCATCGCGGCACAGATGATCTGCTTGGGGGC
>NZ_JZRI01000139.1:0-8600 GCF_000952175.1 Pseudomonas sp. ES3-33 | reverse complement strand
GGCCAGGCCAGGCGCGCACGCTGTATGGCGACCATGACCGTTTTGTCGACACCTACTTCAAGACCTTCCGTGGCATGTACTTCACCGGTGACGGTGCCCGTCGTGACGAGGATGGTTACTACTGGATCACCGGTCGCGTGGATGACGTGCTGAACGTGTCCGGCCACCGCATGGGTACCGCCGAGATCGAGAGCGCGATGGTTGCTCACCCTAAAGTCGCCGAGGCGGCCGTGGTGGGAGTGCCGCACGACATCAAGGGCCAGGGCATTTATGTGTATGTGACCCTGATCGGTGGCGAAGAGCCGAGCGAGCAGCTGCGCCTGGAGTTGAAGAACTGGGTGCGTAAAGAGATCGGGCCGATTGCTTCACCAGATGTGATCCAGTGGGCGCCGGGGCTGCCGAAGACGCGTTCGGGCAAGATCATGCGGCGGATTCTGCGCAAGATTGCGACCGCTGAGTACGATGGGTTGGGGGATATTTCGACACTGGCAGATCCCAGCGTGGTACTGCAACTGATCGAAACGCACCGGAGCATAGACGCTGCCTGATAATTCTGGCGTTTCATGCAGACCCGTTTCATTCAAGACAAGGGTGGGCATTATCGATTATCCGGATTGACCGTAATATGTTTTACGGACAGAGGCGATTATCAGGCATTTTTATCAGGCTATTCTGCGCCCAGTAGATCCACTGAAACCTTCCGAGGAAACGTTGATGTCCCCACTATTTACACCCGGCTCTGTTGGTGCATTGCGTACCCCCAATCGCGTAGTTATGGCTCCCATGACTCGCTCTCGCAGCACTCAGCCAGGTGATGTACCTAACGCAATGAACGCCACCTATTACGCACAGCGGGCATCGGCAGCGTTTATTGTCACCGAGGCGACCCAGATTTCTGCGCAGGGTAAGGGATATTCCTATACCCCCGGCATTTACAGTGACGAACAGGTTGCTGGGTGGCGCCTGGTAACCGATGCTGTGCATGCTGCTGGCGGTCGCATCTTCCTGCAACTGTGGCACGTGGGACGCATGTCGCATCCAGACTTCCATAACGGTGAGCTACCCGTTGCGCCGTCTGCAATCCCGTTCGACGGCAGCATCTGGAAAGTTGACCCATCGACGGGTGTGGGCAGCATGGTCATATGCCCGACCCCGCGAGCCCTGGGCCGTGACGAAATACACGACGTCGTCAACGACTTCCGAAAAGCGGCCCGTAACGCCATGGCGGCCGGTTTCGATGGTGTGGAAGTGCATGGCGCCAACGGTTACCTGATTGATCAGTTCATGCGCACGACATCCAACGTGCGTACGGATGAGTACGGCGGCTCGCGCGAAAACCGCCTGCGCTTTCTTAAAGAAGTCATGGATGCCGTGATCGATGAAGTAGGTGCTGATCGCACGGCGATTCGCGTGGCACCATTCCTGACGGCGCGAGGCATGGCGTGTCCGGATATTCTCCCGACGATTCTGGAAGCAGCCACCTATTTGCAGGAACAAGGTATTGCGTACCTGCATCTGGTCGAGGCGGACTGGGATGACGCCCCTAAATTCCCAGAGGAGTTCCGCCAGGCTGTGCGTGAGCGCTTTCGCAACGCCATTGTGGTGGCCGGCAAATACGACTTGGAATTGGCAGACTGGGTGTTAAATAAAGGCTATGCCGATTTTGTCGCTTTCGGTCGCAAATTCGTAGCCAATCCGGATCTGCCGCTGAGGCTGGAGAAGGGCTACCCATTAGCCGGTTTGGAAGGTGCCGAGTTGTTTGGTGGCACCGAACGTGGTTACTCCGATTTTCCTGTCTGGTCTCAGCACGGCTGAACCATAAGGCTCGGCAAATCCAGCCATTAATCTCCTTGACGCGGGCTTAAGTCGCCAGCGCCAAGGCGATTTTGTCCATCAGCAATTTGACTCGACGTGGCAACGCATGGCCGGAAGGGTAGACAATTTGCAAGTCCACACCCGTTAAAGAATACGCCTCCAGCAACTCGATCAGTCGACCTGCCGCCAAGTCATCGCGCACATCAATGTAGGACTTGATGCAAATACCATAACCAGCCAAACACCACTGCCGCACTTGATCGCCGTCGTTGGCGATACGCCTGCCTGATACCAGAACCTTGAAAGAGCGACCGTCAGCGCGGAACTGCCATTGACGATGGATGTTGGAGCCGAAGCGCATCAGGATACACTGCTGCTGGGCCAACTCAGATGGATGTCGTGGCGTTCCATGAACCTCTATATAGGCCGGTGAAGCACACACCACACGGCGTCCCTCGCTAAGTTTTCGTACGCGCAGCGTACTGTCGGACAAAGCCCCATAGCGGATGGCAAAGTCGATCCCTTGTCCCGCAAGATCCAGAAAACCGTCAGTCAAGTTCAGGTCAAGGCTGACATTAGGGTTTTCTTCGAGAAACTGATCCAGAATGGGCACGATTCGATTTCGCCCCAAGTCGACTGGTGCACTCAATCTTATGAGGCCGGAAATACGCTCGGTGCCCAGTTTGATGTTGCTCTCGATGTCTTCAGCATCGGCGAGCAGTCGACGCGCGCCGTCCACCAGAAGCCGCCCTTCATCGGTCAGGCTGATTGAGCGGGTAGTGCGGGTTAGCAATGTCGCCCCGTAATGCTTCTCTAAAGCCCCGAGTCGCTCCGACACTGAGGTTGGCGAAAGCCCTACCTCTCGGCCTGCCGCCGACAAACCACCTTTCTCCACAATCAGTAAGAACAGCGCTAGATTTTCGAAGAGCATTATTCGGATTTCCCTGAATATGATTGCGCTTTTAGCTGGATTCTACGCTATCTCAATTAACGATATTGTTCCCCCATTGACTTAATGAGGAACCTATCGATGGTTATCGATCACGTTACCCTGCGGACCCTAGACCTCTGCGGGACTCGCGATTTTATGATGCAAGTCTTTGATCTGGTAGAAGGTCGTCGGCCCATTGAAATAAGCGGCATCGCTGGCCATTGGTTGTACAGCGATGGTGAGCCTCTGGTTCATATCATTGAATCCCACGGCTCGGGCCTGCTTCGAGTGTCTGAGTTTATTGATCATGTCGGTTTCCGCATGGGCGACTACGAGGCATTCAAGGCAAAGCTTGAATACCTTGGCATTGCATATAGAACGATGCAGGTTCCAAGCCTCAACGAGCGGCGCATTTTCCTACGCACTCCAGGCGGGCAGTTGTTGGAAACCGTCTTCTCTAACCCTGTTGAAAAAGCTGATAGAGAAATGTAGCGTGCCGCCGTTACTCATGTGTCCGTTGCGTATTGAAAAGCACACGCATCACAAGGTCTGATTTCGCTGTTCACTCTTAGCGATGCGGACTCTGCCTTAGGCAAGACGACAATGTGGTATCGAACAATGTGTTGACGCCGAGGTCATCTATAAGCGAGTGGCTAAGATAAAAATTCTCTGACTTTAAAGTCTTGGTTTTTTTTCGGTCGCTGATTTCTTGGTAAATCGTGGTGCCTTTGCGACACATCTCCCTGGACAACCTCACCGAGATTAAAAAAATGCTCATGAACAAAGCGACGATTTGCAGCCTCGTGCTCACACTCACGACCTCGGTGTGCTGGGCCGCCGACAACGTAACCACCGTACCGGTGAGCTTCGCCAAGGGGGCTAACAGCGCCCAGGTTAAAGGTACATTCAAGGGCCATGACACTGTTCAATACACCTTGGCGGCGAATTCGGGCCAACGTATGACTGTGCAGATCACCGGCAGTAGCAACGCGAACTTCAACGTGTTCGCGCCAGGCGATCAACCGGGGCAGTCCAGTGCCTTGGCTAATGGCGGCGTTGGCTCAGACTGGACTGGAGCGCTACCTGCGTCGGGCAAATACACCGTGCAGGTTTTTCAGATGCGCGCCTCGGCCAGGCGTGGTGAGGCTGTGCCGTACACAATCAGCTTCAGCATCAAGTGATCCATCGGGAAAAGTTGATTCTCATGTGGGATTCTTCTTCTCTGGGTCAAAACCTGAACGGCTATGCGCTAACAAGGGTGGATGGCCAAACCAGGACAAGCCAGACCCATTTTGTCACGTTAAGATATGGTTCTGAAGTTTGAGCAATGAATTCTTTTCTCTATAACCAAGGCGGGGCCAATGCGGTCGTCTGTGATCTGGCAGGGCGTAATTGCGAGTGTTCTTGTAACTTGCTTGGCATTCGGCGTAATGGGCGGTGTCGGATGGTTGCTAACGCTTAACAGCACCGAACGACAACTGGAAGAAATTGCTGTTTTGTTATCCCAGCGTGCCCATTCGACACTCCTTCAAGCTTCAGATGCTCTGAAGTCAATTGCGTCCAGCGATCTGCTTCCTTGCAGCCCGGAAAACATCGACCAGATGCGTCTGGTTGCGATCAATACCCTTTCAGTGAAATCAGTAGGCTACGTCCAGGAGGACATCTTTGTATGCGGCTCCTGGGGAATGATCGGGAAGAAAGTCGACGCATTGCCGGCAGATTTTACAACTGACGGTGGTGTGAGAGTCGCGATAAGTGTGTCGCCCGTGCTTGAGTCAGCCAAGCCACTGATGGCTCTGGAATATGCCGCCTTCAACGTTCTTGTTGACTCAGAGCAGTTGCTGGACGTGCTGTTCGATCATCGTGTCAGGCTTGCAATAGCCACTCTTAACGGCGATCTCATACGTGCCAGCAGTCAAGGCAGTGAAAACATAGTGGCGTTGGCGCACTTGGGCCCGACTAGAGGGCTTAGGGATGGCTACCTCTATACCTCCATCCGTCAAGGTTCCTGGGTAGCGATTGCAGCGATACCCCGCTCTGAACTGTTAGATATTTTTCTCTGGCACTCGGCATACATGCTCCCGCTGGGTGCTTTACTTGCAGGTGTATCGGTATTCGGTATCGTCCGAATATCGAAGCGACGTCTATCACCGGTCGCTGCACTTGAACGCGCGGTGAGGAACCATGAGTTTGTCGTGCATTATCAGCCGATTATCGAGCTTGAGCATGGGCGATGTGTGGGGGCGGAGGCCCTGATACGGTGGGTCAAGCCCGGTCATGGGACAGTGTCCCCTGACTTGTTCATCCCTCTGGCAGAAAAAACCGGATTAATTCTGGCAATTACCGACCAGGTCATGAGTCAGGTGATACGCGATCTGAGGAATGTGCTCGTGGCTGATCGTTCAATGCATGTGGCCATTAATCTGGCAGCATCTGACGTGTGTAGCGGACGGTTCATGGTTGTTCTGGAAAAGATGAGGGAGAAAGCCGGAGTCCTCCCTTCCCAAATTTGGCTAGAGGCAACCGAGACTGGGTTCATGGATTTAAAACCGGCAAAAGAGACGATGAGCAAAGCTCGCGCGTTGGGTTACGTGACTGCACTGGATGATTTCGGGACCGGATATTCCAACCTGCAAAACCTCCAACAGCTACCGCTGGACATCCTGAAAATCGACAAGTCTTTTGTTGATGGCATTTCTCAACCGCAGGCGGCAGCGGTTTTAATCGACCATTTGATCGACATGGCTGACTCGCTGGGCTTGGCTATTGTGGCTGAAGGCGTTGAGACAGCAGATCAATTGGCCTATTTACGCTCCCACAACGTCCGCTATGCCCAAGGTTGGCTTTTCGCCAAAGCAATGAGCGCTGAAGCGTTCATCTCCTATCTGGCCGGTGATATCCAGGATGGCACCAGGGCCAGCAACAGTGCAACTTCTTGAGCCAATAACGGGGCATCCGGCTCCAGCACAAGCACAAGGACGGCAAGCATGCACAGCAGCAGCCAGGTTGAGAAAAGACGACGTAACGCGCGTGTCAGCTTTGCCGGCTCATCCTTAAAACGTAGTGTGCGTCGGCTGCGGATGACCAACCACAAAATCAGAGGCAACAGCAGTATCTGCACTAGCTTAAGAGCGAGCTGATTGCGGGTACCAGCCGAGTTGTAGTCGCGAGCAAATTGTTCTTCTATCTCCAAACCTCACCACATGGCGTCCCAGGTCGAGGCCTGACTCATGCTTGAATCAAGACCCCGCCAAAGAAGCGCCGCATCCGTCAGTGCAGTCGGTAAGGCTTTCGTCGGAGGTGCGTTCGATGGTGGCATTACTGGAAAACGTATCAGCATTGGCAAGAGCCGCGAAGCACAGGAATGATGCCACTACCCATCTTCGAACCGCGTGAGACAAAGCTGAGTTTTTCACCATGCGCATTGATTGAGGCTTCCGTACGTAAACTGTTCAGCTGGCGACGTAATGTCCGAGAGCACAGATTTTGTGATAACTGCTACACACTTAGCTTACGAACCTCATGGCTGCTTTAGGGAAGATGGCATTCGGCCCATGCGTATGCCAAGAGCTCATCACCCTTACTGTTGGAGTTCGGAAAGTGACTATGCCGGACGAGCTCCCTACGAGACCTATTGCGATGATGTGCATCGATACAGCGGTTCATGGCTAAAGTGGTCATCACAAGCGGGCTAGTCAGTTTGGCCCGCTTGCTAGTTTGGATAGTGCAAAGTGTCAGTTGTACGGAGTTAACGGCTGGCGATAGCTCATCAACCGGGTAGCGTTCAGTTAGCGGGATAGCGAATTCTTTATCATAAAGATCGAGAGTGACTTTCCAGGTAGTTCATATGGAGTTTTTATTGGCTATCAGCGAAGCTTTTCCAACATCTGGTAGTACCACATCCCCACCGAGAGCATCGGATTACCGAGCATATCGCCCAGCGGCACCTTGATGTGCTTGCACCCGGCAAAGGTATCAAATTTTGCCAAAGTGCCTGTCAACGCCTCTGCCATTATCTCTCCCATGATGTGGCTTGTAGCGATACCGTGCCCTGAATAGCCTTGGCAATACCAAACATTGTCCGAAACCTTGCCCAACTGCGGAATGCGATTCATCACAATCCCCATCGCACAACTCCACTGGAACTCGATGTCCACGCCCTTCAGGGCCGGGAAAGTGCGTTCGATGCACGGGCGAAGTTCGGCGGCGATGTCTCGCGAGTCGCGTCCAGAATAGTTGGCTCCGCCGCCGAACAACAATCGACCATCGTCCGTGAGGCGGTAGTAATCAAGGACGAATCGACAGTCATAAACAGCCAGGTCGTGCGGGTTGATCTGGCGCGCCAACTCGCCCAGCGGAGCAGTGGTCACAATCGCGCCCATGGCCGGAAAAATTTTGCCCTTTAGCTGTTTGCGCTCGAGCTTGTGATAGACGTCGCCGGCTAGCAGAACCTGGCCCGCATCGATGCGGCCCTTAGACGTGATAACGGCGGGCCGGTTACCATGGACGATCTCCAACACCTCGGAGTTCTCGAAGATCAATGCGCCAAGGCTGTGCGCGGCGCGAGCCTCTCCCAGGCATAGGTTCAGCGGATGCAGGTGCAAATTGCGCGTGTTTTTCAGGGCGCCCAGATACAGTTCACTGTCCAAATGCTGTCGCACGCCGTCCTGATCGAGCAGGGTGACCTGATCACCCATGCCGCGTCGTTGTGCTTCTTCGTAGAAGGCTTGCAGTTCCATCACGTGGGAAGGTTTCATCGCTGCATGCAGATGACCATGCTTGAGGTCGCAGGCAATTGCGTATTTATTCACCCGGTTCTCGATGATTTGATGGCCTCGCCAGCGCAGGTGCCAGATGAAATCATCCACTTCATCGCCCAGGCGCTTGCGCATCTGTTGGCGCATGGCCGTATCTCCCGACAGACTGCCGGTGACCTGGCCGCCGTTGCGCCCGCTGGCGCCCCAGCCGATACGGTTGGCTTCGACAATCGCGACCTTGAGCCCTCGTTCGGCCAACTCTACGGCGGTGGCAACACCGGTAAAGCCACCACCAATAATCACAACGTCGACGCTGTGTTGACCTTGTAATGTCGGGTACTGGGTTGGGTCATTGAGGCTGGCGGTGTAATAGGAGGCGCTGCGCTGGGCAGCACCAATGACATTGCGCATAGCTGCAGTCATGGGATCATTCCTTCTCGCATTGAAATCGGCCGTGTTCAGGCCAATGGAATCAAGTCGACGCGAGGGCTCTATCTGGTGGGCGCGCGTGACGGCAATGCCACAGCGCCCAGAAGGCCAGAATGATATTGAGCAGGGGGTTTTCGCAAAGACGGGCTCGCACCTTCGGGAGGTAAGGGCGCAGAGGGCGACGGATCAAGTGCAGAGTCGAAATCATGGCTTCGAATACTCCCACCGCCCGAGTGTTCCTTAAATCGGCATTTGTGGATCTTTGGTTGTTGCTTAATTAAACAATCCCGGCAAAGCGGCCGCCCGTGGGCGGCCAGTGTCAGCGGCACAAGCCGCACAGGTTCAGGAACCCTGAGGCGTTTCACCCCGTGCCAGACGAGCATTGATGTCTTCAATGACCGCAGGTAAATCGACGATAGTGTCGATCAGGTAGTGCGGGCGAGAGCCTTCGAACATCTTGACGATGCGCGCCCGCTCTTCGGCCAACCTGTCCGAAGGCAGATCCTTGAATTCTGCATAAGTCAGGCCCAGTGCATTGCCCGAGCAGGTCAATGCGACCGTCCACATGCCAGCGCTGCGGCCTTCAAGAATACCTGGCCAGGTGTCGTCGACCTTGACGCAAGCGGCAACATCGCTGATGCCCAATGCGATCACGTTGGCCAGGGCCT
>NZ_JZRI01000138.1:0-9284 GCF_000952175.1 Pseudomonas sp. ES3-33 | reverse complement strand
CTTTTTTGTATCAGGTTTATTAAATATTTGGCGCGCAGAATTTATGCTGAGTATGGTCTGACAAAAAAGCTTCTATTTCGTATTGTCTTGCTCCCTTTTATTAGGGCAGAGAATTCCCGGGTAGGGTCTTAAGTTACTGCTCTCGGGCAATATCTCCAGCGTTCATTAAATATCATCAAGCTAGGGATCGAGAGATCAATTCATGCCCGTCCCTCTCTCAAAAAAAGATATTCAGCGCTAGGTCAGGAAGTTCTTCAATTATGGGTGGTTGCTGCAGTCTTGCCCTTGAGCAAAAATAATTAAAAAATTTTCTTGTTCGGTATGGGAATGCAGTTGTTTGCATGCGTATCGAAGTCCATGGAAGAGGCTTGGGGAGGTGAGCGCGCACGATTAAGTACGTCCCGCCAGTCAGGTGTCTTTTGCTTTGCGTTCGGTATGAACGAAGTATGGCGTTTGGTTTTATTCCATCGCTATGATCGCAGATTAATGAAATGGAGTTGGCGTTGTAAAAGTCTATTGGGGCTAGAGTCTGCAGTTGCGTGGCGAGAATAACTAGCCGCTATATTTAATCGCTATCTGTAAACGCCGTAGGGCATATCGCCTAGGGTCGCTGAGGGCAGGCTTGGACGCTAAGGAGGGCAAGTTGCTTGATTTGCAGAATAAGATCAACAGCCTGCTGAATACTGCCAGGATTATGTGCCCGGGTACCAGCGCAGCCGAAAGACTCGAGCGGATGAGTCAGGAAGCGGACGGTGAAAGTAAAATAATCAGGAGATGTAGGCCAACCGAAAAAATTGAAGGTGCCAGTGTATGAGTTTATGGTTTTGGACAACGCAAGCATCTTGCAACGCGTGAAACAGCGACGCGGTGGCACACTTGAGGTTTGCCGTTACCAATTGATTTTTGGTGGTCAATAAATGTCTTTCAGATAGTTCTGCAGCAGCAGAAGCGGCGCTTCCAGTTGCTGCAAACTCTGCGCGCCACAAAAATCCATCGACAGCCTTTGCAGCTCGCGCCCCAAGGGCCTATCCACGCCCCCCAAGGCATCCAGTGCCAACGCCAGGCATTGGTTGACCCTCAACTGGATCGCCGCGACATCCCCCTGGCGCACCAGTAAACCAAAAACCTCGCGCTCGTAATCGCTCATGATCGGATCGTCGCGCAGAATCGGGCTCGAGCCTTCCGTCTCATGTGTGAGCTTCAGGCAGAACAGGGCGACGGTTTCCAGGAGCAATTCCATGGGGGAATCCTTGTGAAATGTTTCACCGGGTGTGGGAGCGGGGCGAGAGGAGCAGGATCAAAAGATCGTCCGATCGCGGCCCGAGCCTTCGGCAGCTCCTACGCGGTGGTGGGGTGTCAGGTGCTTTATCGCAGGCGAAAAAAAAGGCCTTGCAAAGCAAGACCTTTCTCAATTTTGGTGCCCCGAGGGAGACTCGAACTCCCACTTCTTGCGAAAACGGATTTTGAATCCGCCGCGTCTACCAATTCCGCCATCAGGGCTCAATGGCGGCGAAGTATAGAGATGAGATTACCGTTGGTCAATCACGTTTCATGGAGAATTTTTGATATTTCCGCTAGACTTCTCGGCCCTGCTAGACGAACCCCATCATGCGCGTTGCTGACTTTACTTTCGAGCTCCCTGATTCGCTGATCGCTCGCCATCCTTTGGCTGAGCGTCGCAACAGTCGCCTGTTGACCCTTGATGGGGTCAGCGGCGCCCTGGCACATCGTCAATTCACTGATTTGCTTGAGCATTTACGCCCAGGCGACTTGATGGTGTTCAACAATACCCGGGTGATTCCGGCGCGGCTGTTTGGCCAGAAAGCTTCCGGCGGCAAGCTGGAAATTCTGGTTGAGCGGGTGCTCGACAATCATCGCGTGCTGGCCCATGTGCGGTCCAGCAAGTCGCCCAAGCCTGGGTCGAAGATCCTCATCGACGGCGGTGGCGAGGCCGAGATGCTGGCCCGTCATGATGCGTTGTTCGAGCTGGGGTTTAGTGAAGAGGTGTTGCCCCTGCTGGACCGTGTCGGGCACATGCCGTTGCCTCCTTATATAGACCGCCCGGATGAAGGCTCGGATCGCGAGCGTTATCAGACGGTGTACGCCGAGCGCCTGGGCGCGGTGGCGGCGCCGACGGCGGGGCTGCATTTTGATCAGCCGCTGCTGGAGGCGATTGCCGCCAAGGGCGTCGAGACCGCGTTCGTGACCCTGCACGTGGGTGCGGGCACGTTCCAGCCGGTGCGCGTCGAGAAGATTGAAGATCACCACATGCACACTGAATGGCTGGAAGTCGGCCAGGACGTGGTGGATGCGGTGGCGGCCTGTCGCGCTCGCGGTGGGCGGGTAGTGGCGGTGGGGACCACCAGCGTGCGTTCCCTGGAAAGTGCCGCGCGCGATGGCGTGCTCAAGCCGTTCAGTGGCGATACCGACATCTTTATCTACCCCGGGCGGCCGTTTCATGTGGTCGATGCCCTGGTCACCAATTTCCATTTGCCCGAATCCACGCTGTTGATGCTGGTTTCGGCGTTCGCCGGTTATCCCGAAGCCATGGCCGCTTATAAAGCCGCCGTGGAGCATGAATACCGTTTTTTCAGCTACGGTGATGCGATGTTTATCACCCGTAACCCCGCACCACGTGGCCCTGAGGACAAAGAATGAGTCGCCAAAGTCGTATGTCGTTTGAGTTGCTTGCCACAGACGGCAAGGCTCGTCGCGGTCGCCTGACCTTCCCGCGCGGTACCGTCGAGACCCCGGCGTTCATGCCGGTGGGCACCTATGGCACCGTGAAGGGCATGCTGCCGCGGGATATCACCGCCACCGGCGCGGAAATCATTCTGGGCAACACGTTTCACCTGTGGCTGCGCCCTGGCACCGAAGTGATCAAGAAGCACGGCGACCTGCACGATTTCATGCAGTGGAAAGGCCCGATCCTGACTGACTCCGGTGGTTTCCAAGTGTTCAGCCTGGGCGCCATGCGCAAGATCAAGGAGGAGGGCGTGACCTTCGCCTCCCCGGTGGATGGCGCCAAGGTGTTCATGGGGCCGGAAGAGTCGATGCAGGTTCAGCGTGACCTGGGCTCGGACATCGTGATGATTTTTGACGAATGCACGCCGTACCCGGCTGACGAAGACGTCGCGCGCATTTCCATGGAGCTGTCGTTGCGCTGGGCCCAGCGTTCGAAGAATGCCCATGGCGACAATACGGCGGCGCTGTTCGGGATTGTTCAGGGCGGCATGCACCAGGATCTGCGCATGCGCTCCCTGGAAGGCCTGGACAAGATCGGCTTCGACGGCCTGGCCATTGGCGGTCTGTCGGTGGGCGAACCCAAGCACGAGATGATCAAGGTGCTGGATTATCTGCCGGGCCAGATGCCGGCTGACAAACCTCGTTACCTTATGGGCGTTGGCAAACCGGAAGATCTGGTTGAGGGTGTGCGCCGCGGTGTGGACATGTTCGATTGCGTGATGCCAACCCGTAATGCCCGCAATGGGCATCTGTTCATTGATACAGGCGTGCTGAAGATCCGCAACGCGTTCCATCGCCATGATGATTCGCCGCTGGATCCGACCTGCGATTGCTATACCTGCCAGAACTTCTCCCGTGCTTATCTGCACCATCTGGACAAGTGTGGCGAAATGCTGGGTAGCATGTTGAATACCATCCACAATTTGCGCCATTACCAGGTGCTTATGGCTGGTTTGCGCGAGGCTATTCAACAGGGTACATTGGCCGCCTTTGTCGATGCCTTCTACGCCAAACGCGGGCTTCCCGTTCCGCCTTTGGACTGAGTTTTCTGACCCCAAGATTCAACATTTGCAACTGGAGTGCTAAATGAGCTTTTTTATCTCTAACGCCATGGCTGACGCTGCTGCACCTGCTGCAGGCCCAATGGGCGGCGGCTTTGAGTGGATTTTCCTGGTGGGTTTCCTGGTCATCTTCTACCTGATGATCTGGCGTCCACAGGCCAAGCGCGCCAAAGAGCAGAAGAACCTGCTGAGCAGCCTGCAAAAAGGCGACGAAGTTGTGACCACTGGCGGCATCGCCGGCAAGATCACCAAAGTGGCTGATGATTTCGTGGTTCTGGAAGTTTCTGACACTGTCGAAATGAAGTTCCAGAAAGGCGCTATCGCCGCCACGCTGCCAAAAGGCACGCTCAAAGCGATCTAAGTTTCAACTTCTACTCAATCGACGGGGCGCGCAAGGCGCCCCGCGTCATAAGCGGGCGGCGTGATGCTGAACAAATACCCTCTGTGGAAATACATTCTGATCCTGGCGGTGCTGGCGGTCGGTCTGATTTATTCCGCTCCCAATCTTTATCCTGATGACCCGGCCATTCAGGTCAGCGGTGCAAGCACTGCGCTGCAGGTCAATCAGGCTGATCTGGATCGAGTGAGCGCTGCGCTCAAGGCATCCGGGATCAACGTCAAGGCGACCTCGCTGACGGCAGGTGGCAAGGGCGGTCTGATTCGCCTGGTCAAGGCTGAAGACCAACTGCCAGCCAAGGACGTTGTGCGCAAGGCGTTGGGTGATGACTACGTCGTTGCACTGAACCTGGCACAAACCACCCCGCAATGGCTGCGCAGCCTGGGCGCGCACCCGATGAAGCTGGGTCTGGACTTGTCCGGTGGTGTGCACTTCCTGCTGGAAGTGGACATGGACAAAGCCCTCGATGCCCGCCTGAAAGTCTACGAAGGCGACGTCAAGAGCCTGTTGCGCAAAGAGAAGCTGCGCTATCGCAGCCTGCCGCAACTCAACGGTGCCATTCAGCTGGGTTTCACTGATGAAGCTGCCCGCGAGCAGGCCCGTGCACTGATCCGCAAGAACTTCAACGATTTCGATATTGTTCCGGCCGACCTCAATGGTCAGGCGGTGCTGCGTCTGGCGATGACCCCGGCCAAGCTGGCGGAAATCCGCGAATACTCCATCAAGCAGAACTTGACCACGGTACGTAACCGCGTCAACGAGCTGGGTGTTGCCGAACCGATCGTGCAGCGCCAGGGCGCCAACCGCATCGTGGTTGAGCTGCCAGGCGTGCAGGACACGGCTGAAGCCAAGCGTATCCTGGGCAAGACGGCCAACCTCGAGTTCCGTCTGGCTGCAGAGCCGGGCGCTTCGAAAGCCACTTCGGAAACGTTCGAGTTCCGTGAAGGCAATCGTCCGTCGGCACAGATCGAGCGTAGCCTGATCATCACCGGTGACCAGGTGACTGACGCCAAGGCTGGCTTCGGCGAGCAAGGTACGCCAGAAGTGAACATCCGCCTGGATGGCCACGGTGGCGAGCTGATGAGCCGTGCGACCCGTAACAATGTCGGTCGCAGCATGGCGGTGATCTTCATCGAGCAGCGTCCTGTGACCACTTACACCAAGCAAGTGGTCGACGGCGTCGAGAAAGATGTGGCGGTGCAGACCTTCAAGGAAGAGAAGAAGATCATCAGCCTGGCGACCATCCAGTCGCCACTGGGTGCTCAGTTCCGTATCACCGGCCTGAACGGCCAGGGCGAGTCCTCCGAGCTGGCACTGCTGCTGCGTGCCGGTGGCCTGGCTGCCCCGATGTACTTCGCGGAAGAGCGCACCATCGGCCCGAGCCTGGGTGCGGACAACATCACCAAGGGTATCGATGCGTCGCTGTGGGGCATGCTGTTTGTCTCGCTGTTCATCATCGCCATCTACCGCTTCTTCGGCATCATCGCCACCGTCGCTCTGGCAGTGAACATGGTGTTGCTGCTGGCGCTGATGTCGCTGCTGGGTGCTACGCTGACCCTGCCGGGTATCGCCGGTATCGTATTGACCATGGGTATGGCGGTTGACGCCAACGTGCTGATCTTCTCGCGGATTCGTGAAGAGATTGCGGCGGGCATGACCATCCAGCGGGCAATCAACGAAGGCTTCGGCCGGGCATTCACTGCGATTCTCGACGCCAACCTGACGACGTTGCTGGTCGGCGGGATTCTCTTCGCCATGGGCACCGGTCCGGTGAAGGGCTTCGCAGTGACCATGTCCCTCGGGATCTTTACCTCGATGTTCACGGCCATCATGGTGACCCGCGCGATGGTCAACCTGATCTTCGGCGGTCGTGACTTCAAGAAGTTGTGGATTTAAGGGGCTGCCATGTTACGTACAATCAACTTCATGGGCGTTCGCAACGTTGCGTTCGGCGTCACATTGTTCCTCACGTTGCTGGCCTTGTTCAGTGTTGCGACCAAGGGCATGAACTGGGGCCTGGACTTCACCGGCGGTACGCTCATCGAGCTGACCTACGAGCATCCGGCCGATGTCACCAAGGTGCGCGAGCAGCTGGTTGCTTCGGGTTATCACGACGCGATCGTGCAGAGCTTCGGTGCAACTACCGATTTGCTGGTGCGGATGCCGGGTGAAGACCCGCAGCTGGGTCATCAGGTCGCTGAAGCGCTGCTGAAGGTTGGCGGCGACAACCCGGCGGCGGTCAAGCGAGTCGAGTTTGTCGGCCCGCAGGTCGGTGAAGAACTGCGCGACCAGGGCGGCCTAGGCATGCTGATGGCGCTCGGCGGCATCCTGATCTACCTGGCCTTCCGCTTTCAGTGGAAGTTCGCGGTCGGCGCCATTGTTTCGCTCATCCACGACGTGATCGTGACCATCGGTATCCTGTCGTTCTTCCAGATCACCTTCGACCTGACGGTATTGGCGGCGGTGCTGGCGATCATTGGTTACTCGCTCAACGACACCATCGTGGTATTCGACCGGGTTCGAGAGAACTTTCGGGTGCTGCGCAAGGCGACGCTGATCGAGAACATCAACATCTCGACCACCCAGACCCTGCTGCGGACCATGGCTACTTCGATCTCCACGTTGCTGGCGATTGCGGCGCTGTTGTTCTTCGGCGGTGACAACCTGTGGGGCTTCTCCATTGCGCTGTTTATCGGTGTTCTGGCGGGTACCTACTCGTCGATCTACATCGCTAACGTGGTGCTGATCTGGCTGAACCTGAGCACTGAGGATCTGATTCCTCCAGTGGCTACCGATAAGGAAGTCGACGACCGGCCATAACGGCTTTCGTCTTCCAGCTGTCGGCCTAAAAGGCGCGAGTATTGAACTCGCGCCTTTTTTTATGCTCCAAGGCTGGGAGAAGCGCGGGCGTTGTCCCGCCTATGATGGTCAGGAGGTTCAAGTGAACAAGTCGTTGCTGGTTGGTGCGGTATTGGGTGCTGTCGGTGTGACTGCCGGGGGTGCTGTTGCCACCTACAGCCTGGTTAAAAGCGGCCCTGAGTATGCGCAAGTTCTAGCCGTTGACCCGGTCAAGAAACAGATCAAGACGCCACGTGAAGTGTGCAAGGACGTGGCCGTGACCCGCCAGGCACCGGTCAAGGATCAACATCAGATCCTCGGTACCGCCATTGGCGCAGTGGCCGGTGGTTTGCTAGGTAATCAGGTCGGCGGCGGCACCGGCAAGAAGATCGCCACCGTAGCTGGCGCCGTGGGCGGCGGTTATGCCGGTAACAAAGTGCAGGAAGGTATGCAGAACCGCGATACCTATACCACCACCCAGACTCGCTGTAACACGGTGAATGACATCAGCGACAAGGTCGTAGGCTACGACGTCCGTTATTCGCTGGACGGCAAGGAAGGCAAGGTGCGGATGGATCGCGATCCGGGCAACCAGATTCCGGTGGATAAGGAAGGCAAGCTGGTGCTGTCACAGAACGAACCGGCTCAGTAAGCGCCGACCGTTTTATCAAAAAGCGCCCTGCGGGGTGCTTTTTTGTGCCCGCTATTTTGGCAATGCCTCTTATCCCGGTGGCACCGATTTGTCGTGGAGCCTCATCATGTTGACTCCTCTAATTCGATCATTCTCATGATGAACATATGCTCGACATCGATGGCCACCAAGTCGAGACCGGAAATAAGCTTGCCCGACTGCGAAACGCTCCTTGGGTGTAAGCCATCACGAAAAATGCTGCGTGTCTTTCGATATGGTGAATTTTCTTGTGACGCATTCGCAGAAAGCTAGGGAAACTCTGAAAAAGACTTCCCGATCTGGTGAAATAGCCACCTCGCACAAACGAAACAGTTGAGCCCCGATGAAACAGATGTCCTTCGCCGATGCCGAATATGCCGGCAAACGTAAGCAGACCCGCCGCGAACGCTTCCTGATTGAGATGGATCAGGTGGTGCCCTGGAAGGGTTTGATTACCTTGATCGAGCCGCATTATCCAAAGGGCGAAGGGGGGCGTCCGGCGTATCCGTTGATGGCCATGCTGCGGGTTCATCTGATGCAAAACTGGTTCGGCTACAGCGATCCGGCGATGGAAGAGTCACTGTATGAAACGACAATTCTGCGCCAGTTCGCAGGCTTGAATCTGGATCGGATTCCCGATGAAACCACGATCCTCAACTTCCGTCGGCTGTTGGAAAAGCATGAGTTGGCCGGTGGAATTTTGCAGGTCATCAACGGCTATTTGGGTGATCGTGGTTTGCTGCTGCGCCAAGGTACAGTGGTCGATGCGACGATCATTCACGCGCCGAGTTCGACCAAGAACAAAGATGGCAAACGCGATCCAGAAATGCATCAGACGAAGAAAGGAAACCAATATTTTTTCGGGATGAAGTCGCACATTGGCGTCGATGCCGAATCCGGCCTGGTACATAGCCTGGTGGGCACTGCGGCCAATGTGGCGGACGTAATGCAAGTCGATCAGTTGCTCCATGGTGATGAAACGTACGTCTCTGGCGATGCGGGTTACACCGGTGTAGACAAGCGTCCCGAACATAAGGGGCGCGAGATGATCTGGTCGATTGCCGCCCGGCCAAGCAGCCATAAAAAGCACGGAAAAAAGAGCCTGATCGGGCGTATGCGCCGCAAGATCGAATACGCGAAAGCGCAGGTGCGGGCCAAGGTTGAGCACCCGTTTCGCGTGATCAAGCGCCAGTTTGGTTATACAAAAGTGCGCTTTCGTGGTCTGGTGAAAAACATCGCGCAACAGACAACGTTGTTCGCATTGTCGAACCTGTGGATGGTGCGAAAACGGTTGATGGGTATGGGCGAGGTGCGTCTGTAATGCGGGCTAATCGCCTTGAAACAGCGCGATCAGAGGAAAAACCCGTGAATTAAGGACAAGAAGGTCTGTTTTTCGACCGACTCAAGATTTTTTGAACCTCAAGTAGCGAGGGCGTCAAAAATCGGTGGGTACTTCAGACCTTCCCTAGGTATTCATACAGTCTTGGAAGGATGCTTTTCTATACTGTAATGGCGAAAAGTTCGGTGTGCTTAAATCAATATAGGAAAATTCCTATTGTTGTAGTTTTTTTTG
>NZ_JZRI01000137.1:0-27243 GCF_000952175.1 Pseudomonas sp. ES3-33 | reverse complement strand
CCGTAGGAGCTGTCGAGTGAAACGAGGCTGCGATCTTTTAACACCCAGCGCACACCAGCCACCAACATGTCGCCCCAATTCCCACAGGCATTTTCCCTACAACACAGGCGTACGCGGCGGGATCAGGCGCTTGGAGCCGGTGGCCTCGAACGCACTGGCCAGGCGCAGCAACGATGAATCGTCATAGGCACGACCGGCAAAGGTCAGGCCCACCGGCATGCCAATGTCCGGCATCACGCCCATCGGGACCGTCACCGTAGGGACGCCCAGGTGGCGGATAGCGAGGTTGCCATTGGCGACCCAGACGCCGTTGCTCCAGGCGATGTCCGCAGAACGGGGATCGACATCGGCATTCGCCGGGGCCACGTCGGCGACGGTCGGAAACAGCACCGCGTCCAGGCCCAGGCGATCCATCCAGTCTTCGAGATCGATGCGCCGGGTCTGTTCCAGTCCGCGCAGGCCGTCAGGCACCGTGGTGATCTGGTCCCACGGTGTGATGCCGCGTTCGGCCATGCGCACATACTCGTCCATGCCCGCTACCAGGTCGCCTTCGCGGTTGGGCAGGGTGCCTGGGTCGTGGGGAAAGATCAGCGGGCCGTCGACGTCGACCAGCCGGTTGAGCTTTGGATCCCCGTTGGCCTGCAGGAAATCATCGAACGCCCAGGCCGTCAGGTCCCAGAGTTCGTGGTGCAGAAACTCCTTCGACACCAGGCCCCGAGTGAAGACGGTCGGTGCTCCGGGGCGATCACCCTCGCAATTGGACACCAGCGGGAAATCCACTTCGATCACTTGCGCGCCCGCCGCTTCCAGCGCCTGACGCGCCTGTTGCCAAAGCCCGATCACCGAATCCCGGGTGATGATGCGCTGGCCTGTCGGCCCGCCAATGCCCGGCGCTTCTGCCGTGCCAGCCTCGGGGTCGGCATTGATATACATGCGCGGTACGCCCAGGCGTTTCCCGGCCAGAGCCTCAGCCTTCGCTGCCAGCGCTGGATAGCTCGCCGGACGCACCGAGGCCACGCTCGGAATCGGTACCCAGGGCTGCATGCGCCACAGGTCGCCGCGGGTGTCGGGATCTTCCGCGACCACCACGTCGAGCACTTCGAGCAGATCCGCCATGGTCCGGGCGAAGGGCACGACCACGTCCATGGTCGGCGTCAGGGGCCAGTTGCCGCGCACCGAAATCACCCCACGCGAAGGTGTATAGGCACACAAGCCGTTGTTCGATGCTGGCCCACGGCCACTCGACCAGGTTTCTTCAGCCAGCCCGAACGCGGCGAAACTGGCCGCCGTTGCCGTACCCGCGCCATTGGACGAACCGGAAGCAAAGGGCGCCGTGAGGTAATCGGCGTTGTACGGGCTCTCTGCACGGCCATAAACCCCGCGTTGCATACCGCCATTGGCCATGGGCGGCATGTTGGTCTTGCCCAGGCAAATCGCACCCGCACCACGCAGGCGCTCGATGGTGAACGCATCACGGTAAGCCACCAGGTCGACGAAGGCCGGGCTGCCGGAGGCGGCCGTCAGCCCCTTGACCAGATAACTGTCCTTGGCAGTGTAGGGAATACCATCGAGCGGGCCGAGGGTCTGGCCCTTGGCGCGGCGCTCATCGGATGCCTGCGCTTCGGCGAGGGCTTCAGGGTTGCGCACCACCACTGCGTTCAGCGCTGTCGGCGTGTCGCGCCCGTCGTAGGCATCGACCCTGGCGAGATAAGCCTGGACCAGTTCAACCGCGGTGGTCTGGCCCGACTCGAGCGCCGCCCGCAGCTGCGCAATGGAAACCTCAGTGACCTCGATCATGCGGTTACCCCCGACATTGTTTGAATGATGTGCTTCGTTGAACCAAAACGCTGGGTCCGGGGGGCATCACACTTCTCAACTTGGATATTCATATGACTCTCGTTGCACTGCATTCGCGACAGGGCCTGAGCTTATCGGCCGAGTGCCTATTTTGCACCAGAGTGGGCGCGCCGCCGACAAAAAAAGTACCGAAGCCTCAACCCTCGCGGCCATGCGCAGCGGCGGCCAGCTGTCCGGTATCGACCCGCACGAACACCGAGTCGCCCACCGCTGTCAGCACGCCATCGGCATACACCTCGCAGATCACCCGGGTCTTGCGGCCAACGTCACCTTCGACTTTGGCGCGCAGGGTCAGCGGCACACCCATGGGCGTCGGCTTGATGAATTTGATGCCCAGGTTGCCGGTGACGCAGTCGATGCGCGGCAGGCTATCGGCTGTGCGGGTTTCGGCGCGGTAGTGATAGGCCATGGCCGTCCAGTTCGAATGGCAGTCCACCAGCATGGCGATCAGTCCGCCGTAAACCAGGTCGGGCCAACCGCAATAACGGGCATCGGGCAGGTGCTCGGCCATGACATGGATGCCGTCTTCGTGCCAGAAGCTCTTGATATGCAAACCATCGGGATTCTTGCCGCCACAGCCATAGCAGACGCCTTCTGGCGCGGCGCAGTCTTGCAGGGAAGTGTCGAGCATGGGAGGTTCCTATTTTTATTTCGGGAATCTGCCAAGCCTATAAGAATTACTTGACCTGTGGGAGCCTGGCTTGCCAGCGATGACGCCCGTGAGCTCGCCATCGCCGGCAAGCCAGCGCCTGCAAGATGCTCTGCCTTACGGTTTCACGACCACCGCCCCGCCCGGTAGCCCGACGCTGTTCACCGCCCCATACGACACCCGCGGCACACCTCGCATCCGCTGCTCCAGCAACTGCGTGAGCGACTCTCCGGGATTCAGATAAGCGTCGCCGAAATCCGTGCCGATCTGGTTCGGGTGGGCGACGATTTCCAGTACTCCTTTGGTCGGCATTGCTGCGTTGCGCAGGTCCACAGGCGTGCACACATAGTCGGCGGTGGCGCCGGCCAATTGCTGGAGACGGGCGTTGAGCAATCGTTTGAACACGCGCTTGGGCAGGCTGAGGTTTTGCCCCAGGTTGCGCGCCAGGCGCACCGGCACGCCCTGGCGGGCGGCGAAGCGCGCGACGATTTCGCCGATCGGCCAGATGTTGTGCACGTGTTGATGGGAATCCAGATGGCTGGGCCGCACGCCGTTGTCCAGGCAGCGTTGCCATTGCGCTTCAAGCTCCTCCAGAACAGCTTGGCGATCTTCGCGGCTGAGCCAGAGGCGATGGCGGGGCAGGTTGAGGTCGAACACCCCGGCGTTGTCGCAGAAGTGCGGGCGCGAAAGAATGCCCAGGCTCAACGGCTGGCCGTAGGTGAGGTTGAAGTGCAGGCCGATGCGACCGGTCAGCAGCGGATGCCGGGCCATGGCGCATGCGGCTTCGAAGGCCGGCATGTTGGCCATGGCCGTGGCAGAGCTGATAACGCCCGCCTGGAATGCACCGAGGATCACGGCGTTTTCATTTGGGCTGAGCCCGAAATCATCAGCGTTGACTATGACTTGACGTGGCATGTTTGCCCTCCAGTATGGCGGTGTTCCTGGCCTTGAACTGCTTGGCAGCGGGGGTGGGCGTGGCCACGGCGGCCGCCACTGGTTGCACCGCTTCCGGTTTTACGGGCTTGGCCGCACGCCGCGCTTTCCATTGTTGCAACCGTGGCTTGAGCGCCTGCCAGACCCGTAAGGCCAGCCCCAGGGCGATACCGCTGGGTCGCCAGGAATAGAAGCTCCAGCGCCAGTGCTCCAGTTGCCCGGTCATGCGCTCGTGCAGTTGATGACTGGAATTTTCCAGACTGACGCGCGAGGCATCGATCCAGCGCCAGTTGTCGTCCAGGCCCCAGCGAATCCACTCTTCGAGCAAGACGCGGCCGCTGCCCAGGTCGGCGTATTGCGGCAGGAATGCCAGGTTGTAATCGTACAACCGACCCTGTTCGAGCAGCCCCAGGCGGTAACTGATGCAGCGCTCGTCCAGCTCGAGGATCACCACCCGCACCAGCCCCTGGGCGGCGAGGGCGGTGAAGGCTTGATTCATCCATTGGCGGTGGCGCTCATCGGCAAAAATCCCCACCCCTTCGTCACCTTTCCAGCTTACCGCCTCGACTTCACTGATGGCCTGCAGCAACGCACCCATGGTCGACGCATCCGGGGTAATGCGCCGCACTTGTGCGCCACAGGCAGCGATGCGTTTGCGTGCGCGGCGCAGTTTGTAGCGCGGGTCGCCGGAGATTTCCTGGTGGTCGGCCTCGCTGATCTGGTGCACGGGCACGCGACAACTCAGGCGCCGTTCACCGGTAGAGCTGTGCGCCATCCAGTGGGTCAGGGCGCTTTCTTCGCCAGCGGCAGCGCAAAGCTCGTTCAATTGCAGCAAGGCGTGGGGCAGTTTGCGGCGAACCTGCGCCAATGCCTGGCGCACGTCCCCGGCGTCCAGGCGGGCAAGCAGCGCCAGGCGATCGGCCAGGGGGTAGCCCAGGTGGTGCAGCACCCGGAAGGGCAACCCGCCGAAACGCTCCACCGATGCCACCAAGGGCAGGCACAACTGCAGCTCATCGCCTCGCCAGGCTAGCAGCACATGCACCTGGCATCCGACGGCGAGGGCCTGTTCCGACGCGCACATCCAGGCCAGCGTGTTGAACGGAGTGTGCTCCGCGACCCGCAGGCGCAACGCTTCATAAGCCGCTGCCGGGAAGTCGGGTGTACACAGCGAAGTACGCCATTCAAATCGTGCTGTCATAGGTTCAGGTCGGTCCGTGGCGTTCATGAGGCGCTCCAGCGCAGGGCGAACAAGGTTTCCCCAGGCAGCTCGAAGCTGATGCGGCCGCCCTGGCATTTGAAAGGTGCTTCGCGGCTGCGATTGTCCACGCCGAAGTAATGCAATGTGCCGTTGTTCAGCGGGCAGGCCGTGCCCTCCAGGCTGACCAACTGGATGCGCGCGCCTTTGTTGACCCCGAACAGACTGCGTTGATGGTCGCTGGCCATGGCCAGCACATCCACTTCGAAGGCGTCGTTCTCCAGGCGCATCACGTCGTGCAGCCAGTGCTGCTGCATGAACTGCTGGGCATATCCCACCGGTTTGAGCTCGTAGTGCTCTTCGTCGAGCATGCGCAGCATGCCCTTGCGATGGTCGGATTCGTCGGCGGCCTGGAACCAGCCGAGCATGTCGAGCAAGCCATCCTGGGATGAATTGATCGCTACCGAGGCCCACCACAGTGAAGCGTAATGGGTCTCCTGGTCGTACGGGCTGAGGCTGCTCCCGCTGGACATGTTGGTTTGGTCCAGCAGCAAGGCCTTGCGTGGGCGACCTTGGGCATCCAGCCCGACCAGATCGGCGGCGCGCCGCACGCTGTCGCGATAGACCCGGGTCGCCAGCAGGTCGCGCACCATCCATTCGTGCCAGGCCAGGGCATCGATGCTGTCCCCGGATTCGGCGAGCAGGCGCCTGGCCCAGTCGATGCCACGCCGGTCTTCGGCGTTTTCGATGAACGGACCGTTGATGAACCGCGAGCTCGCTGGCATCACAATGCGCACGCCGGCCTTGGCATTGGCCGGGTCGCTGCGTACCTGGCGGGCCATGCTGTTGAAGATCGCCTGATAGCTCGCGTAGTCGCGGTAGTTGAGGTTTGGCTCGTCGGCGAAGCCGATGTAGTGCGTGCCTTTGCCGCCGAGGGCGCGAGTGGCGGCCAGCCAGGCATCGAGTCCGGCGGTGCTGTTGGCATCGAGGCGCAGGTCGGCCACTCGGTACCGGCCGGCCAGCAGGGTCAGGTTCTGGGTGATGCCGAAACGCTCCTGGAACAGGCGACGGAATTTGTCTTCGTAATGCGGCCGGGTCGCCATGATGTCGACCAGGCTGTAGTGGGTCGCGGCTGTGGCGTTGAGCGCATCGAACAAGGCAAAAGTCGAGGGCGGCGGCAACGCGTAGGGCATGGCGATGCCCAGGTTCGGGGTCTTGCCGATCACGCCCGGGTGCAGGGTCAGGCGGGTCTTGCCGAAGTCCTCGCGCAAGGGTTTGAGTTGCTGTGGGGTCTGGGCAAACAGGTTGGCCGTGCCATCGAGCCAGAACGCCACTTTGCCACTGCCGCGCAAGCGCAGGCGCCAGACCTGGTCAGCGGCGGCCACTGGCAACTCGACCTTGTCGAATTGCCAATACGCCGGGTAGGGCTTGAGGGCCAGCGACACCTGCTTGCCGTCATCCAGCCGCTGCGCCTGTAAGGCCTCCACACCGCCGTGGAACTTGCCGGCCAGTACCGCGCGCTCGCCGGCCGCGACCTTGAAGTACAACTCCTCGTTGTCCCCGGGTTCGGCGCTGAAATGCACCTTGGCCGGGGCAAACAGCGCGACCGTGCGCTCGTCGTGCTCAACCGTGTACCGGCGGAAGCTGTAGCCTGGAATTTCCAGGCGATAACTGGCCGCGCTCGGTGCCAGCGGCCAGCTTTGGCTGCCACTGGTTTCACTCGCGGCGATCTTGCGTTCGGCCTGCAGCTTGCCCTGGCCATCGATCAGGTACAGCTGTTCTTCGTTGGCTTGTGCCTGCCAGGCCGGCGTCCAGCGCACGGTCAGGGTGTCAGGGCTATCGGGTTGCAGGTACAGGCTGCCGTCGCGAATTTGCGCCCAGCGCATGGGGGCGGCTTCGGCGCTCAGACTCAGACTGATGAACAGTAACAGCCACTTCATGCCGACTTCCGTTGCAGCATTTGCAGCATGGGCGCCACGTCGCTGGGCAGGATGATCAGGGTTTGCCAGATAGGCACCCGGCTCAAGTGGCAGTACAGCAGCAGCAGCGCCACAGTCACCGCCAGGTAGGCAATTGAAGAAGCCGCTGCTGCACCGACGATGCCATAGGCGGGGATGAGTATGAGGTTCAGCGGCAGGCTGAGCAGGGCGCTGAAACCCATCAGCATGGAAATCGCGCCGGGACGGTTCTTGCCCAGCAGGTCCAGGCGCAGGATGCTCATGTAGCACAGGCCCAGCAGGCCCGGCAGCAGCGCCAGGAGGGCCGGGTAGGCCGGTTGATAGGCAACGCCGAACAAGGTAATGATCAGCCATTCACCGATCAGCGCCATGGACAGGCACGCACCAATCATCACCGTGGCGGTGAGGCGCAATGCCAGGGGCGTGAGTTTCTCAATGCCCTTTTCCTGCTGCAGCAGGTTCTTCATCAGCGGAGTGGTCACGGCTTCGGGAACGATCAGCAGCAATTCGGCAGCCGCGCTGGCCATCGCGTAATGGCCCAGGGCCGTGGTACCTAACAGGGCGCCGATGAACAGATAGTCGGAGCGCAGGATCACCTGCTGGAACAACAGGTCGGGATGGCTGCGTGCGCTGTAGCGCAGCAGTTCTTTCTGGCTGGCCCGGTCCCACTGCAAGATCACCGGCTGGGCTCGCTTGAGCCAGATCCAGCCGGTCAGCACCACCATGCTGAGCCCGGCCAGCCAACTGATCAACGCGGCTTCCAGTGCCGCGTTTTTCCACATCCAGAACAGGGCGAGAAACAGCAGCAGCGGCGCCACCGATTCGATCAGGCGCAAGACGTTGAACGCCATCACGTTGCCCGAGGCGTTGTGCAGCGTCAACAGGCCACTCTTGAGTACCGTCAGCGGCACCGCCAACAACAATAACCAGGCGAGCAAACCCAGTTGCAGGGTGATGTCCAGTTCGCTGCCGAACTCCCGCGTCAGCGCCACCACCACCAACGTCAGCAACCCGGCGAGCAAGCAGCCGTACACCAATACCTGACTCAGCAACAGACCCATGGGCCGATGCTGCGCTGCCTGGAAGCCGACGGCCGAATTTAGCCCGCCACTGGTGGCGGCGCTGATCAGTTCGGGCAGGGTACTGAGCAGGGCAAACAGACCACGCTCGCTTGGCCCCAGAATCCGCGCCAGCAAAACGTTGCGTAGCAGGCGCACGGCGATCATCGCCAGCTTGGTGCCCATGCTCAAAGCCAGGTTTTTCAGGTACGTGTTGCGACTCATGCGCGGGCTCCGCGGCAGATGCGCCAGGACAACAACTGCGGATTGCGCGCCACCCTTTGGCTGACGCCGAACCTGGGCAGTGCCAGCGGATCCGGGTGGCCACGGTAAATCCCGGCAGCGGTGCCCAGGGCAAACGGGAAATCATGGTCGGCGACCTGTTGCCGCACCCGTGCATCGTTGTCGCCATTGGGGTAGCAGTACACTGGCAACGGTCGCTGGCAGCCGTTGTGCAGCGCATCGCGGCTACGGCGGATTTCCTCCGCCAGGGTGCGATCGTCGAGCCCGGTGAGGATCGCATGGCTGGCCCCGTGCGGACCGAAGCGCACCAGCCCGGAATTTTCCAGCTCGCGCACCTGCTGCCAGTCCAGTGCCTGGGGCATGGATTCGGCCGGACACTCGTCGGTGAGTCGGCTGAGCGCCTGGGGCGGCAGGGTTTTCAGGCTTTGCAGAAAGCGCAGCAGCGCCAGACTGCGGCGTTGCTCGTTGGCATCGTGCAACTGCGCCGGCAGTGGCCGGCCGGCCTGTTGCAGGGATTCGATCAGGTGTATCCGCGCCTCCTCGCCATGACTGCCCCAGAGCGTTTCGCCAAGGCTTTCCCACCAGAACCGCTGGCGGCTGCCGATGAAATCGCTGGAGAGAAAAATACTCGCCGGCACTTGATGCTTGAGCAATACCGGGAAGGCGTGCAGGGCGTTGTCGCGCCAGCCGTCGTCGAACGTCAGGCTCACTCTTGGCCGCTTCGTCGGGCTTTGGGTGGGTTGCAGGATGTCCATCAGCGGCACGCAGTCGAAGTGCCTGCTCAGCCAGCCCAGAAAGTGGTCAAAGGCCTGGGTGCCGATGCACAGTTCGTTGCGATGGGGCAGGTCGGCGGCGTCGTCATCGGGCAGCACCCGATGCAGCATCAGGATCACCCCGGCGCCGTGCAGTTGATTGCGCCCCACTGACGAGTTCAGGTAGAGCCATCCGCTGGTCTGTTTGAACAATTGCATAATCCCCATGGTTCCATCCTCTCAGCGATTTTGTTCGGGGTTCCATCGTGCATAGCGTTGACCGCGCAGGAACTGCCACAGCCCGATACTCATCCCGGCAAGGGTGACCAGCAGGAAGGCGGCGAGGCGGAAGGGTTTGGGCAGGCGGTGTTGCGAGTCCAGCAGACCGGCGATAGCGATCGCGTAACAGAGCAGTTGCGCGACCAGGAACACTTGGTAGAAAGCATGCTCCTGCCACAGCCAGAAATTGCTCAGCAACAACGGCAGCAACAGGATGGGCGCCAGGCGGCGGATCAGCTTGTGGCTGATCAGCGCGATGGCGTACAGCCCGTGCTTGAACGGGTTGAGCAGTTCGCGGCGCTGGGCCAGGCTTTGCAGACCGCCGACGGTCACGCGCTGGCGCCGGCGGAATTGTTTGTCTGCCTCGTCGACGCCCTGGTCGATCACTTGGGCCTGGGGCACGTAAACGACGCGTTTGAACGCCACAGGCGCACAGGTGCTGATAAAAAAATCATCGTTGACCTCTGCCGGCACGGTCTGGAACAACTCGCGTCGCAACGCCAGTAGCGCGCCATCGGCGGAGACCATGCAGCCGGTGCGATTCTCCACCCGGCGCAACCAGCCTTCGTAATGTCGATACAGGCTGTCGCCGATGCTCAGGCCTTTGCCGGTCACCGGGATCACCATGTGCCCGGCGCAGGCGCCGACCGCAGGGTCTGTCAGCGGCGCGAGCAGGTGGCCGAGGGTGTCGGTGGCCCATTGATTGTCGGCGTCGGTAAACACCAGGATGTCACCGCTGCTCAGTGCTACCCCGGCGTTGAGGGTCGCGGCCTTACCCCCGCGGGGCAGGTCGAGCACTGTGATGCGCGGGTCGACAACCTTGCGCGCACAGGCCACGGTGTCGTCGGTAGAGCCGTCGCTGGCGAGGATGATTTGCAGCGAGCGTGGCTGGTAATCCTGGGCCAGCAGCGTGCGCAGTTTTTCCTCGATGTGCCGCGCCTCGTTGTGGGCGGCAATCACGATGCTCACGTTCATCGGTGGCGCCGGCGCCGGACGGCGCGCCGGGTACAGCGGTGCGAGCAACGTCAGCAGCACGGGATAACCCAGATAGGCGTACACCGGCAGCAGCAGGCACATCCAGAAAATGAATTCAGCCACGGGCGGGCCTCCTGGCATTCCATTGGCAAAGGCTGAGAATGAACGCGGCGCCGGCCAGGTGCAGACGCACCCAGTGCAAGCCCCAGAGTTGCACCGTCAGGCCGACGCTGCGGTGCCTGGCACTCTGGCGCAAGCTCAGCATCAGCGCCGGCAACAGTGTCAGCACAACCATCAGCAGCGCGTGATGCGGGTAGCCGTTGAGCAGTGCTGAAATGGCGAGGAAATCCACCACCCAGGCCATGATCGACAACAACGGAAAGCGTAGCAGTCGCAGGCTCATGCCGTGGGTGCGCAGCAATTGCAGATGACTGCCCTGACGCCACATTTCCTTGCCCATCCATTCCCGCCAGCTGCCTTCGTAACCCCAGTGCAGGGCCACGCTTTGGTTGGCGGTGAGCAGGCGCGCGCCGTGTTTGCCCAGGCGCAGGGTGAACTCCTTGTCTTCCCCGGTGCGCAGGTTTTCGTCGAAACCGCCGACCTTGTCGAACCAGCTGCGCTGCATCAGCAGGTTGGCACTGGGCAGCCAGTCCACCGTCTGTACGGTATGGGCGCTGGGGCGCAGCGTACGGCGCTGCCAGGCGGTCGCGTACCAGGGCGCTTCGGCGGGGGTGTGCAGGTCCAGGCCAAATACATCGGCCTGGCCGCCGGCGTCGAGTTCGATCAGCCGGGTCAGCCAGTCCTCGGGCATCTCGATGTCGGCGTCGATAAAGGCCAGCCAGTGACCGCTGGCGACGGCGGCACCACGATTGCGCAAGGCGCCGATCGCCAGGCCAGGCATCACCAGCACCTGGGCGCCGAACTGCCGTGCAATCTGCGGGCCCCGATCAGTGGAGCCATTGTCGACCACGATCAGCTCGCATTGCAGGTCGGCGGCATGCGCGGCCTTCTGCGCGGCGAGCAGCGTGCGCCCAATATGCCGCGCCTCGTTGAACATCGGGATGACGATGCTGATGCTGTTCATTTCCGAGCCTCGAACGGAGCGCTTTCTTCAGCTTTGATACGTAGCACGCTGGTCAGCGCGAGCATGATCCACAGGTACTTGTGGTTCGGCGCACTGAGGAACATCAGGAACAGTGTCAACGAGAGAAAACTCATGCTCAGGTGCGTCAGCATGTCGACCTGCTCGCTATTGCCGCGCTGCCTCCAGGCGCGACGCGCCCGCGTCAGGTTGTACATGGCCAGGCCGAGCATGCCGACAAACATCAGCCCGGCAGGAATCCCCAGCTCACTGAAAATCTCCAGGTAGGTATTGTGCGCGTGTCGGTACAGTTCTTCGGGGTTGCTGTTGAAGGCGAAGGCCTTTGAATAGCCGGTGGCTGCGTAGTGCAGCGGGAAGGTACCGGGACCGGTGCCGATCAACGGGTTCTCGGCAATCATCCCGCTGCCGACCACGATGTAGGACGCGCGGCGGCCCAGGGATGCGTCCTGGCTCCTGGCGCCGGAGCTCAGAATGCTCAAGGACTCGATGCGTTTGATGTAGCTGGCCGGCATCGCGTACAGCGCAAGCGGAATCACGATTGCCAGACCCAGCATGGCAAACCCCAGGTGCCGTGGACGGATGCGGGGCAGCAATGCCCGGTAGTGCCAGGCACCGATCAACAGGCTGATAAACAGCACCACCAGGCCCGAACGGGATTCGGTCTTGGTAATGCCGACCAACAGCAGGAGGGTGCACCCACCCCAGAACATTCGGTGCAGCATGTTCGAGCTACGCATGACCAGAAACAGCGCCAGGGGCACGGCAAAGGCGATCATCAGGGCGAAATTGTTCGGGTCTTTCAACAAGCCGGCAGCACGCCCGGCGTCCTGGTATTTAGCGGAGAACAGCGTCATGGCGCAGGTCACCGCGACGCTGAGGGTGACCAGTTTGGCAAAGGTGTTCAGATTCAGTTCGCGACCAATCAGCAAGGTGATGATAAACAGCACCAGGCCGACACTCAGGTCACGCAGATGCCCAAGCGATACGCTCATGTTGTCGCTGTTCAGCAGGCTGAGCAGGTACAACGCCATGAAGCTGAGCAGAAAGCGCCAGATATTGCTGCGCAAGCGTTCGGCCGGCAGCTGGTGCATCGCCAGTTGCAACATCAGGATCAGCACCAGCGAGGCACCCAGGATTTTCGAACCGGGAAAGGCGCTGTCCTTGAACAGGCCCTCGAACGGCAGGATGGCGGCGATGCCCAGCAGGCCCCAGGTCGGCTTGCGGTACAGGACCGCGACGCCGACCAGGCCCAGGACCACCCCCGGCGCCAGGAAAGGAAAAGGGCTGGCCAGCAAACCAAGGCAGACCAGGGCGAGCAAACTGACGATCGAGAGCGGAACAATCACGCGCGTGCCTCCCGTGCAGTACGGATATAAAGCTGCGACCAGCGTTCGGCCAGGGCCTTGAGGTCATAGCGATCCTGTTGCGTACGTCTTGCGTTGTCGATCAGTTCGCCGGTGAGTGCCGGCTCGGACAGCAACGTACCGATCTGGCGGGCGAGGGCGCTGCTGTCGGCCGGCGTTGCCAGCAAACCGTTGTGTCGGTCCTGCAGCACGTCGGGAATCCCGCCGACCGCGAACGCCACCACCGGCACCCCGGCCTGCATCGCCTCCAGCAGAATCATCGGCGTGCCCTCGGTGCGCGAGCTGATCACCAGCGCATCAAGTTGTCGCCACCACTGGCCCATGTCCGTCTGGTAACCGGGCAAGCGGATGCGCTCCTGCAAACCCGCTGCGTCGATGCGTGCCAGCAGTTCCTCGCGTTCCGGGCCGTCGCCGAGCATCACGGCGTCCAGGTGCGGGTATTGCTGACAGAGCGGCATCAGAGCATCGAGAAACAGGTCCGGACCTTTTTCACTGCTCAGCCGCCCAACGTAACCGGCGAGAAAGCGCTGCCGGTCGGTACTGGGGAGCAACTGGCCGGTGGCGGCTGGCAAACCGTTGGGAATCACCTGCAGCTTCATCCTCCCGACCCTGGCTTGCCGGTGCAACACGGCGATGCTTTCGGCGACGCAAACCACGCGATCCACCGAAGCCGTGCGGCACAATTGCAGGCTGAGCCAGGTGTAGAACTTCTGCTTGCGACTGCGCGGAGTAAAGCCGTGCTGAGTGATCACCAGCGGCAGGCGCAACAGCGTCGCGCCAACCCAGCCGAACAACAGGCCCTTGAAGTTATGGGTGTTGATCAGCGGCCGCTCGCGGCGGCGCTGGCGCAGGTGCCTGAGCAAGGCCCTGAGCCCCGCGCAACTGCGGCAGTCGACGCCGGCTTCGCGAAACCGCGCGATCAGCTCCGGCGGCGCATCCAGAAACAGCACCTGGTGCTGCCCGGGTGTTGCCAGGCAGTGATCGAGCAACATCCGCTCAGCCCCATAGAAGCCACCGCTGCTGAGCAAATGAATGATCGGCAGGGTGCTTGCAGGTGCAGTCTGGCTGAGCGGCGCGTTCAATTGCGCACCCAATGCGCGAAGCGCGGCACGGTCCAGTTCTTGTGCGGGTTGATCGGCTCGACGTTCTGATCGTTGATCACCAGCAGCACTGGCAAGCCCAGTTCGTGGGAGATTTGCGCTGGATGCTTGAAGCGGTGATCGAAGAACTCACGTACGTAGACGAAGGCGATCGCCAGCAGCAAACCGGTGAGCAGGCCCAATGGGATGATCACCATCGGTTTGGGAAATGCGGCTTCCGTCGGCTCGAACGGTGGGCTGAGAATCCGTGCGTTGGACAGGTCGTTGTCCAGCGAGCGGGCGGTGCTGCTTTCAGCAAAACGCTGGGCGTAGGTGGAGAACGCGGCGTGCAATGCCTCGATCTCGGTGTCCATCTGGCGCAGCTTGCTCTGGGTTTCCTGCAACTGGTGAATGCGGTTCTTGAACTGGGCAATGCGCGCGGTTTTCTGGTCGATCACCGAGCCGATCACGGCCAGGTCGGCGGTGCGTTCCTGAATGCGGTTGTTCACCACTTTGAGGAACTGCCCGCGAGTCCGGGTGATCTGTTCGCGCTGCAGCAACATGGGTTCGCTGCCAGGCTGGAACACCGACAGGTCATTCATGTAACGGCTGACCTGGCTGATCAGCAATTCGCCGAGTTGCTTGACCTCGCGATCCTCGAACGCCACGTTGTCGGTGGTGGTGGTAAAGGTGTAGGGGAAGGAGTAGTCGTTGAGTTTGGCGTCCTTGGCCGCAGCCAGGCTGGTTTTCAGGTAGTCGAGCCAGCGTTTGCTTTGCAGCAGGCGATCCTGGTAGAGGTTGAGTGCCTGCTCCTCGGTGTTGATGGCGTTCAGGCGGAAAGTGATTTCCTCCCGAGGATCCGCCGAGCCGACGCCTTCAAGCAGGGCGAGCCGGTTGCCTTCCAGGCCGTCGAGACGCACCTGGTACTGCATTTTCTTGGTTTCGTAAAAGCTCTGAGGCAGGTCGATCGATTGCAGAGCCTGACGGCTGACCAGGTAGTTCTGCAGCAGGGCGGCAACGAACTTGGTGCCCTGGGCCGGGTCGGGAAAGCTGTAGACGATCGAGATCACGTTGGAACCGGGCAGGGTCTCGACCTTCAGGTCGTTCATGGCTTGCTGCGTCAGAGCATCCAGTTCGGTGTCCCGTACCGGGTCGGTTTCCAGGCCCAGTGCATTGCGCACAGGATTGATCAGGTGTTCGCGAATGGGCGTGGTGACGTAGTCCTTGAATGGCTGCGCTACCAGTTTGGTGAACGGGCTCACCGGCGGCGTGTACTCGCTGTTCTCGCGCATCTGGCTGAGCGTTTCGCGAATCAGTCCCGGCGAACGCAGGATATTGCTCTCGGTTTCCATGTCTGCCAGCGATGGCGGAATGAACGAAGCGTTCTCCTGGTTGAGGGAGGTGGTGGCATCTCCCTGGGAGAGTTTTTTGGACTGCACGATCACTTGGGCGGTGATATCGAAGCTCTGCTTGAGCATCAGCGGCAAGATCAGTGCGATCACTGCAAAGATCAGGAAAACTCGTTTCACCAACTGCTTGTTGGCGAAAAAGATCCTGAAGAACTCGTGCAGGTAGTTTTCTTTTGGATTCATGACGGTCACCTGAGAGTTAGTTGTCGCTGCCTTTGTTGTCGACGCGGTAGCTGAAGCTCATGCCCACGCCCTGGAACAGCACCACGTCCGCCAGTTGCCGGGCGAGTTCGCCGGCGCTGGCCAGTTTGGTCTTGGGCACGTACAGCATGTCGTCAGGCTGCAGGTAGGCGATCTGCGTGGCATCGCCGGACAGCGCCTTCTCCACGTCATAACGATGGGCAGTGACCTGGTTGCCGTTGCGCCGCATGATCATTACCGAGTCCAGGCGCGCCTTGACGTTGGAGCCGCGGGCCATGGTCAGGGCTTCGAGCACCGACACCGGACGGCGAATCGGGTAGGAGCCCGGCTGGCCGACTTCGCCCAGTACGTAGATCTCGTTGCCGGCGGTGGACTTGAGCAGCACGTCCACGGTCATGCGTCCCGGCAGGGTGGCGTAGCGTTTATTGAGGAAGGTTTCCAGCTGGTTGACCGTCATGCCCTGCAGCGGTACGGCGCCGATTTCCGGAAAGCTGGCGTAGCCGTCGGTGCCGACGATGATCTCGCGGCTCATGCCCGTATTGGGGTGGTTGAGTGTCGACTTGAGGTTCTGCTCGTTGGTCAGCGGGCTGACCACATTGAGCGACAGCGTATTGCGATTGGGCTGGAACAGCTGCTTGCGCTCATACGCACGCTGGATTTCCACGCGGGCCTGTTCGCGGGTCAGGCCTTCGACTTTCACCGAAGTATTGGCCCCCGGGAGCTCGATGGTGCCGTCGGGCAGTACCAGCTGGTTACCGTTGAGCTGGCTGGCCGCGGTGAAATTCAGCGCAACCATGTCGCCCGATTGCACCCGGTAGGCGTCAGAGCCACTGGTGCTGACGTGGAAGATCACGTCCAGGACATCCTGGGGCCGCAGGGTCTGCTCGACCTGGGGCACGTCAGTGGCCTGGGCATTGGTCGGTGCAGCCGTAAGAATCTGCACCGGCATCGACTGGGTTTCTTGGGAGGTGCTGGAGCAACCTGCAAGCGGCAGCAACAGCAGGACAAGCATTCTGGCGTTCATGTCGTCATCCTTTGGCGTTCGCTCACAGGTTTTTGTAGAGCCATTTAGGCATGTAGTACTTGCGTCGATTGAACACGCTGCCCACCAGTTTTGCCCCGGCCTGGGTCAGGCGCTGGACAGCGGCCTGGGCCACTTCCCAACGCGTGTCTTCGGCGCGCACGACCATGATCACGCCGTCCACCTGGGTGCTGATGACCAGGGTGTCGGCGGCTGAGTACACCGCGTCGCCGTCGATCACGACAAAGCGGTAGCGGCTGCCCAACTGGTCCAGCAACGGGCTCAGGGTTTCAGGGGTCAGGTGTTCGTCGCCCCGGGCATAACGTCCGTTGGGCAGCACGTGGAAGGGCAGGCTGGAGACGTCCACCACACAGTCCTGCAGCAAGGGCGGGCTCTGGGTGTTGAACAACAGGTCGCGAAAGCCGCGCTCTTTGGTCAGCCCAAGCTGTTGGGTGAGGTTGCTGGTGGACTGGCTGGCGTCGACCAGCAACACCTGGCCGCTGCTCATTTGGGCCAGTTGACTGGCCAGCACCAGGGCGCTGGTGGTCGTGCCCGCGCCGGGGTTGGCGGCGGTCAGGAAGAGGATCCGCAGATCTTGATCGAGCACAGTCGAAGTCAGGTTGGACTCGCTCGGGTTCGCGATTGTCAGGCTTTTTGCAGTTGAACCGTCCATTTAACTCGCTCCGTGGCCGCTGAATACTTTGAAGGGGGTTTTCAACAGGATCTTCAGATCAAGCAGCAGGCTCTGCTCGGCGATATAGCTGAGGTCCAACTCAACGCGCTGGTCGAAGTCGATATTGCTGCGCCCGGAGATCTGCCACAGGCCGGTCATGCCGGGGTAAATGCTCAGGCGCGCAAGATGATTGTCTTTGTAGCGGTAGGCATTGAACGAGGTGGGCCGAGGGCCCACCAGGCGCATGTCGCCGGCCACCACGTTGAACAGGTTGGGCAATTCGTCGAGGCTGCTGCGCCGCAGGAAGCCACCGATGCTGGTGATGCGGGGGTCCTTGTCGATCTTGAAATCGATCGCATCGGCACCGTGTTTGTTGAGGTGACGCAGGGATTCCTTGAGCTCCTCGGCGTTGGCAACCATGGTGCGGAACTTGTACATGCCGAACGTGCGACCGCGGTAGCCGGTGCGTTTTTGCACGAACATCACCGGCCCCGGGCTGCTGAACTTGATCACCAGCGCCAGGCCCAGCAGCAACGGCGAGATCAGCACCAGGATGATCAACGCCCCCAGGCAAGCCAGTACCCGGTTGGTGCGCGATAACGTCCAGGGGCGACCACCATCGCGACCAGTGATCCAGCCACGGCCCTGCATGTGGATGGCGGCATCCATGCGGATGCGGTGTTCGGGGTCCAGCCGCTTGTCTCGCCTCAATTGTTTGAGAGGTACACCTTTCTCATGTCCAGTCATGGAATCCTCCGCTGAAGTTCAGCCGCGAACGGCGCGTGGGCGATAGGCAGTGGGTAGTAGTCGCGAAACCAGGCAACGAAGCGCCCAAGTCCCTCATCCAGCGCGATCCGTGGCTGGAAACCGGTGGCCTGGGCCAGGTCGCTGGCATCGGCACAGGTATTGAGCACATCGCCGGGTTGCAGGGGCAGCAACTCGACCACGGCTGTTTGTCCGAGGTGTTTTTCCAGCAGCGCCAGGTAAGCCTTGAGCTCGACCGGGTGTTGCCCGCCGATATTTAAAATGCGCCACGGCGCCATGCTGCTGGCCGGGTCCGGGGTTTCCCGGTCCCATTCAGGGTTGGCCTGCGGTGGCCGCTCAATCAGGCGGGTGATGCTTTCGATGATGTCGTCGATGTAAGTGAAATCACGCTGGTGCTCGCCGTAGTTGAACAGCTTCAACGGCTGGCCTTCGGCAATCGCCCGGGCGAACTGGATCGGCGACATGTCCGGGCGGCCCCAGGGACCGTACACGGTAAAAAAGCGCAGCCCGGTGCAGGGGATGCCGAACAGATGGCTGTAGCTGTGGGCCATCAGTTCGTTGGCTTTCTTGGTCGCGGCGTACAGCGACAGCGGGTGATTGACGCCGTCCCTGACCGAGTAGGGCGTGTGCTGGTTGGCGCCATACACTGAACTGGACGAGGCGTAGATCAGGTGCTGGACCGGGTGGCGCCGGCAGCTTTCGAGTATGTTCAGGAAACCACTGAGGTTGCTGTCCAGGTAGGCCCTTGGATTTTCCAGTGAGTAACGCACGCCGGCCTGGGCGGCCAGGTGAATCACTGCCTGGGGTTTTTCACGGGCGAACAGCGCCTCGATGGCCGCGGCATCGGCCAGGTCGACTCTTTCGAGCTGGAAACGGCCGACCTGCTCCTGCACCCAGGACACTCGATCGTGTTTGAGTTGCGGCTCGTAGTAGTCGTTGAAATTATCCAGCCCGCACACTTGATGCCCGTCGCGCAGTAGCCGCAACACACAATGGGCACCAATGAAGCCGGCGGCTCCGGTCACGAGAATCTTCATGGACGCAGCGCCTCGGGCACGATGTGACGCAAGCCGATGCCGCTGTAGTGCAGGCCGGCGGCCGCCACGTGCTCGGGGTTATAGAGGTTGCGCCCGTCGACGATCACCCGCGAACGCAACTTGCTGGCTAGCAGCTCGAAGTCGACCACGCGAAAATTCTTCCACTCGGTGCAGATCACCAGGGCGTCGGCGTCTTCCAGGGTGTCATCGCGCGTAGCGCACAGGTGCAGGTCGTTGCGATAGCCGTAGAGGCGACGGCATTCGGACATGGCTTCCGGGTCGTACGCCTGCACGCTGGCGCCCTCGGCCCACAAGGCTTCCATCAGATAGCGGCTGGGGGCTTCGCGCATGTCGTCGGTATTGGGTTTGAACGCCAGGCCCCAGATCGCAATGGACTTGCCGGCCAGGCCTTCGGGGAATCGCGCTTTGAGTTTGCCGAAGAGGATGTGACGCTGGCTGTCGTTGACGTCGGTCACGCTGCGCAGCAGGCGCAATGGCATGCCGTTGTGTTCGGCGGTGTGCAGCAGGGCGCGCAGGTCCTTGGGAAAGCATGAGCCACCGAAGCCGCAGCCCGGGTAGATAAAGTGATAACCGATGCGCGGGTCCGAGCCAATGCCCTTGCGCACCGCTTCGATGTCGGCGCCCAGCAGTTCGGTGAGATTGGCCAGTTCGTTCATGAAGCTGATGCGAGTGGCGAGCATCGCATTGGCCGCGTATTTGGTCAGCTCGGCACTGCGATTGTCCATAAACATGATTTTTTCATGGTTACGACAGAAGGGGGCGTAGAGCTCGCTCAGCTGCTCGCGGGCCTGCTCGTCGTCGGTGCCGACGATAATTCGGTCCGGGCGCATGCAGTCGGCCAGCGCGCTGCCCTCCTTGAGAAACTCCGGGTTGGACACCACCCGTACCTTAAACATTGTCCTTTCCCGGCGTCTCAATTCTTCGCTGGCGGCGGCGACCACCTGATCCGCCGTGCCGACCGGTACGGTGGACTTGATGATCAACGTGCGATCGGCCTCCATGAAACTGGCGATCTGACGGGCCACGTTGAGCACATGGCTGAGGTCGGCGGAACCGTCCTCATCGGCGGGCGTGCCCACGGCGATGAAGATGAGCTCGGCGTGTTCCACTGCATCGCTGGCCTGGGTGGTGAACAGCAAACGACCGGCCTTGATGTTCTCTTCCAGCGTGCCGGAGAGTCCTGGTTCACTGATCGGCGGTACCGCTTGTTGCAGCTGCTTGATCTTGTTCGGATCAATGTCGACGCACAGGACGCGATGTCCGACATCGGCCAGTGCCGCTGCTTGTATCAGGCCAACGTAGCCCGTACCAAATACGCTCACGTCCATTTTGGCGTGCCTCGTAAGACGGTGGAGAGGATCAGAATTAGACTGTCAAAATGGGTATAGCCCAGCCGTGGAAATCCGTGTCAGCAAAATGACGTGTTGCATCGGCAAGACAAACCCCAAGGCTGGGGGCGATATGCCATCAAGTGCTTGTCGCAGCTGCGTTTGCCCCGGTTTTGAGGGGTTTGAGGGCTGTTCAAAGAAAACGATAGACGGTCGCTGGGCGATTCTGGGGAGGATTTGGACGCTTCAGGTGTGTCAGATTTGAGTCAACTTTTTTTTGACGCTTTGTAAAAAAGTCCGACATTTCTTGCGCAAAAATGGCTATGTGCCAGCGCCAAGAAATAGCCGACAAACTATTGGCAATCTGCGTTGCCGGGCGGCAACTCTTCGGGGAGAAAGCTTGCGGTTATTCGAGGTGATTCGCGCGAACAATCACCGCGCGGATACTGCATCTACCCTCATGCCAAGGCGCGTTAGGTAGCGAGCAGCGCTTCAGTTCATCACTGCGGACGACCCCTTGATCATCTCCGTGCGTGCAGTGCGCACCGGATCATGCAGCAGCGAATATCCGCGCTCCAGCAGCGTGCGGCCGATTAATCGCGAACCGCCCTCATTCAGGTGCGAATCGTCCAGATACAACAACTGCCCTTGAATGATCGGGCTGCAAACCCCCGCCGGGCATATCACCTGATTGGGGTCGATAAAGCGCACTTGGGGAAATTTCGCCCGCACGTCCGCCCAATACGGTGCGAGCGCGCTCTGGGCTACCGAACAATCGCGCTCGGAGCCAAACATCAAGCGCCTGATCGGGCAACTGGCGGCCTTTTCGATGTGCTGGTTGCTCAGGATCACGATGACCTGGCCGCTGCTCTCCACCACCCGCCGAATGCTCGCCTCAACGATATCCCTGGCATCGGCTTCCTTGGGCCAGATCGCCGCCAACACCACATAAGGGTATTTGTTCTGCTCGATCAGGCTGAACACTCGCTCGTTGCGTTTCGCGCAGTGGGCGGCGTACACCGGGGACATATCGGCGTCGTAGCCGGGGATCGGCGGGCACGAGTCCATGGTGTAATCCATGATCGATAGATTGTCGGGTCTGGCCAGCAGATCGACCATTCCCGTGAAGTGATTGGCAAACGAGTCGCCGATCATGATGCCGTCCAACCTCTCTTTTTTCGCGCCCAGGCGGCATGAATCATCAGGCCCTGTGCTGTACAGCGCATTGGTGACATGACAGCCGCGACGAATTTCGTTGGGCCTGTTCTGGGTCATCGCTTCCAGCGCTGAAACCTGGGGACCAAAACGTTGCGGGAAACCGTTGAAAACGACGCTCAGCACTGCAATGGCAGCCAGTCCCAGGGCCGGGAGCGCAAATCGGCGAACGAACACCCGGGAAAAATGCCAGCTCGCGCCGGCGCGCCGGAAGGGCACCTCGACATAACGCCAGGACAACCACGACAGCCCGATCGACACCGCGATCAGCAGCGCACCGACGGGTATGTCGACCGGGATTTCCAGATAATTGAGGTAGGCAATCAGTGGCCAGTGCCACAGATACAGCGAATAGGAAATTAGCCCGATAAACACCATTGGCCGGCAGGTCAGCAATCGCGAGTGCCTGTCGCCGCTGCCCGCGAGAATCAACAGCGCTGCACCCAGGCAAGGGATCAAGGCGTTAAGTCCGGGAAAGGTCGATTTCGCGTTCAAGGCAAATAGCGCGAAACCGATCAGCAGGTAGCCCGCCAGCGCCAGGGCATGAGCGGTCAGTTTGCCCATGATACGGGGCTGCTGCAGGTAGATCCCCAACACCCCGCCCAGCATCAGCTCGAAAAAACGCGTCGGCAGCAGGTAGTAGGCAGCCGTGGCGAAGACGCCCGTCGCGTATTCGGAAACGGCCACTGCGAGTACCACGCCGATCCCCAGGATCGGCAGGACGTAACGCGGTGCCAGGCGATAAACCAGCACGATGAACAGCGGCCAGATGACGTAGAACTGCTCTTCGATGCCCAGCGACCAGGTATGCAGAAGAGGTGCCTCGCCGGCATCGGCGGCGAAGTAGTTGCCGTACTTGATCCAGATATAGATGTTGGAAACGCCCAGCAGGGACAGCAGGGCGCTGACGTTGAGCCGCATCAGGTCGACCGGGGACAGGATAAAGGCGCCAACGATCACCGTCGCCAGCAACACCGTGGCCAGCGCCGGGACGATGCGATTGATGCGTCGCTGATAGAAGCCCTTGAGCGAGAACGCGTTGCGCTTGACCTCGGAATACACCTGGGAAGTGATCAGGAAACCGGAGATCACAAAAAATACATCCACTCCCACAAAACCGCCTGGCAGCAGGCTGGTATTGAGGTGGTGCAGCAATACCGCGATCACCGCTACAGCTCGCAGACCATCGATGTCCGAGCGGTATTTGCCTTCAGCCATGCGCCTGACCATCCCTAAAGCTTTCGCCAGCCAGCCAAGTCCGACCCATGACAACCACAGTCAAGATTTTGGACAGTTAAACCCACATGTCATTTGTAGCTGGGAATTGGCTGGACGCAAATCGCCGTCAGTCGCCGCAGGCGCCCGGCACCCGGGCAATCGTGATCGGACAAAAGTCCTGCCAGGCCGCTATCCTTGGCCGACGCTCACCGAACGGGTCGACCCATGCTTGAAGTCCACGCAGTGTTCAAAAGCTACGCCACGCCGCAAGGGCCCTTGCCGGTGCTGCAAGGCGTCGACCTGATGTTGAAACCTGGCAGCAGCCTGGCCTTGATGGGCGAATCCGGCAGCGGCAAGAGTACTTTGCTGCACCTGATCGCCGGGCTGGACAAGGTGGATCACGGCACCATCACCAGCGGCGAGTATCGGCTGGACCAGATGAACGAACGACAACTGGCTAACTGGCGCCGCAGTGAAATCGGCCTGGTGTTCCAGCAGTTCAACCTGATCGGCAGCCTGCGCGTGGAGGATAACCTGGCATTTCAGGCGCGCCTGGCAGGGCGCCATGATCCGCAGTGGCAAGCGCACCTGGTGCAGCGCCTGGGGTTGGCGGATCTGCTGCGCCGCTATCCGGAACAACTCTCCGGAGGACAACAGCAGCGAGTTGCCCTGGGACGCGCGCTGGCGTCCAGACCCAAATTGCTGCTCGCCGATGAACCCACCGGCAGTCTCGATGAGGGCACCAGCGATGAGGTATTGAAGCTGCTGCTGGAACTGCTCGACGACAGCCCCACGACCTTGCTGATGGTCACCCACAGCCCTCGGGTCGCGGCGCGCCTCGCCGACAAAGTGGTGCTGCACCGTGGTCGCCTGGCTGGCGCGGACGGGCGCTGAGGTGCGGGTTTTCTACCAGGCATTACGCGCGCTGCTGAGCCACTGGCGGCAACACCCGGTGCAATTTTTCAGCGTGCTGACCGGGCTGTGGCTTGCCACCAGCCTGCTCACGGGCGTACAGGCCTTGAACAGCCAGGCACGGGACAGTTACGCCCGGGCCAGCGAGCTGATCGGGGGCGAACCCCAGGCCAGTCTCAGTGCACCGGGCGGGGGAACATTTTCCCAGCAACTGTTTGTGGACCTGCGGCGTGCTGGTTGGCCGGTTTCGCCGGTGCTGCAGGGACGGGTGACGCTCAAGGGACTGGAACAACAGCGACTGCAACTGATGGGCATTGAACCGGTGTCGCTGCCGGCAGGTTCTGCGGTGGCCGGGCGGGCACTGGCGATCGAGCAGATCGTCGAGTTTTTTACGCCCCCGGGCAGCACCTGGGTCGCACCGCAAACGTTGCGGGCCATGGGGTTGCATGAGGGCGAACGGCCGGTCAGTGCCAACGGCCAGACCTTGCCACCGCTGCATGCCCAGGCCGACATGGCGCCTGGCGTACTGCTGGTGGACATCGGCTTTGCCCAGCAGATTCTCGACCAGCCCGGTCAAGTGTCGCGCCTGCTGTTGCCCAAGGATTTCAGCGCGCCGCTGCCGGACCGGTTCAGCGCTGTGCTGCAACTCACGCGCAGTGGTGAAGAAAACAATCTGGCGCGCCTGACCGAAAGCTTTCACCTGAACCTCGATGCCTTGGGTTTTCTTTCATTCGTGGTCGGCCTGTTCATCGTCCATGCGGCCATCGGCCTGGCCCTGGAGCAACGCCGTGGTCTGCTGCGGACCTTGCGTGCCTGCGGCGTCAGCGCGCGGATGTTGATCGCTTGCCTGGTCGTCGAGCTGGGCGCTTTGGCGCTGGTCGGTGGAGTGGCCGGGGTCGCCAGCGGCTATCTGTTGGCGAGTGTGCTGTTGCCGGATGTCGCTGCCAGCTTGCGGGGCCTGTATGGCGCCGAAGTCGCCGGGCAACTGAACCTGAGCCCGTGGTGGTGGTTGAGTGGCATCGGCTTGAGCCTGCTCGGGGCGTTGCTGGCCGGTACCCATAGTCTGTTGCGGGCGGCGCGCCTGCCCTTGCTGGCGCTGGCCGATCCCCAGGCCTGGCACCAGGCCCACGCGCGCTGGCTGCGCCGCCAGGGCTGGGTCGCAGCGCTGGCAGCGGTGATCGCGCTGTTGGCATTGTTCCTCGGCAATAGCCTGGCCAGCGGCTTTGTGTTGCTGGCTGCGTTGTTGCTTGGTGCCGCGCTGGCGCTGCCGGTGGTGCTCAATCTGGTGTTGAACGCAGTATTGCAGCGCAGCTGCTCGGTGCTTGGCCAATGGTTCGTCGCTGATTGCCGCCAGCAGTTGCCGGCGTTGAGCCTGGCACTGATGGCGCTGCTGCTGGCGCTGGCCGCGAATATTGGCGCCGGGAGCATGACCGGCGGTTTTCGCGAGACCTTCAGTCACTGGCTGGAACAACGCCTGAGCGCCGAGCTGTACCTCAACCCACAGAGCCCGGCGCAGTCGGTCGAGTTGTACGCCTGGCTCAAACAGCAACCGCAGGTCGAGGCGGTGCTGCCCAACTGGCAGGTGTCGACGCAACTGCAAGGTTGGCCCACGGACGTCTTTGGCGTGATCGACCACCCAACCTATCGCCAGCACTGGCCGCTGCTGGAGGCCCAGGGTGACGACCCATGGAAGCGCCTGGCGAGCGACGATAGCGTGATGCTGAGCGAACAGCTGGCCCGCCGGTTGAAGGTCCGGCTGGGGGATTCGCTGCCAATGACCACGTCCGGTGGAACCTGGTCGCCGCAGATCGTCGGCATCTATGCCGACTACGGCAATCCCAAAGGCCACGTACTGGTCAATGAGCGACACCTGCTGCGACATTGGCCACAGCTGACGCCCAATCGATTCAACCTGCGAATCGATCCGGCCTCGATTCCGTCTTTCCTCACCACGCTGCAGGCGCGCTTTGCCCTGGATGACAATCGGATCGTCGATCAGGCGCGGCTCAAGGACTGGTCCTCACAGGTGTTCGAGCGCACCTTTGCCGCGACCGCCGCGCTGAACAGCCTGACCCTGGCGGTTGCCGGCGTCGCTTTGTTCATCAGCCTGCTGACCCAGAGCCAGAGTCGCCTGGGGCAACTGGCGCCGCTCTGGGCGCTGGGGGTGACACGGCGCCAGCTGATGCTGCTCAACCTGGGCCAGACCTGGCTGCTGGCGGTGCTGACTCTGATCCTGGCATTGCCGCTGGGCATCGCCCTGGCCTGGTGCCTGGACGCCGTGATCAATGTCCAGGCGTTCGGCTGGCGCCTGCCGCTGCGGGTGTTTCCTTGGCAGCTGTTGCAACTGATGGGGCTGGCCCTGCTGGCGACACTGCTGGCGTCGGCCTGGCCGCTGTACTCGTTGTATCGCACGCAACCGGCGGATCTGCTGAGGACCTTTGCTCATGAGGATTAAGCTCGCAGTGCTGCTGATGATCCTGCTCAGTGGCTGTGATCAGCCGGCGCCGGTCGGAAAAGGTTTTGCCGGTCTGGGCACTGCAGCGTCGTCATTTACCCCTGTCGTTCCAGGGCGGCTGTTCAGCTTTCCGGCTGATCACGGCCCCCATGATGGTTTTCGCATCGAATGGTGGTACGTGACCGCCAACCTCAAGGACGCCCAGGGCCGCGAGTTCGGGGTGCAATGGACCTTGTTCCGCAGCGCGCTGCAGGCCGGGCCGCCAGCGGCGGGCTGGGCCAGCCAGGTGATCTGGCTGGGGCACGCGGCAGTGACCTCGGCCACCGCGCACCACGCCGCCGAGCGTTATGCCCGGGGAGGGGTGGCGCAGGCGGGCGTCGCACTGGCGCCGTTCAATGCGTGGATCGATGACTGGCACTTCAGCAGCCAGGGGCGCGATGCGCTGGCCGACCTGCAACTCAGCGCTCGGGACAAGCACTTCAGCTACAACCTGCGGCTGACGTCCACACGCCCGTTGGTATTGCAGGGCGATCAGGGTTTCAGCCAAAAATCGGAACAGGGCCAAGCGTCGTACTACTACAGCCAGCCGTTTTTCCAGGCCAGCGGCGAACTGGAGATCGATGGTACCCGCTATCAGGTCAGCGGCCCGGCGTGGCTCGATCGGGAATGGAGTAGCCAGCCACTGACCGCCAGCCAGACGGGCTGGGACTGGTTCTCCCTGCACCTGGACAGTGGCGAGCAGGTGATGCTCTATCGCATGCAGCAAAAGGACGGCGAGCCTTACCTGACCGGTACCTGGATCGATGCGCAGGGCCACACCCAGGCGTTGCACGCCAGCGAGATCAGCCTGGCGCCCGAGGGCACAGCGAAAGTGGCCGGTCGCACCATGCCCGTCAGCTGGTCGATCAGGATTCCGGGCAAGCAACTCGACATCCGCCTCCGTGCGCTGAACCCGAATGCCTGGATGGATTTGCGCATTCCCTACTGGGAAGGACCGGTGCGCCTGAGCGGGAGCCACGCCGGCCAGGGCTACCTGGAAATGACCGGGTATTAGCCGCGCAAACGGCTTGGAACTCCAACCCGCCTGCGGCTCTCTACCGTACGAACCCCTGCCGGGAACGCCGCAATTTGATGACTGCGGTGAGCGTGGCCGGGACAGTCGACGATCCTGAGCCTGAGGAGGCCAGCAATGAAACCGGTAACCGAGACGGAACACCCTGACGAGCCCCGGCCACCCGGGGAAGTCGAGCGCGATAATGATGCGTTGCGGCCCACTGACCCCAATCGCCGCAAGGAACAGGGCAAAGGCACCGACAGCGGGGAATCGACTGCGCAGGAGACGGCTGACAATCCCTGATGATTATTCAAACATAACTTTCACACAGTTTGTGACAGTAAGTTTATTGGTCGGACCGGTGAATTCGAAAATTTGTTTGCATGATATTTAAAGTGACATCCTGTTAAATATCATGTCGATAAATTTCATGTTGGGTTCGGCGATTTATCTTCAAACCTATATTAAAATAGTGTTCGTTCGCCAAGTG
>NZ_JZRI01000136.1:0-515 GCF_000952175.1 Pseudomonas sp. ES3-33 | reverse complement strand
GCCAACTACAACGGCAGCGTGCCAGTGGTCAGCTACACCGTCACCGACGGTTCCGGTAGCAATGTCACCTCGACCCTGAACATCAGCGTCACCCCGGTCGATGACAGCTTCACCGATGCCAGCGAAACCGTGTCCACCCTGGAAGACACTGCCGTTACCGGCAGCGTGCTGACCGGGACTTCCAGCGTCGACGGCCCTGTCAGCGTGCTCAACTTCACCATCGGTGCGAACACCTACACCGCCGGCAGTACGGCGACTATCGCCAATGTCGGCACCCTGGTGATCGGGGCCAACGGGGCGTACACCTTTACTCCGGCTGCCAACTACAACGGCAGCGTGCCAGTGGTCAGCTACACCGTCACTGACGGTTCCGGTAGCAATGTCACTTCGACCCTGAACATCAGCGTCACCCCGGTCGATGACAGCTTCACCGATGCCAGCGAAACCGTGTCCACCCTGGAAGACACTGCCGTGACCGGCAGCGTGCTGACCGGGACTTCCAGCGTCGACGGCCC
>NZ_JZRI01000135.1:0-19878 GCF_000952175.1 Pseudomonas sp. ES3-33 | reverse complement strand
ACCCCACCCCCTGCCCACAAAAAAACCGCATTGCTGCGGTTTTTTTGTGCCTCAAACAGCGCTTACACGAACATCGACAACAGTAGGATAAAGCCCAACGCCACCACGGACAGGATGGTCTCCATCGCGGTCCAGGTCTTGAAGGTTTCTGCCACAGTCATGTTGAAGTACTGCTTCACCAGCCAGAAACCGGCGTCGTTGACGTGGGACAGGATCAGCGAACCGGCGCCGGTGGCCAGCACCAGCAGCTCACGGTTCACGCCCGGGATCATGCCCACCACCGGCACCACGATGCCTGCACCGGTGATGGTCGCCACGGTGGCCGAGCCTGTCGCGATTCGGATCACCGCAGCCACCAGCCAGGCCAGCAGAATCGGCGAGATCTGCGCGTTGACCGCCATGTGGCCGATCACGTCACCCACGCCGCTGGTCACCAGCATCTGCTTGAAGCCACCACCTGCACCAATGATCAGAATGATCGCGGCCGTCGGCGCGAGGCTGGCATCGAGCAATTTGAGAATCTGGTTGGAACCGATGCCCTGGCGGTGGCCGAAGGTGTACAGCGACAGCAGCAACGCCAGCAGCAGCGCCGAGATCGGGTGACCGATCAGGTCCATGAACGAGCGGAAGAAGTTACCTTCAGGCAGCACGACATCGGCGAAGGTCTTGAGCAGCATCAGGAACACCGGCAGCAGCACGGTGATCAGGGTAATGCTGAAACTTGGCAGTTCTTTGGCGTCCGGCTCGCGCGCCAGCTGATCCACCAGCTCCTGATTGGGATGACCGGGAATGTACTTGGCAATAAAGGTGCCGTAGATCGGCCCGGCAATGATGGCAGTTGGCAGCGCCACGATCAGCCCGTACAGGATGGTTTTGCCGATGTCGGCACCGAACACACCGATCGCCAGCAACGGGCCGGGGTGCGGTGGCACCAGGCCGTGCACGGCTGACAGGCCGGCCAGCAGCGGGATACCGATCTTGATGATCGATACACCGGTGCGCCGCGCGACGATGAACACCAGCGGGATCAGCAGCACGAAGCCGATTTCAAAGAACAGCGGGATGCCGACCAGGAAGGCGGCGAACATCATCGCCCACTGCACCTTGTCCTTGCCGAATGCGCGAATCAGGGTCTGGGCGATCTGGTCCGCCCCGCCGGATTCGGCCATCATTTTGCCGAGCATGGTGCCCAGCGCCAGGATGATCCCGACAAAACCCAGCACCCCGCCGAAGCCGTCCTGGAATGCCTTGATGATGGTGCCGATCGGCATGCCCGAGGTCAGGCCGAGGAATGCTGCGGCAATGATCAGGGCGATGAACGGGTGGAATTTGAACTTGGTGATCAGGACGATAAGCCCGATCACCGTGACCACTGCATCAAGCAGCAGGAACGTCTCGTGGGACATGCCAAACATTAGGGGTGTCTCCTGGTTGTTGTTGTTATTAAAGCGGGTAATTCGCAAGCCATCAGGACAGCGCTATCTTTTCGCACAAAACTCATACGCCGGGTTTCAGGCCATGTTCCAGCCACCAGCGGTGTGCTTGAACGGCCAACTCGTCGACGCTATGGCTGGATGCATCCAGCGCCAGGGTCAGCGGTTCGCCCTTGGGCGACTCGAGCGTGGCGAACTGGCTGTCGATCAGGGTCGACGGCATGAAATGCCCCGGGCGGTGCGACACACGCTCGGCGGCCACTTCAGGGGTCAATTCGAGAAACACAAAACCCAGGCCTGGCAGCGCACTGCGCAATACTTCGCGATAGCTGTGCTTGAGGGCCGAGCAGGTCAATACCGGGCGTTGGCCCTGGGCGTCGACCCGGCGCAGTTCATCGCACAGGCTGTCGAGCCAGCCGGCACGGTCCTGATCATTGAGGGGGATGCCCGCGCTCATCTTTTCGATGTTGGCAGCAGGATGGAAAGTGTCGCCTTCGATGGCCGTTGCGCCGCTGAGCTGGCACAGCGCTTCGCTGACGCAGGTTTTGCCGCAACCGGCAACGCCCATGATGACCAGGGCGGTGATGGGATGATTCATGTAACACCTCAGCACGCAGACAGCGCTACCTTTGCCAGCTTTGACACTGGTTCAAAAGCAGAAGTTGCCGACGCCTTCTTGTCATTTTTGTGGGTTGCAACATTTCGTACCCAACGCCGAGAAGCGAGGTTCAGGCAAAACTCGCTTACGCATTTGCAGCTGCTTCGGGACAGCGCTACCTTAGTGCCTCGAATTTTGTTTGGCAAGCCGTCCGATGATCTCCCCTAAAAACGATAAGAATACGCGCACCACTGGCCGCCCTACCCTCAACGAAGTGGCGCGCCTGGCCGGTGTCAGTCCGATTACCGCATCCCGTGCCCTGCGCGGGGTCAGCACCGTGGCCGCCGACCTGGTGGAGAAGGTGCAGAAGGCGGCGCTGGAACTCAACTACGTGGTCAACCCCGCCGCCCGTGCCCTCGCCTCTGCACAGGGCCATTCCGTGGTGGTGCTGGTGCCGTCGCTGTCCAACCTGCTGTTCATCGAGACCCTGGAAGCCATTCATCAGGTTTTACGCCCCAAAGGCTTCGAGGTGCTGATCGGCAACTTCCACTACTCGCGCGACGAAGAAGAAAACCTGCTACGCAACTACATGGCCTATCAGCCACGGGGCTTGCTGCTGACCGGTTTTGACCGCACTGAAAGCTCGCGACGCATGATCGAGGCCAGCAACATCCCGTGTGTGTACATGATGGAGCTCGACAGCGCTGCGGGCGTCAATTGCGTGGGCTTTTCGCAGCTGGCCGCCGGTGAAACAGCGGCGCAACATTTGCTCTCCCGCGGCCGCAAGCGCCTGGCCTACATCGGCGCCCAGCTGGACCAGCGCACCCTGTTGCGCGGCGAAGGTTTTCGCAAGGCGCTGCAACAGGCCGGGCTGTACGATCCCGATCTGGAGATCCTGACGCCGCGCCCTTCCTCCGTTGGCCTGGGCGGCGAGTTGTTCATGCAGTTGCTGGCCAGTCATCCAGACGTCGATGCCATCTTCTTTGGCAACGACGACCTGGCCCAGGGTGCGTTGCTCGAAGCCATGCGGTTCGGGATCAAGGTCCCGGAACAGGTGGCAATCCTGGGCTTCAACGACCTGCCGGCCTCAGCGCACATGGTGCCGCGCCTGAGCAGCATCAGTACACCGCGCGAGGCCATCGGCCGGCGTTCGGCGGAGTTGATGCTGACCTTGCTGGCCGGCAATACCGTGGCCAGGCCAGTGCTGGACATGGGGTTTGAGTTGAAGGTGCGCGAGAGCACGTAACTTGCGACGGTTCTGAAGAAACGCGCCCCCCACTGTAGGAGCTGTCGAGTGCAACGAGGCTGCGATCTTTTGATTCTGCCGTTGATTACCAGGATCAAGGTCAAAAGATCGCAGCTCCTGCGGAAGGAGGCCGGTGTCATTGGTTGGCCATCAGCTCCACAAACGCCAACGCGCCCTTCTGCAGCGGCTGGCTCTTGAGCCACACCGCATGCACTGGCAGCACCAGGCCATTCTCGATATTGCGGAAATTCAGGCGCTGGAGCCGGCCGGCGTCGAGTAATGGCTGCACCACCGACTGCGGAAAATTACCCCAACCCAACCCGGCTTCAACCATGTCCAGCGCCATCGCCAGGGTATCGGTGCGCCAATGGGACTCGCCCAACAGCGGCCGGGTGTCACTGATCGGCAGATCACGGCTGGCGACGATGATCTGGCGCAGGTGCACCAGGTCTTCCAGAAACAGATCCTGCCCCGGTACCAGCGGATAATCCGCCGAGAGTGTGGCAATCATTCGTTCCGAACCGACAAACTGGAAGCGCTCGAGCACGTTCATGCTCAGCCCGGCGAACGCCAGGCACACACTGACCCTGCCGCTGTGCAGCATCGCCAGCACGTCATCTTGCGCAGCGGTGAGCAGTTCAATGTCCAGTAACGGAAAACGCCGGGCGATGACCTTGATCGCGGCCAGCACCGAGTGCTTGTCGAGGTCGGCCACCACTGCAATCGACAACTTGCTTTCCAGCCCCAACGACAGCTCGATGGCGTGCACCTGCAACTGCTTGAGCTGCTCGGCGATCAACCTTGCATGGGGCACCAGGGCAGCGGCCATGGCGGTTGGCACCGGTTCGCGATGACTGCGATCGAACAGCAGGTAACCGAGTTCAGCCTCCAGGTTGGCGATACCCATACTGACCGCCGACGGCACCCGGCCCAAAGACCGAGCGGCAGCAGAAAACGACCCGCGCTCAATCACGGCAAGAAACAGTTCGATGCTATCGCTGTTGAAACTCATGTTTAACCTGTCAATAAAACTGAAAGCTTCTGACTTTTTCTGTCATCCCTATTGAAGCTATCTTGCGCCGCTTCCGCCAGTCGTTTCAACAAACCTGGCGTTTTATTCGTCGCAAGAGGTTGTAACCATGCAAGGTCTCAAACGAAAGCTGGTCTATGTGTCGCTGTATGAAATCATCGGCATGACATTCTCGGCACTTGGCCTGGCGCTGTTGTCGGGCACATCGCCCGGCAGCACCGGCCCCCTGGCGGTGATCATTACCACCATCGCCGTGACCTGGAATTTCATCTACACCTCGCTGTTCGAGCGCTGGGAAAGCCGCCAGGTGTCGCGTACCCGCACCGTGAAACGGCGCATCGCCCATGCAGTGGGATTTCAACTAACCTTGATAGTGTTTCTGATCCCGTTGATCGCCTGGTGGATGAACATCAGCCTGGTACAAGCCTTCCTGTTGGACCTGGCGCTGATCATCTTCATCCCCTGCTACACGTTCGCGTTCAACTGGTTGTTTGATCGCACCTTCGGTTTGCCCGCTTCTGCACTACCGGACCCGGCCTGATTGCCAGTCGGACATTACCCTGTCAGATTCCTGAAGCGGCTAAACGCTAAAGGAGTAGCTCGATGGAACATGCACTGAAGATTCTTGGTAAAGCGTCCTCGATCAACGTCAGAAAAGTCCTGTGGACCTGCGACGAACTGGGCGTTTCCTACGAACGTGAGGACTGGGGCAGCGGCTTCGCATCAACCCACAGCCCCGAATTCATCAAGCTCAACCCCAACGCCCAGGTGCCGGTGATCATCGACGAGGCCGGTGTGTTGTGGGAATCCAACACCATCTGTCGCTACCTCGCCGGCAAGCACCATCACACCGAACTGCTGCCTGGCGAACCGGCAGCCCGGGCCCGCGTCGAGCAATGGATGGACTGGCAGGCCACCGAACTCAATCGTTCCTGGAGTTATGCGTTCACCGGGCTGGTGCGTCGGGATCCGGAGTTCCTTGACCCGCACCTGATCGCCAGCGGGGTGCGCGGCTGGAACCAGAAAATGGCCATACTCGAGCAACAGCTCAAGGCCACCGGTGCCTATGTCGCCGGGCCGCACTTTACCGTGGCCGACATCGTCATCGGCCTGTCGATCAACCGCTGGCTGATGACCCCCATGGATCGCCCCGACCTGCCCGCCGTCGATGAGTATTTTCAACGGCTGGCGCAACGTCCGGGGTTTCTCAGGCATGGCTGCAATGGCTTGCCGTGAAGTTTGGTGAGTGCAATCGCGGCGATCAGTTCAACTGTAACGTCGAGTTGAACTGACTGATCGCATCCACCACATGCCGCGAGCCCTGCTGGATTTCCAGGATCACCTCCCCCGCTTCGTTCGCCAGTTCGACCCCAAGCCCGGTGCGGCTCAGGCTCGACTGCATGCTCGTCACCGCGCTCAGCGACAGGTCATGGTTCTTGCGTACCACTTCGACAATCTCCAGCGTCGCCTGGCTGGTCCTCGCTGCCAGGCTGCGGACCTCATCGGCCACCACCGCAAAACCACGGCCGTGCTCCCCCGCCCGGGCCGCTTCGATGGCGGCGTTGAGTGCCAGCAGATTGGTCTGATCCGCAATGCCGCGAATGGTCTGGACAATGGTGCCGATAATTTCGGACTGCTTGCTCACGGCATCAATGCTCAGTGCCGCCTCGTTCAGGTCGCGGGAAATGTCCTGGATGATCTGCACGGTCTGCTGCACCACCTGGGAGCCTTTCTGGGCGCAGGCGTCGTTTTGTACCGAAGTGCTGTGAGCCGATTCGGCAGCGGTCTGCAGGGTGGTGACCTGAGTCGTGATGTCACTGGCGAACTTGACGACTTTGTACAGGCGCCCCTTGGCATCGAACAGCGGGTTATAGGACGCTTCCAGGAACACCGTATGACCGTGCTTGTCTTTGCGCTCGAAACGGTGGGAGTGATATTCACCGCGATTAAGCGAGGCCCAGAACGCTTTGTAGGCCTGCGACTCGCTCTCAGCTCGATGGCAAAAAAGGCTGTGGTGCTGGCCCACGACTTCGTTCAGCGAGTAATGCATGGTTTTGAGGAAGTTATCGTTGGCCGTGATAACGGTACCGTCCGGCTTGAATTCGATGACGGCCATGGAGCGCCCGATAGCGGCGAGCAGGCTGTCGTTTTCGTGCTCCCGATTGATCCGGGCGGTGATGTCCGCCGCGACTTTCATCACGCTTTGCACCTGCCGATCAGCCCCGTATACCGGCATGTAGCTGGCCTCCAGCCAGACCTCCCGGCCGTTCCTGTCCAGGCGCTGAAACGTGCCACTGAGCGGTTCGCCCCGCGCCAGGTCCCGCCACAACTTCGCGTATTCCTCGCTGCGGTAAAACGCCTCCTCACAAAAAATCCGATGGTGCTTGCCGCGCACTTCCTCGGCGCTGTAACCCATGGTGCTGCAGAAATTCTCGTTGGCATCGATGACGATGCCATCAGGGGTGAACTCGATGATTGCCATCGACCGGCTGACCGCGGCCAGCTTGCCGTTGGCTTCGGTCAACGCGCCACTGAAGCGCTCGATTTCCAGCAGGTCAGCCTTGTGATGTAGGTTAAACATGTCGTATCACCCTAAGCACGGTCTTTTGATTGAAGAAAGTTCGGCCTTTCTACGTATCCACCACAATGCTCCATGGAACATGGCATACGCCCCCCCCATAGCATGGAGGGTTCGCTCAGGTGATAAATGATGTTCAATCGGAGGGTCCATGGTGCGACGCTCTTATCAAGACATCCTTCTCTTGATAGCCCGGAATCGAGCCAAACCTGACAGTTTCATGAGTAACTCCCTTTCGCATACCACTCCTTGTTACGAGTCAGCATAGACACGCAATAACCGTACGCAAGGCCACTAGTCGACCATTACGCAGCAAAAATTGAACTTTTTTCAGTGGGCGAACCTTACGAACATCGCGGGGGACGCGATGCTGACGCTGCACAGCCGTGCAGCAGGAGCCCGAGGACCGGGCTCCCTTTTTGCGGGATCAATGGCCGAACACGTCCACCTTCTTGGCCTTCTTGTCCGCGCGCTTTTCATCAGCGGTTTTCGCCGGTTTTTTCTTCGCTGCTTTCTTTGAATCCATGCCTTTGGCCATGATACGTACTCCACTCATACGGGATGTGAGATCAGGTATACACCTATCGCCGCGCGCGCGTTCTTTTATAATCAAAGGCTTTGCGCACCGACAGACCGAACCCATGCCCGACACCCAGTACACCCTGCTCGCCGAGCCATTGTGGCCGCTGATGAACAAGTTTTATCGCAGCCATCAATCGTCGATGAAAGCCGTGCGCGACGCCCAGCTATGGATCGCAAGGCGTGAAGAAATCATCGGTGCATTGTGTTTGCGGCCGGTGGCGGACGGGCATTGGTTGACCGGACTGTTTGTTGACCCAGGTTGTCGTGAACAGGGGATCGCGGGCGCGTTGATTGCCGAGGCCATCAAGGGGCTGCAGGGGCCGGTGTGGTTGTTCTGTCATCCGGACTTGCGCGGCTTCTATGAGCGTCGCGGGTTCAGCTTCGACCCGGTGCTGCCGTATGCGATGGCTGAACGGTTGAGTCGTTATGCGCGCAGCAAGCCGATGATTGCGATGGGGGCAGGCCTGTAACCCGCCCCTGTGGCAGGCCCCTATTGCATTGAGGGTAATTCTGGTCAGTCGTCAGCGTTCGGGTCGAGGTCCGGGAACATCACTTCAGTAAAGCCGAACTTGCTGAAATCGGTGATGCGCGACGGGTACAGTCGTCCGATCAGGTGATCGCACTCATGCTGCACCACCCGGGCATGGAAGTCCGACGCAAAACGCACAATGGGTTGGCCTTTGGGATCAAAACCTTCGTAGCGGATTTCCCGATACCGATTTACCGCACCGCGCAGGCCCGGGACCGACAGGCAGCCTTCGAACCCCTCCTCCATCACCGGGCTCAGCGGCGTGATCAGCGGGTTGATCAAGATGGTCTGCGGCACGGCCTCGGCATCCGGGTAACGTTCACTGTGCTCGAACCCGAAGATCACCAGTTGCAGGTCAACGCCGATTTGCGGAGCGGCCAGGCCGACCCCACCAACGCTCTCCATGGTCTGGAACATATCGTCGATCAACTGCCACAACTCCGGCGAGTCGTACATTTCGACAGGCACCGGCGGGGCGATGCGCAGCAGTCGCTCATCGCCCATTTTCAGGATTTCACGGATCATTTGATGACTTCGTCAGTGGATGGCTTGATCGAGTGATCCCGACCCAGTCCGGAAACATGTTGTTTAGGCTCTTCGGCGAGCTCACCGGGGACTTTCTCGCCCGGGTCCTTGCCTTCGCTGGACATGTGTTCGATCACCGCATTCATCTCCGCCCCCAGCAACAACACGGCAGCAGAAATGTAGAAATACAGGAGCAACACGATGATCGCGCCGATACTGCCATACATGGCGTTGTAGTTGGCGAACTCCTTCACGTACAAGCCAAAACCCACGGACGCGAGGATCCACACCACCACCGCCAGTACCGAGCCTGGGGTGATGAAACGGAACTCCTGTTTGACGTCAGGCATCACGTAATAGATCAGCGCCACCGCCACCATCAGCAGGATCACGACCACAGGCCAGCGGGCGATGGTCCACAGGGTCACGATGAAATATTCCATGCCCACCTGCGCGGCGATCCAGCCCATCACCTGCGGCCCGAGCACCATCAGCGCCGCCGCGATCAGCAGCATGCCGGCAATGCCGATGGTGTAGAAAATCGACAGCGGGAGACGTTTCCACGCCGGACGTCCTTCGACCACGTCATAGGCAGCGTTCATCGCACTCATCAACAGGCGTACGCCGGCAGATGCGGTCCACAGCGCGATCACGATACCTACCGAGAGCAAACCGCCCTTGGATTGCTGCAGCTGGTCGATCACCGGGTTCACCTGCTCCACGGCCTGGGGCGGCAACACCAGCTCCGACTGCAGGCGCAACCAGGAGAAGAAGTCCGGCAGGTGCAAAAAACCGATCAGGGCGATCAGGAACAGAATGAAGGGGAATAGCGAGAACAACATCTGATAGGCCAGCGCCGACGCATAGGTCGACATCTCGTCATCGATGAATTCGGTGACCGTGCGCACCATCACGCGGTGGATGGGCAGACCTTTCATGTCCGGGAAAATCATTAGCGTCTCCTTTCGCCGCAAAAATCGGGTTCAAGTCGGGGCGACTCAGGGGCCGTTGCTATCAATGTAGCCTGCATCAAAATAGCCTTGTTCGGCCACTTTGAAACAAATTCTGTGTTCAAGTTCCAGCTGAAAGAAAAACGGCCATCCGCAGATGGCCGTTCATAATAGCTTCACAGGCCAGATCAGGCCTTGTCGACGCCTTTCTTGACCGCGTCTTTGGCTTTGCCCACTGCTTGCTGAGCTTCGCCTTTCTTTTCCTGCACTACGCCTTCGGCACGCATTTTGTCGTTGCCGGTAGCCTTGCCTACGCCTTGTTTGACGTTACCGACTGCTTCGTTAGCGACGCCTTTTACTTTATCGCCAGTGCTGCTCATGGTGTCTCTCCTGTGAACAATTGAACGAAAAAAAGTGCTTACAGAAAGATTGACCGGAGGGATTTGCCGGGAGTTTCATTTATTTTGCGCGGAAGATTTTCATCGATCCCGGCAGGTTGGGCTTTATGTTTGCCCGCCAACACCTGAGAATGCGCAACGTATTCAGGCCATGGCGCTGAAGATCCAACCCCGTAGGAATGTTATGAAACTCGATAAAAAGCAGGCCATTGCCCGCAGAAACCAGGAACTCGGCGGTGCTGTGCTTGGCGTCAACAACTGCCATTTCACCGAATTGAACCGCAACCGCAACATCTGGTGGTTCGATATTCCGGTCGCGCGCCTCGCCATTGGTCAGTACGAGTGGGTGCACCTGTTGATGCACACACCGGACACCGACGAACTGCTGCACCTGAAAGTGCCCACGGTGTTCCTGCGTGAGAAGCTCGAAGGCCTGGTGGTGCGCAACGAGGGCAAACGCAAGGCGGCCTTGAGCCTGGAACTGAGTGCCGACAAAGACTCGTACCTGCAAGACATGCGTCCGGCGGGCACCAACGTCAATTTTGCGCAGTTCCGCCTGTAATCGCCGGGGTAGAAGGACTGGCCGTTTGCGCGCCCGACGAAGTCTTGTCCGGACGGAAGCCGAGGGTTTTCCCGTAGCGTTTCACCAAGTCCATCTTGGATGGATGGCGGTCGATCAGGCGCTGCACCAGGTCCCGATCGATTTCGCCGTGGAAATATCGCTCATGTTCTTTTCTTTGCAGCCACAATGGCAGCAATCGAATATTGAACGATGCGATTTCAGGTACCTCGTCATAGCCACGATTATTGAACAACATCTTCACCAGCGTCGGCAGGTGGCGCTGCAGCGCGTCGTCTTCCAAGCGGTTCACTTGCTCGATCACCGATCGCATTAAGGAGTTTTTCAGATTCTGATAAGTGGGATTGATGCTGTGGATAGTCGCCAATAAATTCCTGATGCCCGTCTCGGGACAATAGGCCATACGCTGACGTTCGCTGTCGCTGGTGATGGGCCCTAGCAGAGTTTTCTCGATAAACCTTTGACTCAAGGATATCTGCGCGTTGGAGAGATTCGCGCCACTGAAGTCCACTTCATCAAGGTCAAGGTTGGTTAGGTTGGCCCCACTAAAATCGCAGCCCGAGAAACTGACAGATTTGAGTTTCGCCCCGGAAAAGTTGGTGCGACTAAAGTTCCCGCCATCACAGTGGAGGGTGTTTAGGTTGGCCTTGCTAAAATCGCAGCCCGATAAATTGACAGATTCGAGTATCGTCCCGGACAGGGTGGCTTCGCCGAAGCCCACTTCCACACAAATAAGGTAGCTCAGGTCGGTTCCAAAAAAATCACAGCGCGAGAGGTCGCTAGATTTGAGTCGCGCCCCGGATAAGTTGGCGTTCGAGAAATTCGAACCGGATAAATCGACATTCTTCGCCTGCAGGTTTGTCAGGTTTACGTTGGCAAACATAGATCCTGTAAAACTGATGTCGCAGAACGCCGAACCAGGCCACCACGCCCAGGAAAAATCCGTAAATGGGTGCCAGAAACGGTGCCTGTTTGCCGGAACAGGTTCCTCGAAAGGCGAGTAATCGCCAATGTAAACGGGACCTAAATGTTTTTTTAGCGCCGGGAAATCAAGCACTTCTTCAGAACCAAATTTTAATGTTGACGCTTCATTCTCAGCCAAGAAACGTTTGATAGGGAGGAGGGGTGAGTTGCCGGTGCGCTTCAGCGTCTTGGCAACAACACTTGATCCCCCGTCGGATCCTTGGCTCTCGCGAGAGCGAGAACAGTTCCTGGTGGGCGAAAGGGATAAGGGGGGCAGCGGCATAAGCATCACTCCATGAAAGATGGCATTGGCCAGGAGCCCGCAATCAAATCACGCCCCAATACCCAAGACTTTCAGAAAACGCACAATGGGCTGATGCATGCGTGCGGCAGTGCGACCCATTGAGGAATAGCGCGCAAAAAAAATCCGCAGCCCGTTTCGGGTCGCGGATTTTTCGACGGTTCAATGCTCAGCCAGCGTCTCCGGATCGGCAGGCGACGCCAGTTGCCATTCAGGCCTTTTTCAGGCCCAGCTTCTTCAACTCCTCGTCACGCAATTCGCGCCGCAGGATCTTGCCGACGTTGGTGGTCGGCAGCGCATCGCGGAACTCCACGGAACGTGGCACCTTGTAGCCGGTAACATTGGCACGCATGTGCTCCATCACCGTTTCCTTGGTCAGGGTCACGCCCGGCTTGACGACGATGAAGATCTTGATCGCTTCACCCGACTTCTCGTCCGGCACGCCAATCGCTGCGCACTGCAACACGCCCGGCAGGGTCGCCAGCACGTCTTCCAGCTCGTTGGGATACACGTTGAAGCCGGACACCAGGATCATGTCTTTCTTGCGATCGACAATACGCATGTAGCCATCCGGCTGTATCAGGGCGATGTCACCGGTCTTCAGCCAGCCTTCGCTGTCGAGGATTTCATCGGTGGCGTCCTGGCGCTGCCAGTAACCCTTCATCACCTGCGGCCCTTTCACGCACAGTTCACCGATTTCACCCAGTGGCTGTTCCACGCCGGCATCATCGATGATCTTGCACAGGGTCGAGGGTACCGGAATGCCGATGGTGCCGATCTGGATGTGCTGGATCGGATTCACCGTGGCCACCGGACTGGTTTCGGTCATGCCGTACCCTTCACAGATGGAGCAACCGGTGACCGCCTTCCAGCGCTCGGCGGCCGCCAGCTGCAGGGCCATGCCGCCCGACAGGGTGACTTTCAGCGCAGAGAAGTCCAGCTTGCGGAAACCTTCGTTGTTGCACAGCGCAACGAAGAGCGTATTAAGGCCGACAAAACCGCTGAACTTCCACTTCGACAACTCCTTGACCATCGCCGGCAGGTCGCGCGGGTTGCTGATGAGGATGTTGTGGTTGCCGATCAACATCATCGCCATGCAATGAAAGGTAAAGGCATAGATATGGTACAGCGGCAGCGGCGTGATCAGGATCTCGCAACCTTCATTCAGGTTGGAACCCATCAGCGCCTTGCACTGCAACATGTTCGCCACCAGGTTGCGATGGGTCAGCATCGCGCCTTTGGCCACGCCGGTGGTGCCACCGGTGTATTGCAACACGGCCACATCGCTGCTGGCCGGGCAGGCTTCGGTGACTGGCTGGCCGTGGCCCTTGCTCAATACGTCGTTGAACTTGATCGCCTTGGGCAAGTGATAGGCCGGGACCATTTTCTTCACGTACTTGATGACGCTGTTGATCAGCAGGCGCTTGAGCGGCGGCAGCAGGTCGGCGACTTCGGTAACGATGACGTGCCTGACCCCGGTCTTGGGCACCACGGTCTGCGCCAAATGGGCCATGTTGGCCAGGCAGACCAGGGCCTTGGCACCGGAGTCGTTGAATTGATGTTCCATTTCCCGCGCGGTGTACAGCGGGTTGGTGTTGACCACGATCAGCCCGGCGCGAATCGCACCGAAGACGGCCACCGGGTACTGCAACACGTTGGGCAATTGCACGGCGATTCGATCGCCTGGCTGCAAGTCGGTATGCTGTTGCAGATAAGCGGCAAAGGCGCCCGACAGTTCGTACAGTTCACCGTAGGTGAGTGTCTTGCCCAGGTTGCTGAACGCCGGCTTGTTGGCGAAGCGTTGGCAGGACTGCTTCAGCACTGCCTGAATATTCGGGTACTCGTCCGGATTGATGTCGGCAGCAATCCCGGCAGGGTACTTATCCTTCCAAAAGTCTTCGATCATGGAAGCCCACTCCTCAGCAACGCGAATTCAGCACCGCATTTGATGCGATTATTATTGGTGTTTGGTCAGGGGCCAAAACGGCGTTTTAAAAGGCCGGGAAGTCCCAAAGCGCGCCGAGAGTAGCAGCTTTGCCAAGGGTCGACCAGAGCCAAAAGCGGGCTCTACAGTCACACTGGTGACTCTTGAATAGCTTATAGTCAGTTTTAGAGCAAAAATTCTATTGGTCGCCTGGAAGCAAAAGATCGCAGCCTTCGGCAGCTCCTACAGAGGAACGCATTCTCATGTAGGAGCTGCCGAAGGCTGCGATCTTTTGGCGTCATCCAACTCTACTGATCACTAAGCAATATCGCGCAGCTCCCGCCGCAATATCTTGCCCACCGGCGTCATCGGCAACGATTCGCGCAACACAATATGCTTGGGTACTTTGTAAGCCGTGAAGTTTTCCTTGCAGTAGGCCTTCAGCTCTTCAAGGCTGACCCCGGATTCGCGCGCCACTACAAACAATTTCACCGCCTCCCCCGAGCGCTCGTCAGGTACACCGATCACCGCGCAGTTGGCGACTTTCGGATGAGCCATCATCACGTCCTCGATCTCGTTCGGGTACACGTTGAAACCCGAGACGATGATCATGTCCTTCTTGCGATCGACGATGCGCACAAAACCATCCGGGTCGATCACTGCAATATCGCCGGACTTGAACCAGCCCTCGGCATCCAGTACTTCGGCCGTCGCCTCAGGCTTCTGCCAGTAGCCTTTCATGATCTGCGGGCCCTTGATGCACAGCTCGCCGCGTTCGCCCAAGGCTTGCTCGACACCGTCATCGTTGATGATTTTCAGCGTGGTACCCGGTACTGGCAGGCCCACCGTACCGATGCGCGACTTGTCACCGTAGGGGTTGGTGCACGCCACCGGTGACGTTTCGGTCAGGCCGTAGCCTTCGGTGATGCGGCATCCGGTGAGTTTTTCCCAGCGTTCGGCAGTGGCCTTGACCAGCGCAGTGCCACCGGAATTGGTCAGCTTGAGGCTGGAGAAGTCCAGGGACTTGAAATCCGGATGATCCATCAATGCGACAAACAAAGTGTTTAAACCCAGCAACGCGGAAAAACGCCAGCTCTTCAGTTCCTTGATAAAGCCCTTGATGTCCCGTGGATTAGTGATCAGCACGTTATGGTTGCCGGTGACCATCATGCACATGCAGTTCGCCGTGAAGGCATAGATGTGATACAGCGGCAGCGGCGCAATCATCACCTCCTGCCCTTCTCGCAGCAGCGGCTGGCCGTCGGTACCGAACTGACCAAGGCAGGCCCGCGCCTGTTGCATGTTCGCCACCAGGTTGCCGTGGGTCAGCATCGCGCCCTTGGCCAGGCCAGTGGTGCCGCCGGTGTACTGCAGCACTGCGACATCGTCGAGACCGGCGTTCAACGGTTTGATCCCCTGCCCCTTGCCCATGCGCAGCGCGCTCTTGAAGGAGATGGCCTGGGGCAGTGAATAGGCCGGAACCATTTTCTTCACTTTGTCGACCACGGTATTGATCAGCCAGCCCTTCGCGGCCGGCATCAGGTCGCCCATTTTGGCTTCGATCAAGTACTGGATGTCGGTGTCCGGCAGCACTTCCTGGACCTTTTGCCCGAACATGTTCAGGTACACCAGCGCCCGGGCACCGGAATCCTTGAATTGATGGCGCATTTCCCGCGCGGTGTACAACGGGTTGGTATTGACCACAATCAGGCCGGCACGCAAGGCGCCAAACACGGCGATCGGGTAATGCAGGACATTCGGCATCTGTACCGCGATGCGATCGCCTGGCACCAGGTCGGTATGGGCTTGCAGGTAACCGGCAAACGCGGCGCTGTAGCGTTCCAGTTCGGCGTAGGTCAGGGTCACGCCCATGTTGCTGAAGGCCGGGCGGTCGGCGAATTTCTTGCAGGAACGCTCGAACACCTCAATGACCGACTTGTAGGCCCCAAGGTCGATGTTCAGGGGTACGCCGGCCGGGCGTTTGTCATTCCAGAAATCAGGTTGCATTGTTCTTGTCCTCTTTACCTGAACCTATCCGGGCCGCTGTTCTGTCAGTTTCGTCAGACCTGACGCGAAAAGCGGAGCTTCACGGACACTAGCAGTTATGGCGAATCAGGCAAACATGACCGATACCGTCATTGATCGTGTGAATCTTCCTGCCGTGGTGTAAGGCAGTTCGCACGGCCGCACCCGGAATGCGCTATACAATGCATCGACCCAGCGCAAAGGAATCGCCATGATCCACGACACTTTCTGGCTGACCGCGAGTGACCGCAGTCGCCTGTTCGTCAATCAGTGGCTACCCACCCCTCCCCTGAAAGCCATCGTGCTGCTGGCCCACGGCATGGCGGAGCACAGCGCCCGCTACCAAGGCCTGGCGCAAAAACTCTGCGAGCAGGGCTACGGTGTCTATGCCCCCGACCTGCGAGGACATGGCAAAACCGCCGAAAATGGCACCTTGGGGCATTTCGCCGACGACGATGGCTGGTGCAAGGTCGTCGGCGACCTGGCGAGCCTCAATCAGCACGTCGGTCAGCAGCATCCCGGGGTGCCGATCCTGCTGATCGGCCACAGCATGGGCAGCTACCTCGCCCAGGCCTATCTGCTGCACCACAGCGCCAGCCTGCACGGCGCTGTGCTGAGCGGCTCGAACTTCCAGCCCGTGGCGCTTTATCGCGCCGCCCGGCAGATCGCCCGCGCCGAACGGCTGCGCCAAGGTCCCAAGGGCCGCAGTGCGCTGATCGAGTGGTTGTCGTTCGGCTCGTTCAACAAGCATTTCAAGCCGGTACGTACGCCTTTTGACTGGCTGAGCCGCGACCCGGCCGAAGTCGACAAGTACATCAACGACCCGCTTTGCGGCATGCGCTGCACCAATCAGCTGTGGGTCGATTTGCTGGGCGGCTTGCAGCAAATCAGCAAAGCGTCCAATCTCGCGCAGATTGATCCGGGCCTGCCGTTGCTGGTGATTGGCGGCGAATGTGATCCGGTGAGTGAAGGCAAGCGTCTCAAAGGTCTGGCCAATGCCCTGCGCAAGGCCGGCAGCCAGAATCTGCATCTGATTATTTACCCCCAGGCCCGGCATGAACTCTTCAACGAGATCAACCGCGATCAGGTTATCAACGATCTGTTGAACTGGATCGAGCAGGCGCTGAGCCACCGCCGACCCACCCGGTCGGAATAGTTTTTTTGCGATTTATTTATTCGTGACAGGAATTGAAACAGATGACCCAGGTTACCAACACCCCTTATGAAGCCCTCGAAGTCGGCCAGACCGCCAGCTACAGCAAAACGGTCGAAGAGCGCGACATCCAGTTGTTCGCCGCGATGTCCGGCGATCACAACCCGGTGCACCTGGACGCCGAATATGCGGCAGGCACCATGTTCAAGGAGCGTATCGCCCATGGCATGTTCAGCGGCGCCTTGATCAGCGCAGCCGTGGCCTGCGAACTGCCCGGGCCCGGGACTATCTACATCGGCCAGCAGATGAGCTTCCAGAAGCCGGTAAAGATTGGCGACACGTTGACCGTGCGCCTTGAAATCCTCGAAAAACTGCCGAAGTTTCGCGTGCGCATTGCGACTCGCGTTTTCAATCAGCGTGATGAGCTGGTAGTGGATGGCGAAGCGGAGATTCTGGCGCCGCGCAAGCAGCAGACCGTGACGTTGACGACATTGCCGGCGATCAGCATCGGTTGAAAAGCAAAAGATCGCAGGCTGCGATCTTTTGACGAAAAAAACGCCGGATCAACCGGCGTTTTTTTGGCTGCTACGAACGCTTACGAGCGAGCGCGAGCCTGGTTACGCAGGGCTTTGACCTGGTCGTGGTTGCGTTGTACGCCGTGGTACTGACGCTCAACCAGGTCACGAATGCCCACTAGATTGTGCTTGTTGATTTTTTCGATGGCTTCTTTGTAAGCCTTCAGCGCATGGTCTTCACCGCGCTCGGCTTCGTTCAACACGGCTTCTTCATCCTTGCCGGTGAACATGGCCTTCACGTCAACCCAACGGCGGTGCAGATCGCCGCTGACGCTGGTGGAAGTTTCCGGATCGCCACCCATGGAACGCACGGCTGCCTGCAGTTCTGCCGCGGCGGTTGCGCAATCAGCGGAACGGGTCACGAACAGGGTTTTGAGTTCTGGGTGCTTGATGTCTTCGGCGCAGGTCTTGAACCCTTCCTGACCGTCTTTGCTAACTTCGATCAGGTCGTTGAGTACAGAGATGGCTTCTTTATTCATGTCGGTCATTTTTCAATTCCTTGCGGGTTGATGAAAGATGCAATAGCTATTGCACCCTGCATGCCAGCTTTTCACTGAAAATAAAGTCGTTATATTTCAATGATTTATGTTTTATCGCGAAATCTGCATCCGCTTTTTTTGCATGATCTGTCATTTGGCCTGCATGCAGAATGCCTGTATTTTCAAATGTGACTGACTCAAGACGATCAAATGATGAACCCGCAAAAGCTCGAACTGCTGATTACTCGCCAAATGCCCTTTGGAAAATACAAAGGACGCATCATTGCCGACCTTCCCGGCCAGTACCTTAATTGGTTTGCCCGGGAAGGTTTTCCCCACGGCGAACTGGGCGGCCTGCTGGCCCTGATGCAGGAGATCGACCACAACGGCCTGTCGGAGCTGCTTGAACCGCTGCGCGCCAAACACGGCAAACCTGCCCCGCGTCATTGAAGACTGAGTAAGCCATGCCCGATAACACCCGCCGCGCCCGTGATGAGCTGTTCTGGCTGACGTTTGCCGATCGTTACTCGAAGGAACCTGGCCCGATCAATCTTGAAAACGGTTATTTCGGCCGAATGTCGCGCACGGTGGTCGAGGAATACCAGCGCAACATCGAGCTGATCAACCGCAGCAACTCGGTTCATGTGCGCCAGCACTTCGAACAGGTCGAAAGCCTGGAGATTCGCGCGCAGCTGGCGGAGCTGATTGGTGTGCGGGCGCAAGCCGTTGCCCTGACCCGTAACGCCACCGACGCCCTGCAATCGCTGATCCGCAATTACAACCGCCTGCAGCCGGGCGATCAGGTGCTGATCTGCGACCTCGAATACGACACGGTAAAAGGTGCCATGCGCTGGCTGGCGCGTTATCGCGGTGTGGAAGTGATAGAGATTGATCACCAGCACCCCGCCTCTTTCGACTCGCTGCTGGCCAGTTACCGTGAGGCTTTCGAGCGTTACCCACGGCTCAAGCTGATGGCATTGACCCACGTCACCCATCGCACCGGGCTGGTGATGCCGGTGCAGGCCATTGCGGCGGCTGCGAGGGAACACGGCATCGATGTGATCCTCGACGGCGCCCATGCGCTGGGGCAGATGAAGTTCAATCTCGCAGAGCTGGGCATTGTTTTCGCCGGTTACAACCTGCACAAGTGGATCGGTGCGCCGCTGACACTGGGTTTCATGTACATCGCCCCGGAGCGCCTGGCGGATATTGACCCGGACATGGGCGAGCAGCATTTCCCGCTCAACGACATTCGCGCCCGCACGCCGTACAGCACCCCCAATATCCCGGCGCTGCTGACGCTGCCGCTGGTGTTCGAGGAACACCTGGCCATGGGCGGCTCCGCAGCCAAAGGCGCGCGGCTTAATTATCTGCGCAATGAGTGGGTCCGGGCGGTGCGGAATTGGCCGGGTATCGAGGTGATGACCCCGGACGACCCACGGTTGTATTGCGCGATAACCTCGATGCGGTTTACCCGGCATGCGGATCAACAGGTGATGGTCGACCGGCTGTTGAATGAGTTCAACCTGTTCACCGTTGTACGCAGCGGCGCGGCGAGCGGACCCTGTATCCGCATAACACCGGGGCTGACGACCACAGCGGCGGATATCGCGGCGCTGATCAAGGCGCTGGACCAGTTGCGCTGATTCACCACCGCCCCGCTGTAGGAGCGAGCTTGCTCGCGAAAAACCTGAGACCGCCAAGGGGTGTCAGGTTTCCAGCGTTATCGTTAACGGCCATCGCGAGCAAGCTCGCTCCTACAGGGTTATGGCGTACACGGTGGGGCTTTCTTCAGACAAAAAAAACGGTGCACCGACCAAGCGCACCGTTAAAGCCGTAGAACACACAACGACGTGTCAGTAAAACCAATCAGTCCAGCAGCGCCAACGCCTCGGCAGTGCATTCCTGGATGCGGGCCCAGTCGCCGTTCCTGATCCACTCCGGATCAAGCATCCAGCTGCCGCCCACGCACATCACGTTTTTCAACGCCATGTAGCTTTTGATGTTGG
>NZ_JZRI01000134.1:0-5037 GCF_000952175.1 Pseudomonas sp. ES3-33 | reverse complement strand
TTAATAAACTTATCACTGAACGAAGCATAACTAAGAGAGATAATCTGCTGATTACCGAAATAGTCATCCCATACAGTTCTTGATGTGCACTGCGCTAGAGCATTAAGTTTTAATTCGTCTAGCGATGTATACTTGCCCTCCAAAGCCAAGAAATACAAAGCTTCTTCAGGACGTTCGAATGCCATGAATATGATAAATTGCTCTCCATGCCTGGAAATTGACATAAGACTATCATAAGTCTTTCGAATTACATCCTCTAGAAATTTTCCATGCTCAACAAGAACAGAATCCCTAGCAAAAGACTCTACCTCTAGAACGGCCTTAGCATGAATATAGTACAACAGCGTGTTGATATAAATATCACAATCTGCTTTTAGCTCAAGAACATAGGATTGAATTTCATCGATATTTTTATCGTAAAAGGCTGGATATCGATCACCGATCCTTATTTGCAGTTCGGCAATGAGGGCGCTTGATTTTTCACTGACCTTTTCAGCCCTAGCCATCAGGATAGATTCTTTCCTATAGCTTTTTGACTCTCTCCAAAAATTGTGCAGGTCGTTATAACTTGCCAACAGCGCCCGATTACCAGTTTGATGATGCAGCTTGTGCAGTACATCAATCAAAGGGGAAAAATCCATCAGTACGTTGATATTGTTTATAGGGCGAATGAGCGAGAAGAACTCAGGAATTGAGTAGCCTTCGGACAAATAGCCGAGTTGCCCATTTTTTTTCCGAGCAGCGATCATCAGCTTAGATTCAGACATGCTCCCTCCCCTTAAGATTTGGTCCCCCCCGCAGAAGCCTACAGAGGGCATAAGTTAAGCACGTGCTCCACGCTGCTTAAGAGAACCACTCACTGGATGCGAATGTGGCTCATTAGGAAATTTTTGAACTTTGGTTTTGTCAGTCGCGAACGTCCACTTTTTCGAAAGCTGCCTATAAGGAAGGGAAGCAATCGACAAAATGGCCGATAAATATATAGGCTAGTAGCCATTTTGAAAACTTCTCATTTTTTGTCGACGCCGGTCAGCGTCTATGACTCCCACTATCCTAATTTTACCTCGTATTCACGGCCAGTTGCTTTCATTCCATTGCTGGTGTGCAGGGTCGAAGCTGCCCACCCTCTACCTTCGGAGTCCTCGGAGATGAAGGGCAAGCCAGCACTCTCTAAATTGTCCCGTGTCATGTATCTAACTCGGCACTGTCAGACCGGCCCGTAGCATTCGAGATTCCCGAGAAAGAGTATTTTTGTGCCACGTACTTCGCCGAATTCTCGATATACGGAAAGACAGTACTCTCGTTGATGTTCAGCAGATCCAACTGACGCAAAATTTCGAATTTATTCGAGACGGAAATTCGCTTCAAGCTGATTTCCTCCGTGCCACTTTCATTGAGCACTGCGTCCAGCCCAAACAGCAAAAATGCTCCGGATTGAGAGGTAATGCGACTATTACTGCGTTTGCCTTTAACACAGAGGATAGTGCGCAGGTGTTCCCGCTTGATACGCGGCTCAAAAAACGACTTCTCTTCTTTGACAAAGTGGATAAGTCGCCGAAGAGTTAGCTGGCCATTGAACTCGTCGATGTCTTCAATGCTATGATCAATGGCGTCCTTATCGACCTTTGGTAGCCGAGCTAAATTCGCAAGACAGCTTGCAGTGTCAGAATCAAAGTACTTAATCTGCTCCCGATCAACTGTCAGGATGATGACCTCTCCTTCAACATTGGGGTTCGATTTGCATGCGAAATACAACGCAATTAAGGGATTCGATGTGATGTCGAGAAGCCGAGTTGGTAGCGAGTAGTGTTGCATGCGTACCAGTCGGTCGAGAGTGTAGTTGTCCTCGTGAAAGTCGATAGAATTCGAGACTAACAGTTCACGATACAGCGTATGTTCGTAGTCCAAGTACAGGTAATTGCCTTGTGCGTCTTTTCTGAACAGTGATGGCTCTAGCTTGTATCGGACACGACTTGAATGGCCGCGATAAAAAACCTCCCTCGCACCCGAATGGACCTGAAACACCTGCTGAATAAACTCGCCCACCGTCGACACCTTGAGTGACGGTGGAGCCTCCGGTAGGGCGTCGACTAATGCTGGCTCTTGTTCCGGTCCAGCCGCCTCACCTGCGCCCAGTAGGCCGCGTTCACGCAACCGTACGAAAAGGTCTTCATCTTTAATCGCCCAATGCGTACGACTCATCTCCCAATCTCTGATGTCCAGCAACGAAGCGATTGGTTTGATAGTTGCGTATGGAATGGGGGGGATATCGCTACTCAGTTCAAATTCAATGCGTATGGAACGTCCTTGCTCCTTGATCGAGCGTAGTATGCCGACCCGAACGTCCTCCTCATCCCCTTCATAAGCGAAGAGGCACGGCCATGACAGGAGAGTTTGGATATGGCTATCCGTCAGAATCGTGAACGCTTCTGCGATCTTGTCGTTTGTGTACTCAAGAAATCGGCTACGGTCATAAAGGTAGAAGCCATGGTCCCAAGCACCGCTGCGCGCCGTAACAAAGAAGTGATACATACTTTCCCTAGTTTTCTATCGTTGTTAATGGCCCCTCAGCCACCCTGCTCTCCCATTACAGACAATCAATCTTATCAAATGCAAGCCTGTAGGAGGGTTAAAGACCGTGCATATAAATGGAGTTTTGATTTCACTACCCATGCTGCACTGGTACGCATGGGTCGACAACATGTCTGACGCCATATGAATCCTCGATTCGATTCCACCGAACGCCATATCTAGCTGATTTATTTATAGTTATTAGTTGGGGTACGCCGAATTTTCCACCGCAATCCAGACGCCCGGAAAACCTGACCTCCCCGAAGCATACCGTTCGTCTGGTGCCGGCACCATACAAAACGAAGCCCCTGCAGAAATGCAGGGGCTTTGTTGTTTCTGGGTCGCTTGTTTTTTGTCCACACCTTGAAACTTTCGGGACCACCTACGGGGGCTACCTGAAAAGGGAAACCTGTGGGAGCGAGCTTGCTCGCGATGAGGCCGCCAGCCTCACTGTAGATCTCCAGTCATAACTATCTTGCTGCCCCTTCCCCCATCCCGCGCCTACAAGCTTTTCGACGGCGATCGCCTCTACCTCCTAGTCCAACCCAATGGTCGCAAAGGCTGGCGGCTCCGTTACGTCAAACCTGACGGACGCGAAGGACTGACCTCGTTCGGCAACTACCCCGTCATTGGCCTCGCCGATGCGCGCCGCAAGCGCTTGGAGGTCGAGCGAATGCTGGCGGATGGCATTGATCCCATAGAGACCAAGCACCAAGCCAAGGCGGAAGCCGTAATCAAAGGCAGAACCTTCGAAAGCGTTGCGCTCGACTGGCATACGGAAATGTCGGCCAAGTGGGCACCAGGCCATTCCAAGACTGTGATGAGTCGCCTCAAAACTCACGTGTTCCCGCTGATCGGCGCCCGCGCCATTGTCGACCTCGACACCCATGACCTCATGCAACCCTTGGAAGCGATCAAGAAGCGCGGAACGATAGACGTTGCTTTAAGGGTACAAAACTACCTGCAGAGCATCATGCGCAAGGCAAAGCGCCTACGGCTTATCACCGCAAACCCTGCTTACGACCTCGAAGGCTTGATCAAAACCCCTCGGGTGGTACATCGCCCCGCTCTACCCTTATCGCGACTGCCGGAACTACAGGAGCGGATCGACACCTATAAAGGCCGCGCACTTACCCGTCTGACGGTGATGCTATCGCTGCATGTGTTTGTACGATCCAGCGAGCTCCGTTTCGCACGCTGGAGCGAGTTCGACCTTAAGCGCGGCACTTGGGAGATACCGGACACTCGACCCGCGTTGGAGGGAGTACCCTTTTCCACAAGGGGTACGAAGATGGCAGGGGATATCCATTTAGTACCCTTATCGCCGCAAGCCGTGGCTCTGCTTGAACAGATCCACGTCCTCACCGGCAAATTCGACCTGGTGTTTGCAGGCGATGCCAAGCCCTGGAAACCCATGTCTGAAAACACGGTGAACAGTGCACTCAGAAAAATGGGCTATGACACCAAAACCGAAATCTGCGGGCATGGGTTTCGTTCGATGGCCTGTAGTGCGCTGATTGAATCAGGACTGTGGTCCGAGACCGCCATTGAAAGGCAGATGAGCCACAAAGAGCGGAACAACGTCCGCGCCGCTTACATCCACAAGGCAGAGTTCATTGAGGAGCGCAGGCTGATCATGAACTGGTGGAGCCGGTACCTTGAGGCAAATAGACAAGAGCATGTCACGCCGCATGAGTTTGCGAACTGTAGCGGCGCTACAGTTACACCACTTAAGTCGGCGAAAAGTCCCAAACGTGGGCTCAGTCCGCTCCGTATCGAGTAGGCTCCTGTAGGGATGAACCGCGAAGGGATGGCACAGTACTGGCCACCAGCGCCTCCCAAGGCTATGATCCCAAAACCCCTTCAGTCGGAATGAGGCAACTGAAGGCCTCAGATTGAAACGAAAGATCTAAATGTGATAAAGAGTATTAAATAGCCATAAAAAAGGTCTTAACGAATCAAGGAAGAATATAATTGAGCAGCCTAGAAGATTCGTCGCTTTATATTTCAGTAGATGAGTTAGACTATCAATCATGCATCGACGTAATTGAGCATACCGAAACAATAGATGAAGTAAAAGCAAACATTCGAATACATCATCTAAAGTTTGATGGGAACGGTAGGCCAATGTCCAAGGCCCTAGCCGAGCTACTTTACCAATACATAATTGACTATTGCATAGCCTCGAAAAACAGGCCAGAAACCCTAACAAATAGACAATCCGCACAACTAACAAAAGAGGCACGAAAGTTATTTAGACATCCAGAAATATCAGAGGATGATCCTGACAAAACTGGAGAGGCTGGTGAAACACTTCTTTTCTTTTTAACAGAAGCAATTCTTAGAGCACCTCAAATCGTTGCAAAAATGGAATTAAAGACGAATAGGCGTTTGGAGTCAAACGGGTCTGACGGTATCCATATGCGCTGGTGCGAACAAGATCAATTCTGTCTCTTATACACATCT
>NZ_JZRI01000133.1:0-23577 GCF_000952175.1 Pseudomonas sp. ES3-33 | reverse complement strand
TATATATAAAGGAAAGAATTATTGAGTTTTCCTTTTTTATAGATAAATCTTTGCTCAATAATCTTTCTGTGTTGTAGTTCAGTATTGTTTTTTTGGTGATTTGTCCGCTGAGGATCGCCTGTAAGTATTCATTTATTTCCTCTTTTGCGGCTCGCTCTCCAAATTCATCTTCCATGTAGTCGTCAAGCCGGTTTACTAGGATGCTCAAACGTTTTTCTATTCCGTCATTTCCAATGATTGCGGACACTGGGTCTTGGGGAATGTCCTCGTCAAAATCATGACTTGGTGAGTTTTCTTTCATGGGCTGCGTTCCGTTTATACGTTGTTAGTGGTTGGTCTGAGGTATCAGTCAGTAAGTGCTAGGCTTGCAGTTGGAGAGGTTACAAATTTGCTCCATTCATTCATAAGTAAGCGCCTCTTATCGAGAAAGTCCGAGCGAGAGTAAGCCCCTTCAGTCTGGTCTCGCTCATCATGCGCAAGCGCCATTTCGCAAACCTCACGTGGGTAGTGAGTGCATTCACCGGCCCAATCTCGAAAGGAGGACCGAAATCCATGACGGGTGATGTGCTCGTACCCTATGCCATGCAGTAGCGTTCGTACTGCGTTTGCGTGCATGACCCCTGTCTTGCCCTGACCAGGGAATAGAAAGACGCTTCCCTCATCTCGCGGAATGCTATTCACCAGCTTTACGACTTCCTCGGCAAGCGGAATTACGAAAGCCACTCGCATCTTCATTCGCTCATCTGGCAGTGACCACGTGCCCCCCTTCAAATCAAATTCATCCCAACGAGCGAACCTGACCATGTGAGCGCGTGCGCTGGTCATGATCAGCAGTTGAGCGGCCCAAGATGGCGGTGAGGAGTTTGCCTGGAGCTTGGTCATCAGCGCCGGCACATCCTGCCAGCGCAAAGCTTCAAAGTGCTCACGCTTTCGAGCCTTTTTCTTTTCAGCACGACTCAACAGATTGTCTAAGTGCCCGCGCCAGCGTGCAGGGTTCTCACCCTCTCGTAGATTGCGTGCCTTGGCTGCATCCAGAACCTGTTCAATCTGCCCGCGTACCTCGTCGGCAGTTCTAGTTTTGGTGGCCCAGATTGGTTGCAACACCTTCAGTACCTGGGTAGTCCCAATCTCCTCAGCTGAAAATTTGCCGATGTGGGGAAACGCATAAAGTTCCAGCTTGCGCAGCCAGCCTTTACGCCATTTCTCTGACCATGTGCCCCCATGCGCTTCGCAGTATTCTTTCGCGAGTGTTTCGAACTTCAGCTGTTTCGCCTCGCTGGCGCGCTGTGCTTCGCGTTGAGCAGCGCGCTCGATGTCGCGAGCGGCTAGCGGGTCGACCCCGTCGCTCAATTGGCTGCGTTTGGTACTGGCTTCAAGCCTGGCTTTCTTAAGACTGACTTCAGGATAAGAGCCCAAGCCCATCTCTCTGCGACGGCCTGCCAGTTGGAAGCGAAGCAGCCAGGATTTGCGCCCTGTAGGTTTGACGACCAAGCGAAGCCCATCACCATCTTCGTAGGTGCCGGGTTCGGTCAGGTTTTCGACTTGTTTCGGATTCAGCTTACCCATTGGATTTCCCCTCTCGTCCCTTTTGTCCCCCCACCTGTCCCCCCACTTCATCGTCGGATGAGGTCAAATGGTATCGAACACCATCGGACAGGGGGGTGCCTGAAACGCCCGTGATAGCTAGGCTATCGGCAGTGTTCTCGGATGGGATAGGATTATTTTGGACAATTAAAAAGCCGGCTTGTGGCCGGCTTCTCGGGGACTGGCTTGATTCATTTTTGGTAAACCGCGCCAGCCTTCAAAACGTACACCCGGCTCTTGCGTCCGGCTGTGGGACCTGGGGAGAAAATCATCTGCCAGGTCGGTGCGATCTGGGCCTCGGAAGGGTCGATGCGCAAATGTGGGGCGCAGCATACTGATTTTTGTGGGCAATTCCCAGTGTGATGTGGCCGGTAGAGCGTTTCGGTGTGTAGCAGCTAGCTGCACAGCTGCTACAGGTCAGTTCGTCAGGTTTACAGGAACGGCACGATCGGCCGGCGTTTGTTGAGGGTGGACCACCAGAAGACCCAGCCAAGCACGCGGATGTTTTCTTCTTCGATTTGCGCCGGGCGGAAGACTTCGTCGGGGTATTGGGCGTTGTTGTGACTGCGCATGCGAATGGCGTTGCCGGGTACGCGGTGCAGGTATTTGATCAGGAGCATGCCATCGTGTTCGACGGCGTAGATCTCGCCGTCGATGATTTGAGTGAGTCCGCGATCGATTGCGAGCAGGGAGCCGTCTTCGATTTTCTCGGCCATGCTGTTGCCCATCATTCGTGCGCAAATGGCGTCGGAATATTTGATTTCCAGGGAGTCGAGGTCGCAGCGGGGCAGGCGGATGAAGTTTTCCGGGTCCTTGCCGACGTGGGTTTTGCTGGAGCCGGGTGTAATTGGCATTTCCTTGTAGAAGGGCACTTCGACATCCGTCGGCTCGATTACCTGGTAGGTGCCGCGGATTGCATGAGCGTCGAAGATGTTGCCGGTGTTTTCGATCTGGCGCGCTTCCGTGGCGTCCTTGGGGCCTTCGCCGATTTTCAGCCAGGCGCTGTTGATGGACAGAATCCTGGCGACTTCTTCCATGCGGTACTCGGGCACGCCTCGGGTGTACCAGTTATGGACGTTTTGCGCATTGGAGATCTGCAGGAAGTCGGCGAATGCCGTCGTCGTGATCTTCGCTTCCTCGAGGGCTGCCTTGAATCGTTTGCCACAGGTTTTGTTCTTTTTCATAAACGCGAGTTTAATGCGGCGGGCCAAGGCTTTGAATCAACGAGCCGTTCAAATATCGCCTGATTTTTGCCACGGGATGTAAGACGCTTTGTAGGAAAATTAAACAAAGAAAAACCAATTCGGCTTGTTGTTAAACATGTCGTTTAAGGCGCTTTTTCAGCGCCCACAAAAAACCCCGGATCTCCGGGGTTTTTCGTGAAGCTGCAAGCTTGACGCTTGAAGCGGCTTCTTTAGCCTTTATAGGCCGCAACCGACTTCATGATCTCGGTGCGGGCTGCTTCTGCGTCGCCCCAACCTTCGATCTTCACCCATTTGCCTTTTTCGAGGTCTTTGTAGTTCTCGAAGAAGTGCTTGATCTGTTCCAGCAGCAGGGCTGGCAGATCGGTGTATTCCTTCACGTCGACGTACAGCTGGGACAGCTTGTCGTGCGGGACTGCGATGACTTTGGCATCGCCGCCGCCGTCGTCGGTCATGTGCAGGATGCCGACCGGACGAGCGCGGATCACCGAGCCTGGGGCAACCGGGTAAGGGGTTACGACCAGCACGTCGAGGGGGTCACCGTCGTCAGCCAGGGTGTTCGGGATGAAACCGTAGTTGGCCGGGTAGAACATCGGGGTGGCCATGAAACGGTCAACGAACAGGCAATCGCTGTCTTTGTCGATTTCGTACTTGATCGGCGCGTGGTTGGCCGGAATCTCGATCGCGACGTAGATGTCGTTCGGCAGGTCTTTGCCAGCCGGAATCTTGCTGTAGCTCATTGGGCGGTGCCCCCGTTAGTTGACCAAAAACACTTGGCCGGATTGACCAAAAAGTGGCGGCGATTATAGGCATATTCCGCCGTCGATGCCACGTACCAAGGGTCGTAGAGACCTTAGTCGTGTGCCTGATAGACCGGGTCTTCGGCCTGAAGTTGCCGCAGCCGGGCGAGCGGGTCCTGCCGGTAAAACAGCTTCAGTTGCTCGTAGACCTGAGGATACGCCTCGTGCAGCAAATCCGGGGCGCTGAAGAAGTATTCGCTGGTGACGGCAAAAAACTCCGCAGGATTCTCTGCGGCGTACGGGTCAATGGCGGTCTGGGCGTCGGGATCGTGGTCCAGTTGCCCATCGAGGTCGTCGTACGCCTGCTGCATGACCCGGGCCCAGTCGCTGACCCGCATGTCGGCATGCAGCGGCGGCAGGCCGTTGGCGTCGCCGTTGAGCATGTCGAGTTTGTGTGCGAGTTCGTGGATGACCAGGTTGTAGCCTTCCCAGCCGCCGCTGGCCATCACGCCCGGCCAGGCGAGGATGATCGGACCTTGCTGCCAGGCTTCACCGCTGTGTTCGCCATCCCACTCATGCTCGACGCCGCTCGCGTCGCGATGGCGCTGAGGGCTGAGGAAGTCATCCGGGTACAGAACGATCTCGTGAAAACCCTGATACCAGTTCAGGTCACCCAGGTGCAGCAACGGCAATTGCGCCTGGACGGCCAACAGCAGGCGCTGTTCCTGGTGCAGTTCGACGCCGGGCAGGGCGGTCAGGTGTTTATCGTCGAGGAACAGCACGCTGGCTTCACGCAGCCACTGGTCTTCCTCGGCGCTGATGCCGTCGAGGAAGCTCAAATGATGGCGCACCCGTTGCCACAGGTCGTCGGCAATCGGGTGCTTGGCCAGGATGCGCTGGCGCCGCCAGGCGCTCAGGGACCACATGGCCGGTCAGTGTTGGGCGGTTTTGGAGCTGGAGCCACCCATGCGGCTGCGCACGATACCGATGATCATCGGAATCAGCGACAGCAGAATGATGCCGACCACCAGCAACGACAGGTTGGTCTTGATGAACGGTACGTTGCCGAAGAAGTAGCCCAGCGTCACCAGCCCGCCGACCCAGAGGATGGTGCCCAGTACGCTGAAAAAGAAGAAGCGCGGGTAAGGCATCCGGGCGACGCCGGCTACGAACGGTGCGAAGGTGCGGATGATCGGCAGGAAGCGCGCCAGGGTCACCGTTTTGCCACCGTGCTTGTCGTAGAAGTCGTGGGTCTGCTGCAGGTAGTCGCGACGAAAGATTTTCGAGTTCGGGTTGCTGAACAAGCGCTCGCCCGCCGTTCGTCCGATCACGTAGTTGGTGCTGTCGCCGAGGATGGCCGCCAGCATCAACAGGCCTCCCAGCAGTACCGGGTCCATGCCGCCACCGGCGGCTACGGCACCGGCGATGAACAACAGGGAATCGCCCGGCAGGAACGGCATGACCACCAGGCCGGTCTCGCAGAAGATCACCAGGAACAGAATGGCGTAGATCCATGGCCCGTAGTTGTTGACCAGCAAATCGAGGTAGACGTCGAGATGCAGGATAAGGTCGAGCGGGTTGAAATCCATGGAAAGCACCTGTGGTGACGGCCCGACTCAGCAAGCCTGTGCGAATGACTGCGCGAAAAGGCCTACAAGGGGATGTAGTTTTTCTTACGAGCCGAAAAGGTCGGCATTATACGAGCTGACAACTGAAAAGCCCGTTGAGTTTGTAGCGGGGGATGTCGGGGAGACCGGCGGTGTATTCGGCAGGGTTTTGTGTGGGCTGCTCGCGATCTGGTGTGTCATGCAGCAACTGAGATGAATGTGCCACCGCTATCGCGAGCAAGCTTTGCTCCCACAGTAGAAGGTGAGCTTGCTCCCTCAGTAGAGGGTGAGCGTGCACCCTCAGTCTCGAGCTCCGGGTGTACCGCTCAGAGTTCGTCGCTGATCGGCAGCACGTAGTTCTTGAACTCGGTGTCTTCCTTGAAGCCAATGGACTCGTAGGTTTTCTGCGCGACTTCGTTATCACTGCTGGTGGAAACGCGCATGCGCACGGCGTTGGTGTCCTTGGCCATCTTCTTCGCAGTGCGGATCAGATTGTCGGCCACCAGTTGGCGCCGGGCATCTTCGGCGACGTAGATGTCGTTCAGGATCCACACGCGTTTGAGCGACAGCGAAGAAAAGCTTGGGTACAGCTGGCAGAAGCCCATCAGCTTGCTGTCGTCATCGGATACGGCCAGGTAAATCACCGACTCCTTGCGACGCAGGCGTTTTTCGAGGAACGCCCGGGATGAGTCCGGATAAGGCAGGGAGCCATAGAACTCGCGGTATTTGACGAATAACGGGGTCAGCATGTCCAGGTGTTCGAGGGTCGCTTGAATAATCCGCATCGATAGGTCTCGTCTTCAAGTGGCTGTCTTCACGTGCTCTGGCGGCGAACGGTTCTCACTCGGCAGCCGTGCGTCGATCCTGCCTGAAACCGCAGGCCAAACGCAATGCGGAAACGGTTCAGGCTTCTGGCGGGCTGAGCAGGAAGTTGCCTTTCATCTCAACGTCCGGGTCCGCTTCGAGGGTTTGCACCTGGGCCTCATCCTTCAGATTGACCCCGGATAACTGCCGCCGACAGGCCTCGCGCATCAGGTACAGCAAGCGATGGGCCGCCATGCCGTAGCTCAAGCCCTCGAGACGAACGTTGGAAATACAGTTGCGATAGGCATCGGTCAGTCCGACCTTGGGGTTGTAGGTGAAGTACAGCCCCAGGCTGTCCGGCGAGCTGAGGCCGGGGCGTTCGCCAATCAGGATGACTACCATCTTTGCGCCCAGCAGCTCGCCGATTTCGTCACCCACGGCGACTCGACCCTGTTCCACCAGGATCACCGGCGACACTGACCAGCCTTCGGCCTGGATCTGTTCTTCCATGCGCTCCAGGAAAGGCAGGGTGTGCCGATGCACGGCCAGCGCCGACAGGCCGTCGGCCACCACGATGACCAGGTCCACTCCGCCGGGGTTGGCTTGTGCGTGGTCGCGCAGGGTCTGGGCCGACTCGTCGCTCAATTTCCGGCCCAGATCGGGGCGTTGCAGATAGCTGTGGCGGTCGGTGGCGGCACTGCGCAGCAGCAGGCTTTGACGTGCGCGTTGATCGAGTTGTGCACTGATAGCGGCGTGATCAAACGGCAGATGCACCGCGTCCCGCGCCTGGGCGTGGGCCAGCTGGAAGTCCAGCTGGGCACTGGTGGGCATGCTGGTGCCGGTTCGTCCGAGGGCGATCCGCGCCGGTGTCAGGCGGCGCAGTTCCAGCCAGGGGTTTTGCGGATCAACAGGTGGTTTGTCCATATCAACACTCATCCCAATTGCGCCAAGGCCTGGCGGAAAGCCGGGGGCAGGTTGTTGCCGAAGAGGACCTTGCCTTCCGCCTGGGTAAAGATGCCCATCCTGGCCAGCCACTGTTCGAATTCCGGCGCGGGTTTCAGGCCCAGGGTCTGCCGGGCATAGAGCGCGTCATGGAACGAGGTGGTCTGGTAGTTGAGCATGATGTCGTCGGAGCCGGGGATGCCCATGATGAAATTGATCCCGGCAACGCCCAGCAAGGTCAGCAGGGTGTCCATGTCGTCCTGGTCGGCTTCAGCGTGGTTGGTGTAGCAGATGTCGCAGCCCATGGGCACGCCCAGCAGCTTGCCGCAGAAGTGATCCTCGAGGCCGGCGCGGATGATTTGCTTGCCGTTGTACAGGTATTCGGGGCCGATAAACCCGACCACCGTGTTCACCAGGAACGGTTTGAAATGTCGCGCAACGGCGTAGGCCCGGGTTTCACAAGTCTGTTGATCGACCCCGTGGTGGGCGTTGGCGGACAACGCACTGCCCTGGCCGGTCTCGAAATACATCAGGTTCTGCCCCAGAGTGCCGCGATTCAGGCTTAGCCCGGCGTCGTAGCCTTCCTGCAGGACATTGAGGTTGATGCCGAAACTGGCATTGGCCGCTTCGGTGCCGGCGATGGACTGGAACACCAGGTCCAGGGGAACTCCGCGATTGACCGCTTCGATGGAGGTCGTGACATGGGTCAGCACACAAGCCTGGGTCGGGATGTCATAGCGCTGGATGATGGCATCGAGCATTTCCAGCATCGCGCAGATGGAGGCGATGCTGTCGGTGGCCGGGTTGATCCCGATCATGGCGTCGCCGTTGCCATACAGCAGGCCATCGAGAATGCTCGCGGCAATGCCGGCGGGTTCGTCGGTGGGGTGATTGGGCTGCAAGCGAGTGGAGAGCCGGCCGCGCAAGCCCATCGTGCCGCGGAACCGGGTGACCACGCGGATCTTCTGCGCGACCAGCACCAGGTCCTGTACGCGCATGATCTTCGACACGGCAGCGACCATTTCCGGGATCAGGCCAGGTGCGAGGGCGCGCAGGCTCTGTTCGTCGGCGTGGTCGCTGAGCAGCCAGTCGCGAAAACCGCCGACGGTTAAGTGGCTGACCACCGCGAAGGCCTGCTTGTCGTGGGTGTCGATGATCAGCCGGGTGACTTCGTCGGCTTCATAGGGGATTAGTACTTCCTGCAGGAAGTGGGTCAGCGGGATGTCGGCCAGCGCCATTTGCGCGGCCACCCGCTCGCCGTCGTTGAGCGCGGCAACGCCGGCCAGGAAGTCCCCGGAGCGTGCCGGGCTGGCCTTGGCCATGACGTCCTTGAGGCTTTCGAACCGATAGACCTGGGCGCCGACGGTGTGAGCAAAACTAGCCATACAGATTCTCCGTGACGGCGCAGGCCGGGCCTGCGCCGTGGTTTGCGGCGGTCAGTGCAAGGCTTTTTCAGCGGCCTGAATCGCCGCGAACTCTTCTTCGGGCGTGCCTGCTACCAAGTGATGCCGACTGTAGAACGCAAAGTAAGCAATTAACACTCCATAGATGATCGCTGCGCCGATGACCACCCGCGGATCCACCAGGAAGCCCGCCACTACCGCGATGCAGGCCAGTACCAGGGCTACGCCGGAGGTGAAGATGCCGCCCGGCGTACGGTATGGCCGATCCATTTTGGGGCGGCGAATGCGCAGGGTGATGTGGGCGGCCATCATCAGGACGTAGGAAATGGTCGCGCCGAACACGGCCACGAGGATGAGCAGGTCACCCTGGCCGGTCAGCGACAGGCCGAAACCGATAATCCCTGGAATGATCAGCGCCAGCACCGGTGCTTTGCTTTTATTGGTTTCAGACAGTTTGCGCGGCAGGTAGCCGGCGCGGGACAGGGCGAAAATCTGCCGCGAATAGGCATAGATGATCGAGAAAAAGCTGGCGATCAGGCCTGCAAGGCCCACCAGGTTGACGAAGCCGCCCATCCAGGTCGAACCGCCATACGCTTTGCTCAAGGCTTCGACCAGCGGGTTGCCCGAGGTCAGCAGCGCGTTGGCACCTGCACCACCGGGCCCGATGACCAGGATCAGCAGGGCAAAGCTCACCAGTACCAGCATCGCGCCGATCAGGCCGCGGGGCAGGTCGCGTTTCGGGTTCTTGGTTTCTTCTGCCGCCAGCGGCACACCTTCGACCGCGAGGAAGAACCAGATCGCGTAGGGAATCGCGGCCCACACGCCGACGTAACCAAAGGGCAGGAAGCTGCTCGCGCCCTTGGCGTCCGTTACGGGAATGTCCAGCAGGTTGGCGACGTTGAAGTGCGGCACCATCGCTACCAGAAATACGCCCAGGGCCAGCGCGGCAACGGCGGTGATGATAAACATCAGCTTCAGGGCCTCACCGACACCGAAGATGTGGATGGCGATGAAGATGATGTAGAACGCCAGGTAGATCATCCAGCCGCCAATGCCGAACAATGACTCGCAATAGGCGCCGATAAACACCGCGATCGCTGCGGGTGCGATGGCGTACTCGATCAGAATCGCTGTCCCGGTCAGGAACCCGCCCCAGGGGCCGAATGCGCTGCGGGCAAAACCGTAACCGCCACCGGCGGTAGGAATCATGGAAGACAGTTCGGCCAGTGAAAAGCACATGCACAGGTACATGGTGGCCATCAGCAATGTGGCGAGGAACATGCCACCCCAGCCACCTTGGGCGAGGCCGAAGTTCCACCCGGCGTAATCGCCGGAAATGACGTAGGCCACGCCGAGGCCGACCAGCAGGACCCAGCCGGCGGCGCCTTTTTTCAGTTCACGTTGCTGGAAGTATTGCGAGTCGACTTTTTCAAAGTCCACGGAAGAGCCGGTCGCCGGGACGCCCGAAGGGGATTCGCTAGGCATAGGGTTCACCATTCTTATTGTTTTGGGTGGGCCTTGTGGGGTGTGAGCCTGCTCGCGATGGCGGTGGATCATTCAACTGATGCGTTGAAAGGGTGAACCGCTATCGCGAGCAGGCTCGCTCCCACAGGGGGAGCAAGTGCTGCGAGTTTTAGAAGAAGCCCAGCGGATTGATGTCGTAGCTCACCAGCAGGTTTTTGGTCTGCTGATAGTGGTCGAGCATCATTTTGTGGGTTTCACGACCGACGCCGGATTTTTTGTAACCGCCGAACGCGGCGTGCGCCGGGTACAGGTGGTAGCAGTTGGTCCATACGCGACCGGCCTTGATGGCGCGGCCCATGCGGTAGGCGCGGTTGATGTCACGGGTCCAAAGGCCGGCACCCAGGCCGAACTCGGTGTCGTTGGCGATGGCCAGGGCTTCGGCTTCGTCCTTGAAGGTGGTGATGCTCACCACCGGGCCAAAGATTTCTTCCTGGAACACGCGCATTTTGTTGGTGCCCTTGAGCAGGGTCGGCTGGATGTAATACCCGGTCGCCAGGTTGCCCTCGAGTTTTTCCACCTTGCCGCCGGTCAGCAGCTCCGCGCCTTCGCCCTTGGCAATTTCCAGGTACGAAAGAATCTTGTCGAACTGCTGCTCGGATGCCTGTGCGCCGACCATGGTGTCGGTGTCCAGCGGGTCGCCCCGCTTGATCTGCAGGACTTTTTTCATCACCACTTTCATGAAGTCGTCGTAGATCGACTCCTGCACCAGTGCGCGGGACGGGCAGGTGCAGACTTCGCCCTGGTTGAAGAATGCCAGCACCAGGCCTTCAGCGGCCTTTTCAATGAAAGTTTCTTCAGCGTCCATGATGTCGGCGAAGAAGATGTTCGGCGACTTGCCGCCCAGCTCCACGGTGGACGGGATGATATTTTCGGCGGCGCATTTCATGATGTGCGAGCCCACCGGGGTCGAGCCGGTGAACGCGATCTTGGCGATGCGTTTGCTGGTGGCGAGCGCTTCGCCGGCTTCTTTGCCGAAGCCTTGCACGACGTTGAGCACGCCCGGCGGCAGCAGGTCGCCGATCAGCTCCATCAGCACGGTGATGCCCAGTGGAGTTTGCTCGGCTGGCTTGAGCACTACGCAGTTACCGGCGGCCAGCGCCGGGGCGAGTTTCCAGGCGGCCATCAGGATCGGGAAGTTCCACGGGATGATCTGCCCGACCACGCCCAGGGGCTCATGGATGTGATAGGCCACGGTGTTGCCGTCGATCTCGGCAGCGCTGCCTTCCTGGGCGCGCAGGCAACCGGCGAAGTAGCGGAAATGGTCGGCCGCCAGCGGGATGTCGGCATTCAGGGTTTCGCGCACGGCCTTGCCGTTGTCCCACGATTCGGTGATCGCCAGGACTTCCAGGTTCTGCTCGATACGATCGGCAATTTTCAGCAGTACCAGCGAACGGGCCTGGGCAGAAGTGCTGCCCCAGGCGTCAGCGGCGGCGTGTGCAGCGTCCAGCGCCTTGTCGATATCTTCGGCGGTGGAACGCGGGAATTCGGCGATGGGTTGGCCATTGACTGGCGAGGTATTGGTGAAGTACTGACCTTTGACAGGCGCGACGAACTCGCCGCCGATGTAGTTACCGTATTTGCTTTTGAACGAAACGATAGCGCCTTCAGTACCGGGGTGAGCGTAACGCATGATGGTTCTCCTTGGCTTTTATGCTTATTGAGGGAGTGGCGCATGTGCGCTTGCCATAAGCGTAGAGCAAAGGTTGGGCCACTGCCTTGCAGGGCAGGGGAATCAAGGGGTTGCGCGGTTTTTCTCGGACGGGTGGGCGGGCGCTGTGACGGTATCGGCACAGCGTGGGTGACAGTTTGTGCCGGATTTGCCACACCTTGTGACTGGGCAGTCTTGCCAGCATTGCAATGCGCTGGAGCCTGGAGGATGCTCAGTGGGCGTGATGGACCGCGTAGGACCTCTCGGGAGAATAATAAGAGATGCAAGACAACCATTTGAGCCGTCATGCCCAGCAGGTCATGACCGTCACCCAGGGCAAATCCCACCTGCAGGGCCCCGGCAGTGATCCGTCCATCGCCCGTTCGTGGCTGCGTTGTCTTGAGGATTATCACCTTGACCCTTCCCTGACGATGGCGCCCACGGTGCTGGAGCACGGCCGCGTGCTGGAAAGTCGCGAGCGCTTACAGCAAGTGCTGCATATCGCCGGTACTGAAATGACCAGCCTGCACCAGCAATTGTCCGGCGCCGGTCATGCCGTGCTGCTGACCGATGCCCGGGGGGTGATTCTCAACTGTGTCACGGCGCCTGCCGAACGCAAGATCTTCGAGCGTGCCGGCCTCTGGCTGGGCGCCGACTGGAGCGAAGCGTGCGAAGGCACCAATGGCATCGGCACCTGCCTGGTGGAGCGTCAGTCGCTGACCATCCACCAGGATGAACATTTTCGCGGGCGTCACACCGGCCTGACCTGTTCGGCGAGCCCCGTGTTCGACCCGCATGGCGAGCTGCTGGCGGTGCTCGACGTGTCCTCGGCGCGCCACGATGTATCGCGCCAGAGCCAGTTCCACACCATGGCCCTGGTCAACCTCTCGGCGAAGATGATCGAGAGCTGTTATTTCCTGCGCTATTTCGATAATCAATGGCTGCTGCGCTTTCACCTGCAAGCCGAATCCGTCGGACTGTTCAGCGAAGGCTTGCTGGCATTTGACGGGGAAGGGCGGATCAGCGCCGTCAACCAGAGCGCCCTGAATCTGTTGGGGCACATTCGCGGCGGGCTGCTCGGCAAGCCCGTCGAGGCGTTTTTCGACTGTTCGCTGGACGAGCTGCTCGGTCGTGCAAGTATCAATGCCAGCGCCAGTTGGCCACTGCGCACCCGTGACGGGCGCAACCTGTTCGCCTTGTTGCGCGGGCAATCGCGCAGTGTTGCGGCACCACTAGTAAAGAGCCCGGTAGCGCCGCAGCAACCGCGTCCTGCCGGCATTTGCCTGGGGGATACGTCGCTGCAGGAGGATTTTCGCAAGTCCTTGCGAGTCTTCGAGCGTGACGTGCCGCTGCTGATCAACGGCGAGACGGGCTCGGGCAAGGAGGCTTTTGCCAAAGCTGTGCACAACGCCAGCCAGCGCTGCGAAAAAGCATTCGTCGCGCTCAACTGTGCGGCCATCCCCGAAAGCCTGATTGAAAGTGAGTTGTTCGGCTACCGCGGCGGCAGTTTTACCGGGGCGCGCAAGGAAGGCATGCGAGGCAAACTACAGCAGGCGGATGGCGGCACCCTGTTCCTGGATGAGATCGGTGACATGCCCCTGGCATTGCAAACCCGCCTGCTCAGGGTGCTGGAAGATCGCCAGGTGGTGCCGATCGGCGGTGAACCGGAGGCGGTGGATGTACGCATCATCAGTGCGACTCACCGTAACTTGCTGGGGCGGGTGCAGGACGGCAGTTTCCGCGAAGACTTGTATTACCGGCTCAATGGACTCGAAGTCGCCTTGCCGGCGCTGCGCGAACGCTCCGATAAATCGCAGTTGCTCGATTTCCTGCTGGCCGAGGAGGCCGGCTCGGACGCTGTGCTGATTGAAGAGCCTGCGCGCCAGGCGCTGCTCGGGTTTGCCTGGCCGGGTAATGTGCGCCAACTGCGCAATGTGCTGCGCACCTTGGCGGCGTTGTGCGACGGCGGGCGGATCGGTCTTGCGGACTTGCCGGCAATGATTCGCCAGGCGTTGCCGCAAACGGATATTGCCCCCGCACCATCGGAGCATCCGCTGGAGGATGCCGAGCGTTTGGCCTTGCTCAATGCGCTGGAGCAAACGCGCTGGCACATGACTCACACGGCCGAGCAGCTGGGTGTCAGCCGAAATACGCTGTATCGCAAACTTCGCAAGCACGGCCTAAGCCGATCCCTGTAGGAGCGAGCTCGCTCGCGAAAAACCAGAGAACAATGTGCTCATTCAGAATACACGCGTCATCGTTGACGTTTTTCGCGAGCAAGCTCGCTCCTACAGGGTAGGCGGTGATCTTGAAACACAGGGTGCGAATTTTGCCTCCCTAGGCTAACCTGCGGCCATGTTTTACGAGGTCGACTATGCACATTCATATTCTTGGTATCTGCGGCACTTTCATGGGTTCGATGGCGGTCCTGGCCAAAGAGCTGGGCCATCGTGTCACGGGCTCCGATGCCAACGTCTACCCGCCAATGAGCACTCAGCTTGAGGCTCAGGGCATTGAGTTGACCCAGGGTTACGATCCCGCGCAACTGGACCCGGCTCCGGATCTGGTGGTGATTGGCAACGCCATGTCCCGCGGTAACCCGGCAGTCGAATACGTCCTGAACAAAGGCCTGCCGTATGTCTCCGGCCCGCAGTGGCTGGCGGACCATGTGCTGCAAGGCCGCTGGGTGCTGGCCGTCGCCGGGACCCATGGCAAGACCACTACCAGCAGCATGCTCGCCTGGGTGCTGGAACACGCGGGCATGAGCCCGGGTTTCCTGATCGGCGGCGTGCCGCAGAATTTCTCGGTGTCGGCGCGTCTGGGTGATACGCCGTTCTTCGTCATCGAAGCAGACGAATACGACAGTGCCTTTTTCGACAAGCGCTCCAAATTCGTTCATTACCGTCCGCGCACCGCGATCCTGAATAACCTTGAGTTCGATCATGCGGACATCTTCCCGGATCTTCCGGCTATCGAACGGCAGTTTCACCATTTGGTCCGAACCATCCCGAGTGAAGGCCTGGTGATCCATCCGACTACCGAGCCTGCCCTGCACCGGGTGATCGACATGGGTTGCTGGACACCTGTGCAGACCACCGGTGCCGGCGGCCAGTGGCAGGCCAGGCTGCTCAGCGAAGACGGCTCGAAATTCGAAGTGATGTTCGAAGACAAGGTCCAGGGCGTGGTGGAGTGGGATATGACAGGCCAGCACAACGTTGCCAATGCCTTGGCAACCCTGGCGGCGGCGCGACATGTCGGCGTGGTGCCGTCCATGGGCATCGCAGCCCTGAGCGCCTTCAAAAGCGTGAAGCGGCGGATGGAGAAAGTGGCGGAAGTTCGCGGCATCACCATCTATGACGACTTCGCTCACCACCCGACGGCTATCGCCACGACGCTCGACGGCCTGCGCAAGCGAATCGGCGACGCACCGCTGATTGCGATCATCGAACCGCGTTCCAACTCCATGAAACTTGGCGCACACCGTGATGGCCTGCCGGAAAGCGTCGTCGATGCCGACCAGGTGATCTGGTATGCCCCGGCCAATCTTGGCTGGGACCTGGGCGCGACCGCCGCGCTGTGCACGGTACCGTCGATTGTCAGTGATTCCCTGGAAGGCATCATCGAACGCGTGAAGAGCCAGGCCCAGCCCGGCACTCACGTGGTGATCATGAGCAACGGCGGCTTCGGCGGCCTGCACGGCAAACTTGCCGAGGCGCTGCAATGAACAACGGTCCGGAACGCATCACGCTGGCGATGACCGGCGCTTCGGGCGCCCAATACGGCTTGCGCCTGCTGGACTGCCTGGTGCGCGAAGACCGCGAGGTGCACTTTCTGATCTCGAAGGCGGCGCAATTGGTGATGGCCACCGAGACTGACGTTTCGCTACCACCGAAAACCCAGATGATGCAGGCGTTCCTGACCGAATACACCGGCGCTGCCGCCGGGCAGATTCGCGTCTATGGCAAGGAAGACTGGATGTCGCCGGTCGCTTCGGGCTCCGGGGCTCCGGCGGCGATGGTGGTGGTGCCCTGTTCCACCGGGACTTTGTCGGCCATCGCCACCGGGGCCTGCAACAACCTGATCGAACGGGCGGCCGATGTCACCTTGAAAGAGCGTCGCCAGCTGATCCTGGTGCCCCGTGAAGCGCCTTATTCGAGCATTCATCTGGAGCACATGCTCAAGCTGTCGAACATGGGCGTGACCATTCTGCCGGCATCGCCGGGCTTCTATCATCAGCCGCAGACGATTGATGACCTGATCGATTTTGTCGTGGCGCGGATTCTCAACCTGCTGAACATTCCCCAGGACATGCTGCCGCGTTGGGGCGAACACCATCTGACCAGCGATGAATAAGCTGCTGTTGATCGTCCTCGCGCTGCAACTGGGCGGCTGTGCCACGGCACGCACGCTGGATGCCGCCAAGCCCGGGGCGCCAGTGGTTTATTCGGGGACTCGTCTGGACTTGTATGCCTTGAACGGCGGGTGCTGCGCCATGGATCGCTTTGGCGCTGAGGCTCCCAGCTACCCTGGCGTAGACCTGCCGGCGAGTGCGTTGCTGGATACGCTGCTGTTGCCGTTGTCGTTGTTGACGGTGATTGGCGTGGGTTTCCAGGCGACCGGGGGATTGTGAAAGTCAAAAGATCGCAGCCTTCGGCAGCTCCTACAGGATTTGCGCATTTTTCGTAGGAGTTGCCGAAGGCTCGGGCCGCGATCGGACGATCTTTTGATCTTATTTACCTAACTTACGTAATTCATCCGACTCAACCACCCGAACCCCATCCTGTTCTTCCAGTGCCAGGCGCCACATCGCCCGCGCCAGTTGGCAGGCTTCGATCCCGTGGTACTTGCCCGGAATCAGCCGGGATAACGGCCCGACGACCTTTTCAGCCAGGCGTGGCTCAACTCGATCACCCAGCAGTAGAGAAGGGCGGCAGATAGTCAATTGCGGCCAGTCTTGCGCGCGCAAGGCTTGTTCCATCTCGCCTTTGACCCGGTTATAGAACACCGATGACTTCGGATCCGCTCCCAGCGCGCTGACCACGATCAGGTGCCGAGCGCCCATCTCCCGGGCGCGTTTGGCGAATGCCACCACCATGTCCAGGTCCACGGCGCGGAACGCCTGTTCCGAGCCGGCCTGCTTGATGGTTGTGCCGAGGCAGCAGTAGGCAATGTCCACGCGGCCGTTGAGTTGCGGCAGAAACACCGCCGGGTCGCCGACAGGGTTTTCCAGGTGGGGGTGCTTGGCCAATGGCCGGCGTGAGGGCGCCAATACCCGGTTAATCGTGGGTTCATTAAGCAGGCGGTCAAGCAAGTGTTCACCGGTCAAACCGGTAGCTCCGGCAAGCAATACGTGCTGAGGCGTCAAGTACATAGTGTTTCTCCCTTGATACTGTTCAGCTTAGTTGCTCTTTGCATCCTTGCTGTCGACAGACACACTTTGCAGCGCTTTGCGTGCCTGCTGCTTGCGCAATAATTGCCAGTGCGACAGGACGGTTTTGGGCGCCCAGATCTGCGGTTCGGATGCTTCAAAGTTGTCAGCCAGCTCGCGCTCGGCCACGGTGGCCCTGGCCAGCTTGAAGGCTTGTTCCAAGTCATCGGTCTGGTTCAGCGCCTGGGCGAACAGGGCATCGCCGAAATAGGTGAAGTTGGCTTCCTCGGAGCAGCCGAACGACACGCGATCAGCCCGTGAGGCGGTCATGATCAGGGTGCGTTCATCCTTGAGGGTCGGGATGAAACCACCGGAGTAGCACGCGGAAATCACGATGATCTTGTCGCGATTTTTCAGCGGGGCCAGCACTGCGGCAAGCTCGTCTGCCGGCAGGTCTGACAACTCCATGCGCGGTTGGTCCAGGACCAGTTCATGCTCGCTGGTGCCGTGGCTGGTCAGGTAAATGAAAATAAGGTCTTCCGGCCCGCTGCGCTCGGCCAGGGTCGCCGCGGCGCGGCGCAGGTTTTCCCGGGTGGCCATCGGTCGATCCACCAGATGGTCGCGATGATTGACCAGGCGGATCTGGCCAAACGCACCGAAACGGCTGCTGAGCATGTTGCTGACGTAATCGGACTCGCGCAGGAACACGCTCTGCTTGCCATCACCCCCGAGGGTCAGGGTGTAGAGCTCGACGGCTGGCGTCGAGGCGGGCACGCTTGCCAGCGCGTCGTCCAGTAACCGCCCCTGGGCCAGCAGGCCAAGCTCAAGGCTGTCAGGCAGCAGCTTGCCTTCGGCATCGCGAACCCGCTGGCCAGCGATCCAGGTACCGCTTTGCACGGTGCCGTCAGTCAACACCAGCGTGCCGCGACCCGAGTAGCTGTCATTGTCGAACTGGCCAACATAGAAACTGCCGTCCGCAAGGTTCAATCGCCCCGGGCCGCTGAAGCGCCAATCGCTGAACTGACCCACGTAATGGCTGCCATCGGCGCCAATCAGTTCGCCTTTGCCATTGAGCGACCCTTCCTTGAACTGCCCGAGCCAGACATCGCCATCGGCATTCTCGTAGCGACCCTTGCCGTGCAGCTGGTTGTTTTTGAAGCTGCCGACATAGATATCGCCATCGGCACTGTTGAAGGTCCCGTTACCCTCCAGCTGACCGTCGACAAAATTGCCGGTGAACTGGTTGCCACTGGCGTCGCCGCGCTGGCCTTCACCGTTGGGTTTGCCATGGGCGAACTGGCCCTGATACGAACTGCCGTCCTCGAGCTCGAGGCGACCCAGTCCTGAATATTGATCGGCCTTGAACTCGCCGCGATAGGTCATGCCGTTTTCTTTGAGGGTGCCTTCGCCGTCCCTTCGACCGGCCTTGAAACCGCCGGTATAGCTGCTGCCATTGGTGGTCAGCGTACCCTGGCCGTCGAACAGGCCCTGGTTGAATTGTCCGCGATACACTTCGCCATTGCTGCCGTGCCACTCGCCCTGGCCATGCCATTGGCCTTTGTCGAACTCGCCGGCATACCAGCTGCCGTTCGGATAATCGACGCGGCCCTGGCCTTGCAGCAATCCATCTACCAGTTCGCCGCGATAGCGTCCGCCGTCCGGCAGGCGCGCGTCAGGGGGCAGCAGCGATTCGCCGTCTCCGCAAGCGGTCAGCAACAGGGTCAACGCGAGGAGGGCAATCGAGCGCATAGCGGGATCCGGGCAATTAGGCGACCGAGTATGCCGCAGCTCCATGACCTTATATAGCCAGGAAAGCAGGAGAAGGCGCGAAACAGCATGAGCTGCTTCGCATCCAGGATCATTTACACGAAGCAGAGCGACAGGGGTTCGGCAATGTAGGCCGGTTTCTCTGAGCCTTCGATTTCCAGCGTGGCGGTGGCCTTGAGGAGCCATTGGCCGGGCTTTTTCTCGGTGACTTCGGCCAGGTCGACCTTGAGGCGGACCCTGGAATTGACTTTGACCGGCTGAATGAACCGCACGCTGTCGAGGCCATAATTGACCACCATCTTCAGGCCTTCAGGCAGTATGAGGATGTCTTCCATCAGCTTGGGGATCAGCGACAGCGACAGGAAGCCGTGGGCGATGGTGCTCCCGAATGGCGTTTGCGCGGCTTTGACCGGGTCGACGTGGATGAACTGGTAATCCCCGGTGGCTTCGGCGAACAGGTTGATGCGCTCCTGGTCGATGGTGAGCCATTCGGAACTTCCAAGTTCCTTGCCGACATAATCTTTGAGCTCTGCAACTGGAACATAGGGCATTGAGACTCTCCTTGGGTTCATCGGTTTTATAGTTTTGAGGTGGGGGGCTCAGACCTCCCGAATTACCACTTTAGATCACCATGGCCGTTTACTGCGGTCAACTGACCATGCTTTTGGCGAATGCCGGTCCATAGCGTTGGCATGCTTATAATGCTCGGCCCGCCATTGCGGGTGACGGGATTGGCGGGAGGCCAGGATGTTGCTACGAGGTTTGACATGGCTGGTGCTGTTCCAATTGCTGGGAACAGCGATCAATCACCTGTTTTTGCCGGTGTTGCCAGGGCCCATCGTCGGGCTGCTGCTGTTGCTGGCGTATCTGATCAGTCGCGGGCAGGTGGGCGAGCCACTGAGCCTGGCAGCCGGCAGCCTGCTGCGCTACCTGCCGCTGTTGCTGGTGCCGCCAGCCGTGGGCGTGATGGTGTACGCCAAGGATATTGCCGCAGACTTCTGGGCCATTGTTGGCGCGCTGGTGCTGTCGCTGTTGCTGTCGATGGCGTTCGCCGGGGTGCTGATGCAGCGTTTGGTCAAGCGTCACGCGCCGCCTGAGGACAGCCAATGATCTTTGACTGGCAGGGCGCCTGGACGTCCGTGATCCACCATCCATTGTTCGGCATCGGCATTACGCTGGGCGCCTACCAGCTGGTGCTGGCGGCATTCGAGAAGACCCGCTGGGTCTTTTTACAACCGGTACTGGTCTCCATGCTGTTGGTGATTGCAGTGCTGGCAGGTTGCGGCATTACTTATGCCGAGTATCGCAAGAGCACCGAGATCCTCAGCATCCTCCTGGGGCCGGCGACTGTGGCGCTGGCCGTGCCGCTTTACCTGAACCTGCGACGCATTCGGCAGTTGTTCTGGCCGATATTTACTACGCTGGTGATAGGCGGCGTGGTCGCTACCGGTCTTGGGGTGTTGCTGGGCTGGTCGTTTGGCGCAGAGCACATGATCCTGATGACCATGGCGCCCAAGTCCGTGACCTCGCCGATTGCGATGCTGGTCGCGGAGCAGATTGGTGGGGTGGCCGCGCTGGCGGCGGTGTTCGTGCTCATAACCGGCGTGATCGGGGCGATTTTCGGGCCTGGCCTGTTGAATCGGCTCGGCGTGCACAGCCCTGAGGCGCGGGGCATGGCGTTGGGCATGACGGCCCATGCGGTGGGCACTTCGGTAGCCCTGCAGGAAAGTGAAGAGTGCGGCGCCTTTGCGGCGCTGGCAATGAGTCTGATGGGCGTGGCCACGGCGGTGTTCCTGCCGTTGGCGGTGTCGATGGTGGTGTAAGGAAAATGTCTATGAGCTTGCCGCTTTTTCCACTGAACACAGTGCTGTTTCCTGGCTGCATCCTCGACTTGCAGATTTTTGAGGCGCGCTATCTGGACATGATCGGCCGTTGCATGAAGCAGGGCGGCGGGTTCGGCGTGGTGTGCATCCTTGATGGCGAAGAGGTCGGCCTTGCTCCGCAGGGTTATGCGCTGGTGGGATGTGAAGCGCTGATCACCGACTTCAAGCAGCAGGCCAATGGTTTGCTGGGCATCCGCGTCCAAGGCGGCAGGCGCTTCAATGTGCTGAGCACCGAGGTCCAGCGCGATCAGTTGACGGTTGCCGAGGTCGAGTGGCTGGAAGACGAGCCGGAGCAACCGCTGCAGGACGAAGACGCGGACCTGGTGGCCTTGCTCAAGGCATTGGCCGAGCACCCGATGGTCGAGGCCTTGAACATGGGGACCGAAGCGACCGGGCAGCAGTCGTTGGCCAATCAGCTGGCGTATCTGTTGCCGTTCGCCGAAGTGGACAAGATCGATTTGCTGCAACTCGATGATCCGCAGCAGCGCCTGGATGCCATCCAGGCACTGCTCGATGAACTGCAAGGTGAGTTGTTCACCTGATCACCACGCCAATGCGCTGCGCCTCAGTAGGCGTAGCGCAGCATGGCATGCGGCAAGTGGCGCAGGGCAAAGAAGCCGAACAGCGCCACCATTGCCGGCAATACCAGCCACCAGACCCTGGGTGGCATGGCCTTCAATTCTTCACCGCGCTGTATTGTCCACAGGCTTGCCGCACAGACACAGGCCGCCAGCATGGCCCCTGCCGTAATGTCGGTCGGCCAGTGCGCACCCAGGTAGACCCGCGACAACGCAATCGCCAGCGCCGGCAGGCATCCCACCAGCAGCCAGGTCAGGCGCATGCGTGGGGGTTGCCCGCGACCGGCCAGCACCGCCAGGGTCAGGAACAGCGCAAACGCTCCGGAGGCATGGCCGCTGGGCATGCTGTAGCTGGTCAGTGGGTCGCTGAGAATTTCCGGACGTACCCGGGCGAAGAACTGTTTGGTCCCGGTATTGGCCAGTGCCGTGATCAACAAGGTTGCGCAGGCGAATACTGCCTGGCGCCACTGACGCATCACCAGCAGCAAGGTCACAAGCAGTGCACTGAACAGCAGCATGTTGCGGAATTCGCCAATAATCGTCAGCGTCACGGCGACTTCATCGAGTGTCGGGCTGCGATGTTCCTGCACCAGCGTCATCACCCCCTGGTCGAGTGCGGTCAGGTGCGGATAGCCGATGAACAACCCGGCCAGAATCAGCAGGCTCATGCTGGCAATCAACACCGTCGCCTTGCGATGGCGACGCATGCTGCTGGTGATGCTCAAGCCGACCATCACCGCAATGCTGCCCGCCACGATGCCGGCTTCCGGCCAGAAACCTTCCGGCAAAGGCAGACGAATCGCCGCGCCGGTGGCCCAGCCAGGCAGGAGGTAGGCGACGCTCCAGCCAGCAGCAGCCAACAGGCTTACGGCGGCAAAGCGCGGGAAGGGCATGTCGAACATTCCCGCGACCATGGGCAGCATGGGACGCAGCGGGCCGATGAAGCGGCCAACCAGCAAACTGGCAATGCCATAACGCTGGAAGTACGACTCTGCGCCGGCAATCCATTCCGGATGATGGCGCAAGCCTGGCAGGCGACGGATGTTCTGGTGAAAATGTCGCCCGATGAAGTACGACACGATATCGCCCGATATGCCGGCGATAAATCCCAGGAATAACGTCTCGCTCAAGGATAGCGCGCCACTGCCGGCCAGCACTGCGACGGCAAACAGCAATACGGTACCGGGGACAATCAGTCCTGCAATCGCCAGGCACTCGACGAAGGCCACGATGAATACAGCCGCGGCCAACCACTGCGGGTTTGCCGCAAGCCATCCGGTCACGCTATCGAGCCATGGGCCCATAAAAACTACTCCATCGAATTTTTATAAGCGTCCGCAGTGGACGAACGCAGGCTTCAATACACCACCGAACCCTGTAGGAGCGAGCTTGCTCGCGATGGTCGCTAACGTTAGCGAGTGCTGTCTGGATCGACGCGGCGCTCGGGAAAGCATCGCGAGCAAGCTCGCTCCTACAGGGGGCTCGATTATTCAATTCAGCAAAATATAATCCCGCCCTTCGACCTGCCCGCGTCGCAGCGGGTTCCGCGTGCAATAGGGCGCATAAGCAGCATCGACGAAGCGGTACATCAGGTGTTCATCCCGTCCTTGGGGAATTCCCAGTCGAGTGGTCTGGATCACATGAGCCGGTGCCGCTCCCACGTCTTCCACCAGCAGCACCTCATGGTCAAAGCGCTTGGCGTCCCACATTGGCACTTTCAGGCCCAGCGCCTTGCACAGCAAGGTCTGCCCGGCGCAGAGCTTCTGCGACGGGCGAGGGCGTCCTTGGCCATCGGGGTTGTTCAACAGCATTTGCGCGAGGCTGGCCGGGCCGCTCAGTTCGTCGACCCAGGGGTAGGCCGACTTGATCAACACGTCCATGATTTACCTGTGATTTAACTGTTTTTTATCTCTCGAAGCATAACGGCATACAAGAAGCATTAGAATAATTACCATTTAGATTTAACTGCGTTATGTAGCAAATGCTAACAAGAAGGGGCCACGACGTGATGGCAAAATGCCTTGCCGTGAAATATAGTTAACGAACTGGTCTATTTTTTGGTGTAGGACAACTGAAATGTTTAGTTTTTTTACAAAGAGGCAAAAGCATTATGATATCGTCAAACATATACTGCGGAAAGACTACAAAATTGAAAGCGAATTAAATTCGAGTTTTATTTTGGCCGCAGAATATAAAAACATAGTTAGTGAAGCGGTTCGTAATGAGATAAGTGATGAAGAAGTCGCAATAAAAGTTGCGACTAGATATTGTGCTAAATTAGCAGCTCATGACCAAATGCAAGAAGCAAAGCAAATCACCCCAAGGCTACTACTGGCTGCTGAATATTTTTTAAGTCGAGGTTTAATCTCGAAAGAAGTCTGGGATTACGTGCATGCAGAGCTATCAATTTCTGTTTTATCTACAAAAGGCAAGATGTAAAACATTTACTTGCAAGGTCAATTTTTATGCTTGAACTCGTTCAAGTGTAAAAAATGAGCACATATAAAACTGTCTCTTATACACATCT
>NZ_JZRI01000132.1:0-6754 GCF_000952175.1 Pseudomonas sp. ES3-33 | reverse complement strand
ATTCGCAGCGACCCGAATGTGAAGGCTTTTTATGATGCGTTGATCGCACGCGGAAAGCGAAAAATGCAGGCCATCTGCGCGGTTATGCGCAAATACCTGACAGGCTTGTGGGCGTGCATACGCGCAGAAGAAGATTTCGACACGGCCAAGCTTTTCAGCGAAAAACACCTGCTGAAAGCTTGACCGGTAACAGAGTATCTACAAGTTGGATGCGGGTATGACTTCGAGCACGCGGATCACGCCCGCCTCGGGGTAATGCCAGCGCACATCCACATCCCAGAACTGCGCGCCATATTCCCTCTGTGGTGCAGGTGTCTGGTACGCCGGGCGCGGATCCTGTGCCAGACACTGTTCGATAAGCTCGACCAGGGGCTCCTCAAGCCGCTGAGCGTGGCCATGGGCCTGCTGCAGCGCCGAATCCACCCACTGCACGGCAATCAGAGGCGGCGCAGCGCTGGCGATGCTGTTGGAGGCCGTGTCGATGATGTCGGCGTAAGGCACGTAAGGTTTTATGTCGAGAATCGGCGTGCCATCGAGCAAATCGATGCCGGATATCCACAGGCGATCGGCTTCGACCTTGTCCAGCTTGACCACTGACTGGCCAATGCCATTGGGTCGATGCGTCGCGCGCGTGGCGAAAACCCCCATGGATTTGTTGCCGCCCAGACGAGGCGGGCGGACTTTCAGCCGTGGCTTGTCTTCCAGCGCCTGGTGGAACAGGAACAGCAGCCACACGTGGCTGACCTGCTCCAGGCCCTGCACGGCCTCACCCTGATCGAATGGCGCCACCAACTCCAATACGCCGCGTGCGGCAGGAGCCAGTTGCGGTTGGCGCGGGATGGCGAACTTCTCCTTGAAACAGGAGCGCACGAAACCAATAGGGGAAACGCTGTAGGTCATGGGGTGGGGTCGAGGCGGGAATGGGTAGGCATGATAACCCGATCAACCTTTTAACCGGTGGCGCCAGGCAGTTCGTCATCGCCGGCAAGCCTTGCTCCCACAGAACCTGTGGGAGCGGGCGAGCAAGTTTTGCTCCCGCCTTGCAATTATTGCGGGCGCACGCGCAGGGTCAGGCCCTTGAGGAAGTTGCGCAGCAACTGGTCGCCGCACGGGCGGTAGTTGGTGTGGCCGAGCTTGCGGAACAGTGCGCTCAGCTCAGGCTTGGACACCGGGAACTCGGCAGCCTTGAGGATGGCGTGCATGTCGTCTTCTTTCAGTTCGAAGGCCACGCGCAGTTTCTTCAGGATGATGTTGTTGGTGACCGGCGTTTCGATCGGCTGTGGCGGACGGCTTTCGTCTTTACCGCGCTTGAAGATCACCAGGCCATCGAGGAAATGCGCCATGACTTCATCCGGGCAACGAACGAAGCCTTCTTCGTCTTCCTCTTTCTTGTCCAGATAAGTCAGCAGATCTTCCAGGCTCACGTCCATGCCGCCGAGCTTGATGATCTCGATGACTTTCTTGTCGCTGATGTCGAGCATGTAGCGCACGCTGCGCAGTACGTCGTTGTGGATCATGGTGTGCAGTCCTGATATTCAGCAGTGGGCGCCGCTCAAATCGCGGCGCCGAAATGTAGGGCGGCGTGAAAAGCCTAGAACTTCTCTTTGCCGGACAGGTAGCGCCATTGCCCCAATGGCACTTTGCCAATGGACACTCCGCCGATGCGGATGCGACGGATGGCAACGACCTTCAGGCCAACGGCCTGGCAGAACAGGGCGATCACGCCTGGTTGTGGATTTTTCATCGCAAACCGCAGGCGATTCTCGTTCTGCCAGCTGGCCTTCACCGGCGGCAGCTCCTTACCTTTGTAGGTCAGGCCGTGGTTGAGGCGGTTAAGGCCGTGAGCAACCATGTCGCCTTCAACCTCGACCACATACTCTTGCTCGATCTTGGCGGAGTCGGCCGTCAGCTTGCGCAGGATTTTCCAGTCCTGGGTGAACACCAGCAGGCCGCTGGCATTGGCCTGCAGGTCGGTGCTGGCGGTCAGGCGCAGGAAGTGGCCCTTGAGCGGGCGTTTGCTGAAGCGGTGTTCTTCGCTCAGGGTATCGGCGCTGATGGTGCCCATGGCCGTTTCCGCGTCCATGCCCGCCGGGACGTTGAACAGAATGGTCACCGGCTCCGGCGCAGTGGCCTTGGCTTCGGGGTCGAGCTCGACTTTCTGGGTGTCGACCTTGAATTGCGGCTCGTCGATGACTTCACCGTCCACGGTGACCCAGCCGCCCTCGATGAACAGCTCAGCCTCCCGACGGGAGCAGCCGACGAGTTCGATGAGGCGTTTGGAGAGACGAATCGGGTCAGTCATGACAGGGCCGTAACAAAAAAGGGGTGGGCATTGTACCTGCTGGGCGCCGGTTAATCGCGGGTCCATTTCAATACGGTTCAATTTCCCTTGGGAGCTGGCTTGCCAGCGATTGCATCACTCGGTCCATCTGACACATCGCAGCGCCTGCATCGCTGGCAAGCCAGCTCCCACAGGAATTTTATGGCGTCAGGCATGTTGTGAGCGTTGCTGGTCTTGGCGCAAGCGCATATGCAGTAACGGATAAGGCTGCCCCATCCCGTCATGCTCGGTGCGACCGACGACCTCGAAGCCCTGCTTGAAATAAAACCCCAGCGCCTGCGGGTTCTGTTCGTTGACGTCCAGTTCATAGGCGTTCAGGTGTTCCATGGCATAACGCAACAACTGCTTGCCCAGGCCCTGGCCGCGGTGAACCGGGTCGATGAAGAGCATTTCGATCTTGCCCCCAGCGACCCCGGCAAACCCGGTGATGCGCTGCTGGGCGTCCTTGGTGCAGATCAGCATGACTGCATCCAGGTAGCGGGTCAGCACCAGGTTCTTCAGCAGTTCGATGTAGCTTTGCGGCAGAAAGTCATGGGTGGCGCGCACCGAGTCTTCCCAGACCTTTGTGAGTTCTGTGTAGTCACTGAGTTTCGGTGTATGAATGACCGAATGATGGCGCATGGCCTGTTGCCTCTTGCGGAGTAAACGTAACGAATCCTTTCATCACAAACGATAGACGTAAAAAAGCCCCGCATCTCGTCACAAGAGCAGGGCTTTTACATCTTTCGCTTTAGATCTGTTCAGCCCAAAGGTCGTATTCGTCGGCGTCGGTCACTTTGCACCAGACCTTGTCGCCCGGCTTCAGGTTGCTGCCGTTGTCGATGAATACGTTGCCGTCGATTTCCGGGGCATCGAAGAAACAGCGGCCGACGGCGCCTTGCTCGTCGACTTCATCGACCAGTACTTCGATTTCGCGGCCGACGCGCATTTGCAGGCGAGCCGAGCTGATGGCTTGCTGATGCGCCATGAAGCGGTCCCAACGATCCTGCTTGATGTCGTCGGGCACGATCTCCAGGTCCATGTCGTTGGCCGGAGCGCCGTCGACCGGCGAGTACTGGAAGCAGCCAACGCGATCGAGCTGGGCTTCTGTCAGCCAGTTCAGCAGGTACTGGAAGTCTTCTTCGGTTTCGCCAGGGAAGCCGACGATGAAGGTCGAGCGGATGATCAGGTCCGGGCAGATCTCGCGCCAGTTCTTGATGCGCGCCAGGGTCTTGTCTTCGAAGGCCGGGCGTTTCATCGACTTCAGGACTTTCGGGCTGGCGTGCTGGAACGGGATGTCCAGGTACGGCAGGATTTTCCCGGCTGCCATCAGCGGAATCAGCTCGTCGACGTGCGGGTATGGGTAAACGTAGTGCAGGCGGACCCACACGCCCATGGAGCCGAGGGCTTCGCACAGTTCGGTCATGCGGGTCTTGACCGGGGCGCCGTTCCAGAAACCGGTGCGGTACTTCACGTCGACGCCGTAGGCGCTGGTGTCTTGCGAGATCACCAGCAGCTCCTTGACGCCGGCCTTGACCAGCCGCTGGGCTTCGTCGAGCACATCACCGATGGGACGGCTGACCAGCTTGCCGCGCATCGACGGGATGATGCAGAAGCTGCAGCTGTGATTGCAGCCTTCGGAAATCTTCAGGTAGGCGTAGTGGCGCGGGGTCAGTTTGATCCCTTGTGGCGGCACCAGGTCGATCAGCGGGTTGTGGTCCTGGCGCGGCGGCACGGCGTCGTGCACGGCGTTGACCACTTGTTCGTACTGCTGTGGACCGGTCACCGACAGCACGCTTGGGTGAATACTGCGAATGTTGCCTTCTTCGACGCCCATGCAGCCGGTCACGATAACCTTGCCGTTTTCCTTGATGGCTTCGCCAATCACTTCCAGGGATTCGGCCTTGGCCGAGTCAATGAAGCCACAGGTGTTGACCACCACCACGTCGGCGTCCTGATAAGTGGACACCACGTCATAACCTTCCATGCGCAGCTGGGTAAGGATGCGCTCGGAGTCGACCAATGCTTTGGGGCAACCCAGGGATACGAAGCCAACTTTTGGATTGGCCGGCGCAGGAGTGGTGGACATGTCTAACCTCGGTATTTGTGACGACTGCGCCCGGTAGGGCGAGGCGGCTGACGGACGCTTTGTGGCGTCTCTGATCAAAAAGTGCGCAATTCTAGCGATGGGACGCGCGCTTGACCAGCTTTATGCAGGGAAATGCGACGAGTGCTGCGCTATGCTTCGCGCCTTGATGCTTTACCGATTACTTACAGTCAAGAAAACGTCTGTAACGTGAAGTAAAACAGCGCATGCTCAGGGCAGAGCATAGTGCTTCTTATCAGTAGTCCAGGTCTGAGTAGCAGGAGTTTTGGATGGGGCAGGCAAGTAGTCAGGCGGCGGGCGCCGAGCATTCGGCAGCAAAGCCGATCGGCATGCTGGTCGCGGCGGTCGGGGTGGTTTACGGCGATATCGGCACGAGTCCGCTGTACACCCTTAAAGAAGTGTTCTCCGGTGGCTATGGTGTGCCGGTCAACCACGACGGGGTGTTGGGCATCCTGGCGCTGATTTTCTGGTCGCTGATCTGGGTGGTCTCGATCAAATACATGATGTTCGTGCTGCGCGCCGACAACCAGGGCGAGGGCGGGATCATGGCGCTGACGGCCCTGGCCCGGCGCGCCGCAGCCGGGCATGCCAGGTTGCGCAGCCTGTTGGTGGTCTGTGGCCTGATCGGCGCGGCGCTGTTCTACGGCGACAGCATGATCACCCCGGCGATTTCCGTGCTGTCGGCGATCGAAGGCCTTGGGCTGGCTTTCGACGGCATCGACCGCTGGGTGGTGCCGCTGTCATTGGTAGTGCTGGTGGGGTTGTTCCTGATTCAGCGGCACGGTACGGCGCGCATCGGCATTCTGTTCGGGCCGATCATGGTCACCTGGTTCCTGGTGCTCGGCGCCCTGGGTGTCCACGGCATCTTGCAGCACCCCGAAGTGCTGCAGGCAATGAACCCGGTGTGGGGCGTGCGCTTCTTTATCGTGCATCCGGGCATGGGCGTGGCGATCCTCGGTGCCGTGGTACTGGCCTTGACCGGTGCCGAAGCCTTGTACGCCGACATGGGGCATTTTGGTCGCAAGCCTATCGCCCGCGCCTGGTTCATCCTGGTGTTGCCGGCTTTGGTGCTGAACTACTTCGGCCAGGGTGCCTTGCTGCTTGGCGATCCTGAAGCCGCTCGCAACCCTTTCTATCTACTGGCGCCAAGCTGGGCGTTGATCCCGTTAGTGGGCTTGTCGACCCTGGCCACCGTAATCGCTTCCCAGGCAGTGATTTCCGGCGCGTTCTCCCTGACCCGCCAGGCGATCCAGCTGGGTTACATCCCGCGCATGCACATCCAGCACACCTCCAGCGCCGAACAGGGCCAGATCTACATCGGCGCTGTGAACTGGTCGTTGATGGTCGGCGTGATCCTGCTGGTGCTTGGCTTTGAGTCCTCTGGTGCGCTGGCCTCGGCGTATGGCGTGGCCGTAACCGGCACCATGTTGATGACGACCATTCTGGTGGCGGCGGTGATTCTGCTGTTGTGGAAATGGCCGCCGGTGCTCGCCGTGCCGCTGTTGTTTGGCTTCCTCCTGGTGGATGGTCTGTACTTCGCGGCCAACGTGCCGAAAATCGTCCAGGGCGGGGCGTTCCCGGTCATTGCCGGTATCGCCCTGTTCGTGCTGATGACCACCTGGAAGCGCGGCAAGCAGTTGCTGGTGGAGCGCTTGGACGAGGGCGGCCTGCCGCTGCCGATCTTTATCAGCAGCATCAGCGTGCAGCCACCGCACCGGGTCCAGGGCACGGCCGTGTTCCTGACGGCCCGCCCGGACGCCGTACCCCATGCGCTATTGCACAACCTGCTGCACAACCAGGTGCTGCATGAGCAAGTGGTGCTGCTGACCGTGGTCTACGAGGATATCCCGCGGGTGCCGCCGAGCAGACGCTTTGAGGTGGAGTCCCACGGTGAGGGGTTCTTCCGGGTCATCCTGCACTTTGGCTTCGTCGACGAGCCGGACGTGCCGCAAGCGCTGAAGCTGTGCCATCTCGATGACCTCGACTTCAGCCCGATGCGTACCACTTACTTCCTCAGCCGCGAGACGGTGATCGCCTCCAAACTCGAAGGCATGGCCCGCTGGCGCGAGGCGCTGTTCGCATTCATGTTGCAGAACGCCAATGGCAATTTGCGGTTTTTCAATCTGCCGTTGAATCGGGTGATTGAGTTGGGGACGCAGGTGGAGATGTAAGGGCATACAAGAATACTGTGGGATTGGTGTGTCTAGTCCTGAAATAGGTTTACATCTGTTTCACCCCAACGCCCGATGCACCGCATCGGGCGTTTTGTATTTCAAGGACAGGTGCGGGCGCTCCTGGTTGTAGATTAGGATCGCCTCTCTCACCAT
>NZ_JZRI01000013.1:0-78995 GCF_000952175.1 Pseudomonas sp. ES3-33 | reverse complement strand
CCTGGACGCCTGGCAGGCGGCCCACCTGCACGTGCCCCCCGCCCAGCCCGACCCCTTTCCCTGATCTTTACGCGTGCGTGTTGTTGCCCCACCATAATCAAAATAATGAGGTGAAAGGCTATGTACAAAATTCTGATTGCCGACGATCACCCGCTGTTTCGCGAAGCCATTCACAATGTCATCAGCGACGGATTCCCCGGCAGTGAAGTGATGGAAACCGCCGACCTGGACAGCGCCCTGCTGTTGACCCAGGACCACGACGACCTGGACCTGATCCTGCTCGACCTGAACATGCCCGGCATGCATGGCCTCAATGGCCTGATCAACCTGCGCAACGAGGCGCCGACCATTCCGGTGGTGATTGTCTCAGCCGAACAGGACAAACAGATCGTGCTGCAAGCCATCACCTATGGCGCGGTGGGCTTCATCACCAAATCCTCGCCACGGGTGCAGATGACCGAGGCCATCCAGCAGATCCTCAACGGCAACGTCTACCTGCCGCCGGACATCATTCGCACGCAGAAAAGCGGCACCCATCGGCGGATGAACGATACGCCCAGCTTTCCCCCTGAACTGCTCCAGGCGCTGACGCGCAAGCAGTTGCTGGTACTGGAGCGCATGACCAAGGGCGAATCGAACAAGCAGATCGCCTACACCCTGGAAATCGCCGAGACCACGGTGAAGGCGCACGTATCGGCGATTTTGCGCAAACTCAATGTGCACAACCGGGTGCAGGCGATCTTGAGTGCAGGGGATATAGATTTCGGTTCATACCTGCGGCGTTAAGTGGCCTGCAAGATCGGATCGTGCCCATCGCGAGCAGGCCGGCAGTACCCGCTCAAGACTCAAGGCTCAAGGCCTGCCAAGCAAATGACTCATCGCCGTCTTCAGCTTCATTGGCCGCACCGGCTTGTGCATCAGGGTGTGGCCCAGCTCGCGAATCTGCAGTTTCAGCTCGTTGCTGTAGTTGGCGGTGATCATCATGGCCGGGATCGTGCAGGCCCGGCGCGCATTGATGCGGGCCACAGCGTCCACGCCGTTCTGCTCGTTATCCAGATGATAATCGGCGATCAGCAGATCGGCGTCCTGGTGGTAATTGTCCACCTGCCTCGCCAGGTCCTGCTCTGACAACGCGGTGACCACCACACACCCCCAGGTCTCCAGTAACGTGCGCATGCCCGCGCAAATGGCGGCGTCGTTATCCAGCACCCATACCCGTGCCCCGCGCAGGCGTTCCAGCATGGGCTCACTCATCAACGGGTTGGGTAACGCCTTGGGCGCAGTCGCGCTGATCGGCACCTCGACAGAAAACATCGACCCCCTGCCCGGCCATGAACGCACGTGAATCCGGTGCCCGAGTATCCCGGCAATTTTTTCCACGATCGCCAGGCCCAGCCCCAGGCCGCGATCCTGATCCGGACGCTGCACATCGCCGCGCTTGAACTCCTGGAAAATCTCCTCCAGGCGGTTCTCCGCGATGCCCATGCCGCTGTCCCAGACCTCGATCGACAAGCGCTGGTGATGCCGTCGACAACCCAGCACCACACGACCGCTGTAGGTATAGCGAATGGCGTTGCTGAGCAGGTTGCGCAGGATCCTGGCGAGCAACTGGATGTCGCTGCGCACCAATGCCGAACAGCCGATGAAGTGCAGTTCAAGTCCCTCGCTGCGGGCCACCTGGGTGTACTCGGCGGCGAGGTTCTCCAGCAGTTCGCTGAGGGCGAACGGCGCGATGTCGGCCTTGATCACCCCGGCATCAAGCTTGGAAATATCCACCAGGGTGCCCAGCAGGTTTTCCACGTCCTCCAGCGAATTGCTGACGTTGCGCACCAGGATTTCGTTGGCCATCGGCTCCCGGCGCTCAAGCAAGGCACTGGTGAACAGACGCGCGGCATTCAGTGGTTGCAGCAGGTCGTGGCTGACCGCGGCAAGAAATTTGGTCTTCGACAGGTTGGCCTGTTCGGCTTCGAGCTTGGCCTCGCGCAGCCGCGACTCCACTCGTCGACGCTCATCGATTTCACGCAGCAACTGGTCGTTGAGGGTGGTCAGTTCCGCCGTGCGCTCACGCACGCGCAGCTCCAGGTTCTGATACGCCTGATGCAGCGCCTCGGCGGTACGGCGGCGCTCGGTGATGTCGCGGATCAACACGAAGATCCCCACCACTTCCCCGGTGGCCAGGCGATTGGGCACGTAGGAGCGCAACATGTAGCGCTCCTGGTTATTGATATTGGTTTCGGCGAACTCGAACGTCACGCTCTCCCCGGCCAGGGCCCGCGCCACATAGGCTTCCAGGCGCTGATAATGTTGTTCGCTGTGTACCTCGCGCAGGCTCTGGCCGAGCATTACGCCCCGGGGCCAGCAGTACCATTCTTCGTAGACCTTGTTGGTAAACTCGTAGACCAGGTCGGCATTGAGGTAGGCGATCAGCGCCGGCACGTGGTCGGTGATCAGGCGAATCCAGCGCTCGCTCTCGCTCAGGGCTTCAGCGTGCTGGTAGCGTTCGGTGATGTCGGTGAAGGTGTTGACGAAGCCGCCGGTGGGCAGCGGGTGAGTGCGAATTTCCAGCACCCGGCCATCGTACAGGCGCTGTTCGCATTCCTGCACCGGCCGCCCGTTGACGTCGCGGCTGGCAGGGGTCAACAGGTGCAGTTCACTGTCGGCGATCACCTCGGCAAACGGTCGATGGGCCGCCACGGGCGCCAGGCCACTCAATTCGAGGAAGCGCCGGTTCCACAGTTCCAGCACGCCGTCGGCATTGACCATCGCCACACCCTGGGACAGGTTGTCGACCGCACGCTGCAACAGGTGGGATTTTTGCGCCACCGCCTGCTCGCGGCGCAGGGTCTCGTTGAGTTTGACGTCTGTGATGTCGGTAAACAGGATCACCCGGCCGCCTTCCTGGGTCGGCCGCTCGCTGACTTGCAACCAGCGCCCGTCCTGCAGACGATACAACAGGCTTTCGTCGGCGTGCCCACGAGGCTCTTCGGTGAACAGCCCGGTCGCGCTCATCAGCCGTTTGACCTCGGCCAGGCGCATGCCCGCATTGATCCGCACGCGGCTATGGATCCAGAACGCCTTGAAGCGGCTGTTGAACAGGACGATGCGCTGGTCGGCATCGAACAGCACGAATGCATCGGAAATACTTTCGATGGCGTCGATCAAATGCTGGTGGGCCGTTTCCGCGCGCAGGCGTGCTTCGCTGAGCAAATGGTTGCCCGACTTGAGCTCGGCCATGGCCTGGTTCAACGCATCGGTGCGCTCACGCACCTGCTCGGCCAGTACTACTGAGTGCTGGAAGGCCGCGTAGGGATCATTGCCCCGGGTGACGCCCGACTCGATGCGCTCGATCAGCGCGCTGTTGATCCGCTGCAGCTTTTGATTTTCGTGGCGCAGGCTGGCGAGTTGCGCCTGGAGTTCAGCGCTGTCCAGGGCTGCGGCCCCGGGCAATGGCAACGCCGGTGAAGGTCTGGTTGATATGCATGCCATTGAACTGTTCTCCGTAGGTGTTGAAACCCATCACCCGCTGGTCACGCAAAAATGCCCCGACATGCTCCAGGTTGCCGCTGTTTTCCAGCTCCATGCGCCGCAGGAAACAGTCGCAGCCGAGGGTCAGCAGCAGCTCGCCAAGTCGCTCGTGCAAGCCGTCGAACAGGTCTTGCAGGTTGGGCAGCATCGGCCCCGGCGTCATGACCGTGAGGACGATGCCGTTTTCCACCGCGCAATAGAAACTCAGGCTCAGGTCCGGATGAACCTGCTGGATGGCCCGCACGTAGTACTGGTCGTTGATGCGCACCGCCAAGGGGTGCGCGGCGAAGATCCGGTGATCGAGCTCGGCCACCGGCACGCCGATGTGCCGGGCGTATTCCTCGGCGGCGGGCTCGGCATTGAGCTCAAAGACCCGCCGCGACGTGCTGTCGGCGCCAGTCACCACCAGTTTTTCCGCCCGAGGCAGAATGTGGTGGGTGGTGAACACTTCGAAATCCAGCCAGGTGTTGACCAGCACCACCACGGCCGCGCCGCTGTGGAACTCGCCGCCGAAATACACGTGGGTACGCGTGAGATAGTTGTCGTCACCGGCCGAGCCACCAAAGTGCGGGATATCGCCCAAGGCGGCGCTGAGGGCAGCCAGGACCATTTCTTCACGGCTCGACAAGCCATCGAGCAGGGTCAGGGCGAAGCTGTTGCCCTTGATCGGTGCCAGGGTATTGCTGCGACAACCGCTGACCAGTCGCTCGACCATCTGCTGGGCGTCGATCAGGCTGAAACGCTCCATTTCATCGATGAGCTCAGCGTCGATGGAGAAGTGCCGATGATCAAACCCCACCGCCGTCACGCAATTGCGTCCGTAGCCCAGCGGGGTGATTTCCCCGGCGCTGGTGCAACCGACCAGGCGAATCCCGCCAAAGCTCTGCTGCAATGCCTGGCCAAGCGCCTGCAGGTTGTATTCGGCGGAACAGAAGAACAGCACGAAGCCCAAGTGCGGATGCAGCAACTGCCGCGCCAGCTCCTGGGCCACCTGCTGGGCATCGGTGGCCTGGGACATCGCACTGACCACACCGTCACTGTAAACCTGCTGCATTGTCGCCTCCCGCAGGTGCGCGTGTATGAGGCACGAGTGTACGAACCCGGCAGGCTGCGACCTATGCTACTTGGGTAGCGGGTAGCCGCTTCGATGGGATGAGAGTCGCACCGAATATCGCAAACAACGCCCCCCTGTAGGAGCGAACTTGCTCGCGATGGACGTTAACGATAACGGGGACTGCCTGCATACACGCGGTGCCTGTGCGTCCATCGCGAGCAAGCTCGCTCCTACAAGGGGGGGCGAATTTGCTCTTACCAGGTCAACACCGCCCCCACTGCAAAGGTATCGGTGTCTTCATTTTGCGCACTGGTGTCGTGCCCGTTGATTTCGAACTGGTTGTACTCGGCCACCAGCTTGAGGTTGCTGTTGACGTCATGGAACAGCGCAATACCGCGGGTCTCGTAATCCGCGCCGCTGCCGACCACGCCATTGCCGTCGTCCTGGGTCTTGCCATAGGACAGCGCCAGGCGGTTCTTCCCAAGCTTGTACGAGCCCTGAAGCAGGTAACCGTCGCTGTCGACGTTGCGCAAAGTCGGCTCCCCGGCATTGTTGGTAAAGAACGGGTTGATGCCCTTGGCCTGGAAGCCGGAACCGGTCAGCGACAAGCCACCCACCTTCGCCTGCACACCGTAACCAACACCCTTGGAGGTCACGGACTCGACGCTTGGGTCAGTGTTGTCCGAGGTCTGGTAGCTGCCGTTGACCCAGCTGTAGATCTGCGCACCGGCCAGGTCGAACTGGTAGGTGATCTCGCTCTCGGTTCGCGGGTTCTCCTGGTAGGCCTTGCCCGTCGGACTGCTATCGTTGGTGTCCACCGGGTCCATGATCCCCACCGCCACCCGCAAACCGTCCATCACCGGCGTGCGGTAGGTGATCTGCGAAGTGGGAAACGGGTACGGATAACCACTGCCGATATTGCCGAACGACACGCCGCCACCGTCCACCAGGCCCAGGGTATCGCTGACCTGGCCGTAACCGGCGAGCAGTTCGTCGAGCAGGATGTTGGAGCGGGCAAACAGGCCGAAGTCCTTGCCGATCAGCACCTCGCCCCATTCGGGATTGGCGACCGTGCCGTAGAACTGGCGGACGTCGATGGCCGTATCGGTGCCATTGGTTTGACTGTCGTTGATGGTTACCCAGAACGAAGCGCGCGCACCGAGCTTCAGGTCATCGATCTGCTTGCCCATGTTGAAGCCCAGGTAATTGGGCAGGAAGCCCATCTTGACCCGCGACTGGCGCCGGTCGTACTGCTCGCCCTCGCGGTCCACATCACTGTTGACGTAAAAGGCATTGATGTAACCGTCGGTAGAAAAAGTCGTCTGGTCCTTGTCGTACAGCACGATCTCGGCTTGGGCCATCGGGCTCAAGCCCAGGGCCGACAGGCTGGCGATCAAGGCAGGCAAATAACGATGCTTGAAGTTCTTATTGTTGTGCATGACGCGCTCCGCAGCGGGGACTGGATGTCGGAGGCGATTATCGAAAGTGCACCGGCGGCGTCATACGCTGCCTTTGGGGCGATCAGCAGGTGCTTTGGACTGGCTGGCGTGAGGCGGCAAGTTGGGCGTAAGACCGGCCCGCGCCTGGGCCCGCCACTTAGGGTGTAAGACGCTCAGACGCTTGCGCGCAGCAACATACAGGCCGCGATGACCAGGCACAGGCTGGCGAACCCGACCTGCAGCGCCCGGGGCGGGACCCGCGCACAGAATCGCCGGCCGATGATCATGCCGACGATGCTGGCGATAATGAAGCTCACGCCCAGGCCTTCGATGCGCACTCCCGCGTGGAATGCGCCGATCACACCGATGGCCGAGATCAGGCTGATCACCATCAGGGAAGTGGCGACGATGCCGCGCATCTGCACGTCGGTCAGTTGCTTGAACGCCGGGACGATCAGGAACCCGCCGCCAACCCCGAGCAAGCCGGACACCACTCCCGTGACTGCGCCTAACGCGGCCAGGGTCGCGGTGCATTTGGCGGTCCAGGAAAAGCGCCCGGTCTGCTGGTCGAGCATGCAGTTTTTCTGGCCCCAGTTGGCATGGCCGTGGTCGCTCGGCCCCTCGCCCTGGCGCTCGCGACGCAGCATGCGCCAGGCGACCATGATCATCAGCAGGCTGAACAGCATCATCAGGGCCTTTTCCGGAAGCTGATGAGCGAAAAAAATCCCCACCGGCGAAAAGATCGCCCCCAGCAGCGCAATGAGCAACGCTGCGCGATAACGCACCAGCCCGTGGCGCAGACCGTCGATGGCGCCCACTGCGGCCGCACTGCCCACGGCAAATAAGGCAATGGGCGCTGCCTGGGTCATGCTCAGGCCGAGCCCCAATACCAGCGCCGGCACCGCCAGAATGCCGCCCCCCGCCCCGGTCAACCCAAGGACCAGGCCCATCACCCAACCAAAAAAAATTGCCAGTAGCATAAAAAATCTTAATCCATGAAAAGCCGGGAACGCCCAGTATCGATGGTGTACAGGATAGAGCCAGGGCGCGATTTTTCCTTCCCCCAATTGCCAGGGGCTGGCCAATCCGGGGCAAATGAATCTACGCTGACCGCTTGTTCAACGAAGAACCGGCCAACATGCCTGCCCTGATTGAAGCTTTTCTTGACCCTGCCTCATCGACCTGGAGCTACGTGATCCACGAGGGCGATGGCAGTGCCTGCGCCATCGTCGACCCGGTGCTGGATTACGACGCCGCGGCCGGTCGCACCGGTACGGTCCAGGCCGATCGCATCAGTGCATTTGTGCGTACTCACCAATTGCAGGTGCAGTGGTTGCTGGAAACCCACGCCCATGCCGATCACCTGTCAGCGGCGCCCTACCTGCGTCGCGAACTGGGCGGCAAGATCGCGATTGGCCAGTCGATCAGCAAGGTCCAGGACGTATTCAAGCACCTGTTCAACCTGGAGCCCGGGTTTGCCGTCGATGGCTCGCAGTTCGATCACCTGTTTGCACCGGACGAGTCATTCATGATCGGCAATCTCAAGGCGACAGCCTTGCACGTGCCTGGCCACACCCCGGCGGACATGGCCTATCTGATCGACAGCACGCTGATTCTGGCGGGCGATACGCTGTTTATGCCGGACGTAGGCACCGCTCGCTGCGACTTTCCAGGAGGGAATGCCAACCAGATGTTCGCCTCCATTCACAAGCTGCTGGCGTTTCCGGCCAGCGTGAATCTGTACGTCTGCCACGATTACCCGCCAGAGGGCCGCGAGCCTCGTTGCGTGACCACAGTTGGGGAGCAGCGCAGAAGCAATATTCATGTGCGTGACGGCGTCGACGAAAGCGAGTTTGTGGCCATGCGCAACCAGCGCGATGCCGGTTTGGGCATGCCGAACCTGTTACTGCCGGCGATTCAGGTGAATGTGCGGGCGGGGAATTTGCCGCCGGCTGAAGACAATGGCGTGAGTTACCTGAAAATCCCGCTGAATACATTTTGACTGCGAAAGATCGCAGCCTCGTTTCTCTCGACAGCTCCTACGGGATTGAGGCGGCGCATAGGCTCAATGTAGGAGCTGGCGCAGCCTGCGATCTTTTGATCTTCAGGTAGCCAGCGTCAACCCATTCGCCGGCAACGGCAGCGCGGTCTTATAGCGCACCTGCTTGAGCGCAAAGCTGGAGCGGATGTTCGCCACCCCGGGCACCTTGGTCAGAAAATCCATCATGAAACGCTCCAGCGACTGAATGGTCGGCACCAGCACGCGGATCAAATAGTCCGGGTCGCCGGCCATCAGGTAGCACTCCATCACTTCCGGGCGATCGGAAATCGCCTCCTCGAAATGCTGCAACGCCTCCTCCACCTGTTTTTCCAGGCTGACGTGAATGAACACGTTGACGTGCAACCCCAGCAGGTCGGCGTCCAGCAGCGTGACCTGCTCGCGAATCAGGCCCAATTCTTCCATCGCCTTGACCCGGTTAAAGCACGGGGTTGGCGACAGGTTGACCGAGCGCGCGAGGTCGGCGTTGGTGATGCGCGCATTCTCCTGAAGGCTGTTGAGAATGCCGATGTCGGTACGGTCCAGTTTGCGCATGAGACAAAATCACCTGTTTTTTATGTTTATGCAGGTTTTTTATCCTCAAATGATCTTCGGCGCAACGAAACGGAGAGAAATATTCTTCTTGAGCCGGCCTATGATTGTTGTAGGACAAGATTTCTTCCACAGAAGAATGACCGTCAGCTCACTACAAGAAATTCACAAGATCGAGCGTAGAAGCCATGAATCAAGCGTACGAACCGCTGCGCCTGCACGTGCCCGAACCTTCGGGTCGCCCAGGCTGTAAAACCGACTTCTCCTACCTGCGTCTGACCGATGCCGGCACGGTGCGCAAACCCCCAATCGACGTTGAACCGGCCGACACCGCAGACCTGGCCAAGGGCCTGATTCGCGTGCTCGACGACCAGGGCAATGCCCTGGGTCCATGGGCTGAAGGCGTACCGGCAGAGATCCTGCGCACAGGCATGCGCGCCATGCTCAAGACGCGGATTTATGACAACCGCATGGTGGTTGCCCAGCGTCAAAAGAAAATGTCGTTCTACATGCAAAGCCTTGGCGAAGAAGCCATCGGCAGCGGCCAGGCCCTGGCGCTGAATGTCGATGACATGTGCTTCCCGACGTATCGCCAGCAGAGCATTCTGATGGCGCGCAACGTGCCGCTGGTGGACCTGATCTGCCAGCTGCTGTCCAACGAGCGCGACCCGCTCAAGGGACGCCAACTGCCGATCATGTACTCGGTCAAGGATTACGGCTTCTTCACCATTTCCGGCAACCTCGCCACCCAGTTCGTACAGGGCGTGGGTTGGGGCATGGCCTCGGCGATCAAGGGCGACACCAAAATCGCCTCGGCGTGGATCGGCGACGGCGCCACCGCTGAGTCGGACTTCCACACCGCCCTCACCTTCGCCCACGTCTACCGTGCACCGGTCATCCTGAACGTGGTCAACAACCAGTGGGCGATCTCGACTTTCCAGGCGATTGCCGGTGGTGAAGCCACGACATTCGCCGGTCGTGGCGTAGGTTGCGGCATTGCCTCCCTGCGGGTCGATGGCAACGATTTCGTCGCGGTCTACGCGGCTTCTGCCTGGGCCGCCGAACGCGCCCGCCGCAACCTTGGCCCAACCATGATCGAATGGGTCACCTACCGCGCCGGCCCGCACTCCACCTCCGATGATCCATCCAAATACCGACCTGCCGACGACTGGAGCTGCTTCCCGTTGGGCGACCCGATTGCGCGCCTCAAACAGCACCTGATCAAGATCGGCCAGTGGTCCGAAGAGGAACACGTCGCCGTCAGCGCCGAACTGGAAGCCGAAGTCATTGCCGCGCAGAAAGAAGCCGAGAAGTACGGCACCCTCGCCGGAGGCCAGATTCCGAGCGCCGCGACCATGTTCGAGGATGTCTACAAAGAGATGCCGGAGCACTTGAAGCGCCAGCGTCAGGAGTTGGGGATCTGACATGAACGATCACAACAACAATATCGAGCTGGAAACCGCCATGACCACGACCACCATGACCATGATCCAGGCCCTGCGCTCGGCCATGGATGTGATGCTTGAACGTGATGACAACGTCGTGGTCTTCGGCCAGGACGTGGGCTACTTCGGCGGCGTGTTCCGTTGCACCGAAGGCCTGCAGACCAAATACGGCACCTCGCGGGTGTTCGACGCGCCGATTTCCGAAAGTGGCATCGTCGGCGTAGCCGTCGGCATGGGTGCCTATGGCCTGCGCCCGGTGGCAGAAATCCAGTTTGCCGATTACGTTTACCCGGCCTCCGACCAGATCATTTCCGAAGCGGCGCGCCTGCGCTATCGCTCGGCGGGCGAATTCACCGCTCCGATGACCCTGCGCATGCCTTGCGGCGGTGGCATCTACGGTGGCCAGACTCACAGCCAGAGCATCGAAGCGATGTTCACCCAGGTCTGCGGCTTGCGCACGGTGATGCCGTCCAACCCCTACGACGCCAAGGGCCTGCTGATCGCGTCAATCGAGAACGATGACCCGGTGATCTTCCTGGAGCCTAAGCGCCTGTACAACGGCCCGTTCGACGGGCATCACGACCGCCCCGTAACCCCTTGGTCGAAACACCCGTCGGCGCAAGTGCCGGATGGCTACTACACCGTACCGCTGGACGTGGCCGCGATTGCGCGTCCGGGCAAGGATGTGACCATCCTGACCTACGGCACCACGGTCTATGTGTCGCAAGTTGCCGCGGAAGAAACCGGCATCGACGCTGAAGTCATCGACCTGCGCAGCCTGTGGCCGCTGGACCTGGAAACCATCGTCAAATCGGTGAAGAAGACCGGACGTTGCGTGATCGTTCACGAAGCGACCCGCACTTGCGGTTTCGGCGCCGAACTGGCCGCCCTGGTGCAGGAACACTGCTTCCACTACCTGGAAGCGCCCATCGAGCGCGTCACCGGTTGGGACACCCCCTACCCGCACGCGCAAGAGTGGGCGTATTTCCCTGGCCCGACCCGAGTGGGCGCGGCTTTGCATCGGGTTATGGAGGTCTGAATGGGCACGCACGTTATCAAGATGCCGGACATTGGCGAAGGCATTGCAGAAGTGGAATTGTCGGTATGGCACGTCAAGGTCGGTGACCTGGTCGTCGAGGACCAGGTGCTGGCCGATGTCATGACCGACAAGGCGATGGTTGATATTCCATCGCCGGTTCATGGCAAGGTGATTTCACTGGGCGGCGTGCCCGGGGAAGTCATGGCGGTCGGCAGCGTCCTGATCAGCATTGAGGTCGAAGGTGCCGGCAACGTCAAAGAGTCGGCCCAGCCGGTGGTTGCCGCTGTAAAAGAAGCACCGGCACCGAAAGTCGAAGCCGCTGTAGCACACAAACCGGTCGCCGCTGCGCCGCCACGAGCAGCTGTTTGCCAGGGCCCGATAGTCGCTCGCGAGGCCGATGAACGCCCGCTGGCCTCTCCGGCCGTGCGCAAACATGCGCTTGATCTGGGCATCCAGCTGCGTCTGGTGCGTGGCACCGGCCCTGCCGGTCGGGTGCTGCACGAAGACCTCGACGCCTACCTGGCGCAAGGTCAGTCGAGCGCATCGAGCGCCACCGCCGCGTACGCGCCGCGTAACGACGAAGAGCAAATCCCGGTGATCGGCATGCGCCGCAAGATTGCCCAGCGCATGCAGGACGCCACCCAGCGCGCCGCCCATTTCAGTTATGTCGAGGAAATCGACGTCACGGCCGTGGAAGAACTTCGCGTGCACCTGAACGAAAAACACGGCGTGACCCGCGGCAAGCTGACCCTGCTGCCGTTCCTGGTCCGCGCCCTGGTGGTTGCCCTGCGTGATTTCCCCCAGATCAACGCCCGCTACGACGACGAAGCCCAGGTCATCACCCGCCTTGGTGCCGTGCATGTCGGCATCGCCACCCAGGCCGACATCGGCTTGATGGTGCCGGTGGTGCGTCACGCCGAAGCCCGCAGCCTGTGGGACAACGCCGCAGAAATCTCGCGCCTGGCCAGCGCTGCACGTAATGGCAAGGCCAGCCGCGACGAGCTGTCCGGCTCGAGCATTACCCTGACCAGCCTTGGCGCGTTGGGCGGTATCGTCAGCACGCCGGTGCTGAACCTGCCGGAAGTGGCCATTGTCGGTGTGAACAAAATTGTCGAGCGCCCGATGGTCGTCAAAGGCCAGATCGTGATCCGCAAGATGATGAACCTCTCCAGCTCCTTCGATCACCGCGTGGTCGATGGCATGGACGCGGCGCAGTTTATCCAGGCCGTTCGCGGCTTGCTCGAACAACCCGCCACCCTGTTTGTGGAGTAGGTCATGCATCAGACTTTGAACACCACGCTGCTGATCATCGGCGGCGGCCCTGGCGGTTACGTGACCGCGATCCGTGCCGGCCAGTTGGGCATCCCGACCATCCTGGTGGAAGGCCAATCCCTGGGCGGCACCTGCCTGAACATTGGCTGCATTCCGTCCAAGGCACTGATTCACGTCGCCGAGCAGTTTCACCAGACCCGCCACCACAGCCAGCACTCGGCCTTGGGGATCAGCGTGGCGGCCCCCACCCTGGACATCGGCAAGAGCGTCGAGTGGAAGGACGGTATCGTTGATCGCCTGACCACTGGCGTTGCCGCGTTGCTGAAAAAGCACAAGGTCCAGGTCATTCAGGGCTGGGCCAAGGTCATCGACGGCAAAACCGTCGAGGTCGGCGACACGCGAATCCAGTGCGAGCATCTGGTGCTGGCCACCGGCTCCACAACCGTGAACCTGCCGATGCTGCCGATTGGCGGTCCGATCATCAGCTCGACTGAAGCCCTGGCGCCGACCTCGGTGCCCAAGCGCCTGATCGTCGTTGGCGGAGGTTATATCGGCCTGGAGCTGGGGATTGCCTATCGCAAACTGGGCGCTGACGTGAGCGTGGTCGAGGCGCAGGAGCGCATTCTGCCGGCTTACGATGCCGAGCTGACCCAGCCTGTGCATGACGAGCTGAAAAAGCTGGGCGTGAAGCTTTACTTGAAGCATAGCGTCCAAGGCTTTGATTCTTCCAGCAATACCCTCCAGGTTCTTGAGCCGGGGGGCGACACGCTGAATCTGGAAATGGATCAGGTGCTGGTGGCCGTCGGTCGCAAACCCAACACCCAGGGCTGGAACCTTGAGGCCCTGAACCTGGACATGAACGGTGCAGCGATCAAAATCGACGGCCGCTGCCAGACCAGCATGCGCAACGTGTACGCCATCGGCGACCTGAGTGGCGAACCGATGCTCGCGCACCGCGCCATGGCTCAGGGCGAAATGGTCGCCGAGCTGATCAGCGGCAAATCCCGCGAGTTCAATCCGACCGCCATCGCCGCCGTGTGCTTCACCGACCCGGAGCTGGTGGTGGTCGGCAAGACCCCGGACGACGCCAAGGCGGCCGGGCTGGACTGTATCGTTTCCAGCTTCCCGTTCGCGGCCAATGGCCGGGCAATGACCCTGGAATCGAAAAGCGGTTTCGTGCGGGTGGTGGCACGTCGGGACAATCATGTGATTGTCGGCTGGCAGGCGGTCGGCGTTGGGGTTTCGGAGTTATCGACAGCGTTCGGCCAGAGCCTGGAAATGGGCGCTCGCCTGGAAGACATTGCCGGCACCATCCATGCGCACCCGACCTTGGGAGAGGCGGTGCAGGAAGCGGCGTTGCGTGCTCTGGGGCATGCGTTGCATCTGTAGTTCAGAACAATGGATGGCGGCAGAAATGGCCCCATCGCCAACAGGCTGGCTCCCACATTTGGAATGCGTTCTCCTGTGGAAGCTAGCCCGCTGGCGATTTCTTGAGGCCAACTCGATTTATCTGCCTGTCATCCGATAGTCCGGGCTGCGAAACAGGCCCGGAATGAAGTATTGTTGTCCCCATCCAAAAAACGTCAGAAGCCTTGAACCGCTTTGGCGGTTGTTCAGTGATAGAGGGTGTCATGGGTAACGAAAGCATCAATTGGGACAAGCTGGGTTTTGATTACATCAAGACAGACAAGCGCTATCTCTCGTACTGGCGTAACGGCGAGTGGGACAAAGGCACCCTGACCGAAGACAACGTGCTGCACATCAGCGAAGGCTCCACGGCCCTTCACTATGGCCAGCAATGCTTCGAAGGCATGAAGGCCTATCGTTGCAAGGATGGCTCGATCAACCTGTTCCGCCCTGACCAGAACGCCCTGCGCATGCAACGCAGCTGTGCGCGCCTGCTGATGCCGTTCGTCGAAACCGAGCAGTTCATCGAAGCCTGCAAGGAAGTGGTTCGTGCCAACGAGCGTTTCATCCCGCCTTACGGTACCGGTGGCGCGCTGTACCTGCGCCCGTTCGTGATCGGCGTAGGTGACAACATCGGCGTGCGTACTGCGCCGGAGTTCATCTTCTCGATTTTCTGCATTCCGGTCGGTGCCTACTTCAAGGGTGGCCTGACGCCGCATAACTTCCTGATCTCCAGCTATGACCGCGCGGCCCCACAAGGCACCGGTGCGGCCAAGGTCGGTGGCAACTACGCGGCCAGCCTGATGCCAGGTTCCCAGGCGAAGAAAGCCCACTTCGCCGACTGCATCTACCTGGATCCGATGACCCACACGAAAATCGAAGAAGTCGGCTCGGCCAACTTCTTCGGGATCACCCACGACAACAAGTTCGTCACGCCGAACTCGCCGTCGGTGCTGCCGGGCATCACCCGTCTGTCGCTGATCGAACTGGCCAAATCGCGCTTGGGCATGGAAGTGATTGAAGGCGACGTGTTGATCGACAAGCTGTCGGACTTCAAGGAAGCCGGCGCTTGCGGTACTGCGGCGGTCATCACGCCGATCGGCGGCATCAGCTACAACGATCATCTGCATGTATTCCACAGCGAAACCGAGGTTGGTCCGGTTACCCAGAAGCTCTACAAGGAGCTGACGGGTGTACAAACCGGCGATATCGAAGCGCCCGCTGGCTGGATCGTCAAGGTCTGACCTGACGCTCGCGACGCCCCGGCCCCCCATTGCTGGCGCAATGGGGGGCTTTTTTTGCCTGGGCTATAACAGATTTGGATAGATCTGTAGGAGCTGGCGAGTGAAACGAGGCTGCGATCTTTTGATCTGGCTTTTTCAGAAAACAAGATCAAAAGATCGCAGCCTCGTTTCACTCCGCAGCTCCTACGGGGCTCATGCGGGGTTCATAGGGGTTCATAGGGGTTCATAGGGGTTCCACGGGACGACTCCATCTTGGTTTGACCAATCCGCTTGCCCTGGCGCCCCTTGATCCCGCTGGCCTGGCCATCCTGCTGCTTGCCCGTACGGGCCTGGGTGATCAACCCCGGGATCAACGCCCCCTCCGGCAGATTCTTCCAGAATCGGGCGGGCAAGTGCCCTTCCATGACCTTGGGGTTCAACCGCGCCGGGTTGAAAATATGGCTGTAGTAGGTCAGCCACATGTCACCGTGCGGATCGTCTACGTTCTGCGCCATCTGCTGCCATTGCACCGGGCATTGACGCAGGTAGTTCAACTGCTCGCCATCGTAATAGACCGCATCCCTGGGCGTGGCAATCATCCAGCGATGGCGCCCCATGCGGCCAATGAAATGCTCGCTTGCACTGTGCAGAATGTCGTGGGCGGGCTCATGCCAGGCGACATATTGCGGCCCGACGCAGTCGGGCAATTCAACGAACCGCACAAATGCATGTAAATGATGAGACTCACGCTGTACCTGTTTGATTCTTCTCTGTAATTCACTGCCCAGCTTGTCCCCGGACATCATTGCAGTGCGATCCCCATGACTGACTCGCCACAGCACCTCATACAACAGGCTCCAGCGCTGATCGCCGCGATAACGGGCGGCTTGTTCGAGGGTGTCGAGCAGCGTTCGCGGAATGCGCGCCAGGAACGGCCCCTGTGATTCGGGCAGCGCGTGATCGCTGGCGAACAGGTCCTGCACGCCTTCGCTGGCCCACGCCACCAGGCTTGGATCAACCTCATGGCTCAGGAGCCAGCGCGCTTGCAGGCGCCAGGTCTCGAACAAGTCGTCGCAATCGAGATTGATCATCCCCACAACCCCATTTGCTGCGGCAGCGGGCGGTCGCGCAGTTGTTGATACAGCAGATGGCTGGTGACTTCCGCTTGCTGCGGATGGTAGTCGCTGGTGATGAAGAACGGCTTGGCCTTGGCCAGCACACAGCGCATGCGCGCCAGGTCTTCGTAACGGATGCGACGCTGACGACGCAGTTCCACCAGACGCTCGGTCGTGCGCAGGCCAATGCCGGGAATGCGCGAGATCAGGGACGCCTCGGCACGATTGAGGTCCAGTGGGAAAATATCCCGATTCTCCAGCGCCCAAGCCAATTTAGGGTCGATGTCCAACGCCAGGTGGCCCGGGCCTTTGAACAGCTCCCCGGCGGTGTAGCCATAACTTCGCAGCAGGAAGTCAGCCTGGTACAACCGGTGCTCGCGCATCAAAGGCGGCGCGGCCAGGGGCACGCTTTTCGGACTGTCGGGGATCGGACTGAACGCCGAATAATAGACCCGGCGCAATTTGAAGTTGCCGTACAGCGACTGGGCGCTGTGGAGAATGGTGCTGTCATCGGTGTCATCGGCGCCCACGATCATCTGCGTGCTCTGACCGGCTGGCGCAAACCTCGGCGCTCGCGGCTCGTTGAGAACGGTTTGAACGCCCGTGTAGATCGTCTGCATCGCGCCTTTGATCGAGCCGATGTGTTTTTCCGGTGCCAGGGTTTGCAAGCTGGCGTCCGTGGGCAACTCGATATTGACGCTCAGCCGGTCGGCATAGCGCCCCGCTTGCTCGATCAGCGCCGGATCGGCCTCGGGAATCGTCTTGAGATGGATATACCCACGAAACTCATGCTCTTCACGCAACAGCCGCGCCACCCGAATCAACTGCTCCATGGTGTAATCCGCCGAACGGATGATCCCGGAGCTCAGGAACAACCCACTGACGCAGTTACGACGATAGAAGTCCATAGTCAGCGTCACTACTTCTTCCGGCGTGAACCGCGCCCTTGGCACGTCGCTGGAGCGGCGGTTGACACAGTACTGGCAATCATAGAGGCAGAAATTGGTCAGCAGGATCTTCAGCAACGACACACAGCGCCCGTCGGGGGTATAGCTGTGACAGATGCCCATGCCATTGCTAGCCCCGAGGCCGCTTTTGCCCTCGGAACTGCGCTTGGGCGCACCGCTGCTGGCGCAGGACGCATCGTATTTGGCGGCGTCGGCGAGAATGCTGAGTTTGTCGATGAGTTCCATGGGGGGCACGCCGCTAACTGTTTGGATATACAGTATAGGGTCGCTGGTCGGGGTTCAAGTTGTTAAACAGCCCTTGGTCCGATTTTTGGAGGGATCAGAGAAGGTCAAAAGATCGCAGCCTCGTTGCACTCGGCAGCTCCTACAGAGTTGAACACGCGGCCAGCGCTCAATCGTCCCGGGTCAGTACTTCCAGCAATTCGATCTCGAAAATCAGGTTCGAATTCGGCGTAATCGCGCCCATGGTCCGCTCGCCATAAGCCAGATGCGCCGGCACCAGCAATTTACGCTTGCCGCCCACCTGCATGCCGAGGATTCCCTGATCCCAGCCCTTGATGACTCGACCCGTGCCAATCACGCACTGAAACGGTTTGCCCCGGCTGTAGGATGAATCAAACTCCGTGCCGTCTTCCAGCCAGCCGCGGTATTGAGTGGTGATCAGGGCGCCCTTGACCGCCGCCTTGCCGTCGCCTGGCAACAGGTCAATGATCTGTAATTCGTCGTTCATGAATCTTGCTCGCTAGCGGTTAATCAGGGCGTTGTCGCAGAATTCGGCGTGGTTGGCAATCCATGGAACTGAAACGGCAACCGTCCGTCCACATGAGTATCGACTCCGTACTCAGAAAGGACGCTCTGATGACCGACTCACCCCGCAGTTTCATTCCACCCTATATCCTCAACCGCATCATTGCCCGCGGCTCCGAGCGGCAGCGTTCCAGTGCGCAGAGCACCCTCACCCACGTGCGTACGCTGCGCCACACTCCTCGCCCGCCGACGCGCCCGCCTGCGACCACCTTGCTGCCACCGTCCACTCGGCCCGGCTTGGCCGAGCGCAGTGTCCATGACGCCCAGGGCAAGATGCTCCTGCCGGGGATGCCGGTACGCGTTGAGGGCCAGTCGGCGACGGGCGACCCAGCGGTCGACGAAGCGTATGACGCCTTGGGGGCGAGCTATGATTTCTTCTGGAAAGTGCATGGCCGCGACTCGATCGACAATCAGGGTTTTGCCCTGATTGGCACCGTGCATTACGGGCAGGAGTACGAGAATGCGTTCTGGAACGGTACGCAGATGGTGTTCGGCGACGGCGATGGCGAAATCTTCGAGCGCTTCACTCGCTCCCTGGATGTAATCGGCCACGAATTGACCCACGGCGTGATCGAAAGTGAAGCCGGGCTCCTTTACGCCGATCAGTCCGGGGCGCTCAATGAATCGATATCGGACGTGTTCGGTGTATTGATCAAGCAGCATGTACTGGGCCAGACCGCCGAAGAGGCTGACTGGTTGATCGGCGCCGACCTGCTCGCGCCACAGATCAAAGGCGACGGCCTGCGCTCAATGGCCCACCCCGGCACCGCTTACGACGACCCGCTGCTCGGCAAAGACCCGCAACCCGGGCACATGCGCAATTTTGTCGTCACCGAGGAAGACAATGGCGGCGTGCACATCAATTCCGGCATCCCCAACCGGGCGTTTTACCTGGCGGCCCAGGCGCTGGGCGGATTCGCCTGGCAGAAAGCCGGCCATATCTGGTACGACACGTTGTGCGACCCGCGCCTGGGCACGCAAGCGTCATTCGGTGAGTTTGCCGCGCTGACCATCGAGCAGGCGCTCAAGCGCTTCGGCCCGGACGAACAGTTCGCGGTGGCGCAAGCCTGGGCTGATGTGGGTGTAGAACCGAATCGGGAGTCATTATGAAAACCCTGCCAACCTTGGGCGATGATGCAGTCGTCCACCTTTCCCGCCAGGGCGGCGTCGCCGCCATCCATGCCCTGACACGCCCGCGCAGCATCGAATTCGCGCAATGCGACATCGAGCAGCGCTCGCGCATCTGCAGCGTGCTGGAAGGCTGCCTGCCCTACACCGAACAGGCAGCAGGCCAGGGTGATCAGCGCTTTTATGAAATCGAAGTGCTCTATCGTAGCGGCGAGCAGGATGACCGGATGGTGATGAAAGTGCCTGAAGACCAGGCACCTGGAGATCTGGTACATCTGTGGGACAAGGGCGAAGTGTTTTAAGTCAGCCGAAGGCTGGCAACTCAACCTCCGGTTGCCTGGCAAGGGGCTTCAGAAGCAGCCTTTATCCCGCATTGCCGAAACTTTACCGCATGACCGGGCGTTTATTTTTCCACCGGCGTGATATCGACGATCGTCCCGTTGGTGATCATCACCATCATGTACTTGTCATGCACCTGCACCCACTGAGCTTGCTCCACCGGCGCTTTCAAGCCTTTGGCCTTCCAGTTTTTCAGCGCTTTTTCAGGGCGCTGATAGATATCCGGGGCGCGGTCATTGACATTCAGTTCACGGGTATTGGTAGCACTTGGCTGCACGGTTTTTTCAGGTGGGTCAGCCGCTTGAACGATGGGACTGATTCCGGCAACGCCGGCGGCAATGGCCAGGGCGGCGATGAGGGTTTTGCTGTTCATGGTTGATCCTCCAGAAATGTCGTAATACCTGAACTCCGACTACGGGCGGAGAAAATCATTCACTCAGGACGCAACGATTCGCCAAGGCCGGCAAACAGGCTGCATTCATACAATCATGCCGGCCCATGGCTGACGCATCCGGTTACAGGCTTTATCCTTGTCGCCCCGCCGTACCGAGTTCTGGAGTAAGCCATGCCCCATGAAGGCAACCTGTTGCAAGCCGCTGTCGTCTTTCTGTTTGCGGCGGTGCTGACCGTGCCCCTGGCCAAGCGCCTGCAACTGGGCGCGGTGCTGGGCTATCTGTTTGCGGGAGTGATCATTGGCCCGTCGGTGCTGGGCCTGATCGGCAATCCACAGAGCGTCAGCCATATTTCCGAGCTCGGCGTGGTGTTGCTGTTGTTCATCATTGGCCTGGAATTATCACCGAGACGGTTGTGGGTGATGCGCAAATCCGTGTTTGGCGTCGGCCTTGCACAGGTCCTGCTGACCGGGTCGGTGATTGGCTTGACCGCCTTGTTCATGTTCGGCCAGCCGCTCAACAGTGCCATCGTGCTGGGTCTGGGCCTCGCCCTGTCCTCCACCGCCTTCGGCCTGCAGAGTCTCGCCGAGCGCAAGGAACTGACCAGCCCCCACGGCCGACTGGCCTTTGCGATCCTGCTGTTCCAGGACATCGCGGCGATCCCGCTGATCGCCATGGTGCCGCTGCTGGCGGGAGGCGACCACACCTCCACTGCAGCCGAAGATGTCAATCATGGGTTGCGGGTGCTCGGCAGTATCGCCGTGGTGGTGATCGGCGGGCGCTACCTGTTGCGGCCGGTGTTTCGCGTGGTGGCCAGGACGGGGCTGCCGGAAGTGTCCACCGCCACCGCGTTGCTGGTGGTGATCGGCACGGCGTGGCTGATGGACCTGGTGGGCGTGTCGATGGCCCTGGGGGCGTTTCTCGCCGGGCTGCTGCTGGCGGACTCCGAGTACCGTCATGAACTGGAAGCGCAGATCGAACCGTTCAAGGGTTTGCTGTTGGGCCTGTTTTTCATCAGCGTCGGCATGGGCGCCAACCTGAGCCTGCTGCTGAGTGCACCGATCACCGTGCTGGGCCTGACCCTGTTGCTGATCGCCATCAAGTTGCCGCTGCTGTTTGTTGTGGGGCGGCTGGCCGGCGGCCTGGGCAAGGTCAGTGCGATTCGCCTGGGTATCGTGCTGGCGGCGGGCGGTGAATTCGCCTTTGTCGTGTTCAAGATCGGCCGCGACCAGGGCCTGTTCGAGCCGCGCCTTTACGATTTGCTGGTGTTGACCATCACCTTGTCCATGGCCGTGACGCCGCTGCTGTTGCTGGTGTGCGCACGCCTGGTGAGCCCGAAGGTGCAGCCGGTGGTGGTGCCGGAGAAGTTTCGTGAGATCGACACCGACGCCCCGAGAGTCGTGATCGCCGGCATGGGCCGCATGGGGCAGATCGTTGCGCGGATCCTGCGGGCGCAGAACATCAAGTTCGTCGCCCTCGACACTTCAGTGGAAACCATCGAATTGTCTCGCAGTTTTGGCGGCGTGCCGGTGTTCTACGGCGATCCTATGCGCCCGGAAATCCTCAGCGCCGCCAAGGTCGAACAGGCGGAATACTTTGTGATTGCCACCGATGACCCCGACGCCAACATCAAGACTGCCGAGGTGGTGCACAAGCTCTACCCGCACATCAAGATCATCGCCCGCGCCCGTAACCGCCAGCATGTGCACCGCCTGGTGGACCTGGGAGCCGAGGCGATTCGGGAAACCTACTATTCGAGCCTGGAAATGAGCCGCCGCACGCTGGTAGGGTTGGGCCTGACCCAGGCCCAGGCCGACGCCCGCATCAAACGCTTCAAGCATCACGATGAACAGGTGCTGGAAGCCCAGCATGCGATTTATGACGATGAGGCCAAAGTGCTGCAGACGGCGCAGGAAGCCAGGGCGGAATTGGCGAAGCTGTTTGAGTCGGATCAGCTGGAGGAGGAGAAATTGGGTAAGGCTTGAGGTGTGGGTGTGTGGACGACCGCTATCGCGAGCAGGCTCACTCCCACATGGGATCAGTGCATTACCTGGGCCGCCGGTGGTTGCTCCGGGCGGCGTTTCGACGATGAACGATGCTGCCGCAGATTCAGATAAGTAATGAATTCAAAGGAACCCAAAATGGCTGCTGATCAACCCGCTCCTGCGCTCAAGGAAATCTTCAACGCCGAGCGCCTCCGGCACATCGCGACCGAGATGAGCGCGGTGTATCCCGAGTTCAATGCCAAGGCATTCATGAAGATGGCCAACGAAGGCCTCGCCGAATTGTCGATCATGCAGCGCATGGCCCGGGTCAGTGAATGCCTGTATGCGGTGCTGCCGTTGAGCTACGAGGAAACCCTCGGCGTGCTGCGGGCCTTGGCGCCTCGGTTGAACAGCGGTTTCGTCAGCATTTCATTGCCGCATTATGTCGCGACCTACGGCAGCCATGCGTTCGAAGAGTCGATGGCCGCCCTCAAATACTTCACCACGTTCGGTTCATCGGAGTTTGCAATCCGATATCTCCTGCGCAGCGATTTCGAGCGCACCCTGACGGTCATGCACCAGTGGTCGCTGGATGACAACGAACACGTCCGCCGCCTGGCTAGCGAAGGCAGCCGGCCGCGACTGCCCTGGTCTTTCCGGCTGGAGCGGATTCAGGCTGATCCGGGCCTGGCCGCGGCGATCCTCGATAACCTCAAGGCCGACGACAGCTTGTACGTGCGCAAGTCCGTGGCCAATCATTTGAACGACATCACCAAGGAGCATCCCGACTGGGTGCTGGACCTGATCGAGGGCTGGTCGCTGGAGAACCGGCACACTGCCTGGATCGCCAAACACGCCCTGCGCAGCCTGATCAAGCAAGGCAATCGACGGGCGCTGGCGATCATCGGCGCAGGCGGCAAGGCCGAGGTCCAGATCACGGACGTTCGGATTGAGCCTCCAGTCATTACGCTTGGTGAGAAGATCACTCTGTCGTTTGCCGTGCAATCCACGGTCGAGCACGGCCAGCGGCTGGTGATCGATTATGCGATCGACTACGTCAAGGGCAATGGCAGCACCTCGGCGAAGGTGTTCAAGCTCAAGGCGCTGACCCTGCCGGGCAAGGCTTGCGAACGAGTGGCGCGCAGCCAGCAGATCAAGGAGCTCACCACCCGCCGCCATTACGCGGGCAAGCACGCGGTGCATGTGATGGTGAACGGCGAGCGGTTGGCCACAACGGCCTTCGAGATCCTGCCGTGAAACACCAACCCCTTGTTCGCGATGGAGGTACACGATAAGGCGGGGCAACAGGTTACCCGCCGCGACCTTAAGACCATCGCGAGCAAGCTCGCTCCTACAGTGCAGCTTGATCCGTGCCCAGCAACAGGCCCTGCTCGCTCTCACACAACGCCACCACGTAGTCCCACAACACCCGCAGCCGCACCGATTTGTGCAGCTCGCGGCGGGTGCTGATCCAGTAGCTGCGCAGAAGGCTTTCATCCGGCAGTAGCGCCACCAATCCCGGGTCGGCACTGGCCATGTAGCACGGCAGCACCGCTATCCCCAGCCCCGAGCGTGCCGCCTGCTGCTGGGCGATGACGCTGGTGCTGTGGAACACCACCTGGGGGTTGCGGCAGAAACTGTTGAGAAACATCAGTTCCTGGCTGAACAGCAGGTCGTCGACATAGCCGATCCACGCATGCCGGCCGAGGTCTTCGCGGCTGCGCAGCGGGGGCGCACGATTCAGGTAGTCCTGGCTGGCATAGAGCGCCAGGCGGTAGTCCGTGAGCTTGCGGGTGACCAGCATGTCGGCCGCCGGCCGTTCCAGGTGGATGCTGATTTCGGCTTCGCGGTTGAGGATGCTGACAAAACGCGGCACCGCGACCAGCTCCACTTCCAGACCGGGGTAACGCTCGAAGAGGTCATTCATGCGGCTGGCGAGAAACATGATGCCCAGCCCTTCGGTGACACCCACGCGGATCTTGCCAAGGGGCGCCGTCGATTGGGTCATTTCTTCCTGGGCCAGCAACGCGACGTTTTCCATGGCCTCGGCGTGTTTGAGCAGCGCTTCGCCAGCAGGCGTCATCTGGTAACCCTGGGCATGCTGGACGAACAGCGCGGTCCCCAGGCTTTTTTCGATGGCTTCGATATGCCGGGCGACGGTGGCATGGGTGGTGTTCAAACGACGCGCGGCGGTGAGCAAGCGCCCGCTGCGCTGGAGTTCAAGAAAAAACCGCAGGTCATTCCAGTCGAACATCGATCGTCCCCAAGGCCGCACTGTTTAAAAACGCACAGCGGCTGCGCAAAAATTAACATTCTTTAAACGAAAGCTAACAACTAGGATGCCTGACAACAAGAACAACAATACGAGGTCAGGGATGCCGACTTCCCTTGATGAATACGACTATGTAGTGGTCGGGGCCGGTCCGGCCGGTTGTTTGCTGGCCAATCGACTCTCGGCCAACCCGCAGCATCGGGTGTTGCTGCTCGAAGCGGGCGGTCGCGATAACTATGCGTGGATTCACATTCCGGTGGGTTACCTGTTCTGCATCGGCAACCCGCGCACCGACTGGTGCTTCAAGACCGAGGCGCAACCCGGCCTGCAAGGGCGCGCCCTGAGCTATCCACGGGGCAAGGTGCTGGGCGGCTGCTCCTCGATCAACGGCATGATCTACATGCGCGGCCAGGCGGGCGATTACGACAGCTGGGCCGCCGACGGCAACCCCGGCTGGGGTTGGGACCAGGTGTTGCCGCTGTTCAGGAAAAGTGAAGACCACTTTGCCGGCGACTCGCAGTTTCATGGCGCTGCCGGGGAATGGCGGATCGAACGCCAGCGCCTGTCCTGGCCGATTCTGGACGCGTTCCGTAGCGCCGCCGAACAGAGCGGAATTGCCAGCGTCGATGACTTCAACAAGGGCGACAACGAAGGCTGCGGGTATTTCCAGGTCAACCAGAAAGCCGGGGTTCGCTGGAATGCGGCCAAGGCGTTTCTCAAGCCCGTGCGGCACCGGCCCAATCTCACGGTACTGACTGACGTCGAAGTTGATCGCGTGCAACTGGACAATGGCCGCGCCTCGGCGGTCATCAGCCGCTGCCAGGGCCAACCGAGAACCTTCAGGGCTCGCCAGGAGATCATCCTGTGCGCAGGCGCCGTCGGCTCGCCAAGTATCCTGCAACGCTCGGGCATCGGCCCTCGCCCACTCCTGCAATCACTCGGCATCGGTGTGGCCCATGCACTACCGGGGGTTGGCGGCAACCTGCAGGATCACCTGCAACTGCGACTGATCTACAAGCTGGAAAATGCCCGCACCCTGAACCAGATCGCCGGCAGCGTGTGGGGCAAGATGGGCATGGGCCTGCGTTACCTTTACAACCGCAGCGGGCCGCTGTCGATGGCGCCGAGCCAGTTGGGCGCTTTTGCCCGGTCGGGGCCGGAGCAGACCTCGGCCAACCTCGAGTACCACGTGCAGCCGCTGTCGCTGGAGCGCTTCGGCGAGCCGTTGCATGCCTTTCCCGCCTTCACTGCGTCGGTGTGTGATTTGCGCCCCCAAAGTCGTGGTCGCGTGGAAATCCGCAGCGCCAATGCCCAGGACGCGCCACTGATCCAGCCCAACTACCTGAGTCATCCGCAAGACCTGCGGGTCGCGGCGGATGCCATTCGCCTGACCCGGCGCATCGTGTCGGCACCCGCCCTCGCCCGCTTCAACCCGGTGGAATATCTGCCCGGGGACAGTTTGCAAAGCGAGGAAGAACTGCACGAAGCGGCCGCGCGCATCGGCACGACGATTTTTCACCCGGTGGGTACCTGCCGCATGGGCAACGATCGGGACGCGGTGGTCGACGCGCAGCTCAAAGTCCACGGCATCCCCGGTCTGCGGATTGCCGACGCTTCGATCATGCCAAGAATTACCTCGGGCAACACCTGTTCGCCTACGCTGATGATTGCGGAAAAGGCCGCTGAATTGATCCTCAATCCAACCTTAAGGAGCACCACCACGCCAAAGGAACGGGTCACCACCACCTGAAACCCCCGCGCCCCCCGTAGGAGCTGCCGAAGGCTGCGATCTTTTGATCTTGAAAAGCAACATCAAAAGATCGCAGCCTTCGGCAGCTCCTACAGGGGCGGCGGGGACTGCACGCACTACCTACATCGAAGTACCGGCACCCGCCCACAAGGCAGGCGCCGACAGTGGAACAAAAAAAACAATCACTGTAAGGGATACCGATATGTCAGAACATGTTCAGCCGCTGGAGACCGTGGGCCGCGCCGAGATCGGTCACGACACCCGCAAGGTCATCTTCGCCTCGTCACTTGGAACGGTCTTCGAGTGGTACGACTTTTTCCTCTACGGCGCGCTCGCCGCAGTGATCAGCAAGCAGTTTTTCTCGGGGGTCAATGACACCACGGCGTTCATCTTTGCCCTGATGGCCTTCGCGGCAGGCTTCATCGTGCGGCCGTTCGGCGCGCTGGTGTTCGGCAGACTGGGCGACATGATCGGGCGCAAGTACACCTTCCTGGCGACGATCGTGCTGATGGGCGTGGCGACCTTCTGCGTCGGCCTGTTGCCCACCTACGCCAGTATCGGCATTGCCGCGCCCATCATCCTGGTGGTGCTGCGCATGCTCCAGGGCCTGGCCCTGGGCGGTGAATATGGGGGGGCGGCTACCTACGTGGCGGAACACGCACCGATCGGCAAGCGCGGCTTCCACACCAGCTGGATCCAGTCCACCGCAACCCTCGGCCTGCTGCTGTCGCTGCTGGTGGTACTGGGTTGCCGCTATTTCACCGGCGACCAGTTTGAAGTCTGGGGCTGGCGGATTCCGTTCCTGTTTTCCATCGTGCTGCTGGGGATTTCCACCTGGATTCGTCTGAGCCTGCACGAGTCCCCCTCATTCGTGAAAATGAAAGAGGAAGGCAAGCTGTGCAAGCAGCCGATTCGTGACTCCTTCGGCAAATGGGAAAACCTCAAGGTGGTGCTGATTGCCCTGTTCAGCATCAACGCCGGTCAGGCCGTCACCTTCTACGCGGCGCAATTCTATGTGCTGTTCTTCCTCACCCAGTTCCTGAAAATGGACCCGGCCCTGGCCAACAGCCTGCTGATCATCAGCGTGATCATCGGCGCGCCGTTCTTCATCTTCTTCGGCTGGCTGTCGGACAAGGTCGGGCGCAAACCGGTGCTGATGCTTGGACTGCTGCTGGCCACGGTCCTGTACTTCCCGATCTTCAAATCCCTGGCGCACTATGCCAACCCCGCCATTGACCTGGCCAGCCAACAGGCGCCGATCACCGTGCTGGCCGACCCGGCCACCTGCACCTTCCAGTTCGATCCAGTGGGCAAAGCGAAATTCGACAGCCCGTGCGACAAGGTCAAGACCTTCCTCGTCAAGCAAGGGCTGCCCTACAGCAGCGCCGCAGCCCCCGCTGGCAGCGCCGTGCAGGTCAGCGTCGGCGACGTGAAGATCGACGGCTATGACGAAGCCGCCCTGCGCGGTGCGATCACCCTGGCCGGTTATCCGTCACAGGCAGACACCCAGCTGATCAACAAGCCGATGATCGTGGCATTGATCGTCGGGCTGATCATCATCTCCGCCATGTGCTACGGCCCGCTGGCAGCGCTGATGGTCGAGCTGTTCCCGACGCGCATCCGCTACACCTCGATGTCCCTGCCCTATCACATCGGCAACGGCTGGTTCGGTGGCTTCCTGCCGACGGTGTCGTTTGCGCTGGTGGTGTACACCGGGGATATTTTCTACGGACTCTGGTACCCGGTGCTGATCACCGGGGTGAGCCTGGTGGTCGGCTTGATCTGTTTGCGTGAGACGAAAAACGTCGACCTGGACACCAACTGACAGCAGACGAAAAAACGCCCCGCACACGCGGGGCGTTTTCGTTAACCTGAGCACATGGGTCATCGCAATCACCAGACCGAGGCGCGTCTTCATGATCATTTCATCTGCATCCGACTATCGCGAGGCGGCGCGGCGCAAACTCCCGCGCTTTTTGTTCGATTACATCGACGGCGGGGCCTATGCGGAGCATACGTTGCGGGCCAACAGCGCCGATCTTAGCGGCATCAGCCTGCGCCAGCGGATCCTGAAAAACGTCGAGACCCTGAGCCTGGAGACCACCCTGTTCGAACAGAAACTCGCAATGCCAATCGTGTTGGCGCCGGTCGGCCTGACGGGCATGTTTGCCCGCCGGGGTGAAGTCCAGGCCGTCAGGGCTGCGCAAAACAAAGGCATCCCCTTGTGCCTTTCGACGGTATCGGTGTGTTCGATCGAGGAAGTCGTCGCCCAGAGCCAGCAACCGATCTGGTTTCAGCTGTACGTGCTCAAGGACCGCGGTTTCATGAAAAACGCCCTCGAGCGAGCCAAGGCGGCCGGCGTGAAGAACCTGGTATTCACCGTGGACATGCCAACGCCCGGCGCGCGTTATCGCGATGCGCATTCGGGGATGTCCGGCCCGTATGCTTCGACACGGCGCATGCTGCAAGCCATGACCCGGCCCGACTGGGCTTTCAACGTCGGCCTCATGGGCCGTCCCCATGATCTGGGCAACATTTCCAGATACCTCGGCAAGGCCGTGACCCTGGAGGATTACATGGGCTGGCTGGCGAATAATTTCGACCCGTCGATCAGCTGGAGTGACCTGGAGTGGATACGCGATTTCTGGCAAGGACCGATGATCATCAAGGGCATCCTCGATCCCCAGGATGCCAGGGACGCGGTCAGCTTCGGGGCTGATGGCATCGTCGTGTCGAACCATGGCGGCCGCCAACTGGACGGCGTGCTCTCGACCGCCCGGGCATTGCCGCCGATCGTGCAAGCCGTGGCGAATGACCTGACCGTGCTGGTCGACTCGGGCATTCGTTCGGGACTGGACGTGGTGCGCATGCTCGCGCTGGGTGCCAAAGGCGTCCTGCTGGGACGATCAATGGCCTACGCGCTGGCCGCCGACGGTCAACGCGGAGTGGAAAACATGCTGGATATCTTTGCCAGGGAAATGCGCGTGGCCATGACGTTGACCGGGGTGACGTCGATCGATCAGATCGACGAAACCACCTTGGTCCAGGCACAGCGGCTATCGGACCTTGTTTAACTGGCGTTTTATCAGACCTCGGCGTCCAGCAATTCGAACTTAACCTGATTCGGGTAGAACGCGACGTAATCCTTGATCTGCGCCACCGACACCTTGGGCTTCTCATAACTCCACACCGCGTTGGCCCCCTCATGCCCGGGAACCTGCAGGCTGAAATAGCTGGCGTCGCCCTTGTACGGGCAATAACTGGTGTGATCGGTGCGGGCGAAGTACTTTTCGTCGATGTCTTCGCGCGGGACGTAATACACCGGCGGGTAATTGGCCTCCAGCAGCACCAGCGCGCGCGAGGACGCGGCCACCTGGATGCCGTGGAATTTCACCAGAAGACAGCCCGGTTGTTCAGCAATGGTAATGACAGCGGGGGGAGTTGACATGGAGTGGATTCCTCTTGGAAGACTTGACTCAATCGGTGCGAAAGCTTGTACCCGCGGGGGGCGAGCATCCTCTTAAAGGGCAGCTTGGCGTGGTCAAAACCTGCATCACCAGCTATCAGGTATAACCCAAGTTACGCCTGCACGAACGCTTCACAGCCGAACGGAAGCTTCACTCCGGGCAGTTCGGTGACGGGCTCGGCCCAACGGCAGTGGCTCAGGGCAACGAACGGAAACTCATCTGCTGTACATCCATACAGATAAAGGTTGATCCCTCGCCCGTCAACCGCCATTCTGTGCACCTCTCGTACACTGAACATCGATGGTGGTCATGCGGCTGTACCTCTGTGAAAAACCTTCCCAGGCCAAGGATATTGCGGCCGTGCTCGGCGCCCGGCGTCGCGGCGATGGCTGCTGGCTGGGTACGGACGTCACGGTGACCTGGTGCATCGGCCACCTGCTGGAAACCGCGCCACCGGATGCCTACGACGCACGCTACAAGCGCTGGGTGCTGGCAGACCTGCCGATCATTCCTGATAAATGGAAGATGACCGTCAAGCCGCGCACTGCCAGCCAGTACAAGGCAGTCAAACGGTTGCTGGGCGAAGCCGATGAGCTGGTGATCGCCACGGACGCCGACCGCGAAGGCGAAATGATCGCTCGGGAGCTGGTCGAACATTGCCGGTATCGCGGGCCGATTCGTCGCCTCTGGTTATCGGCGCTGGATGACGCATCAATTCGCAAGGCGCTGGCGGCGCTCAAGCCGGGAGCCGAGACGTTCAGCCTGTACCACTCCGCCCTGGGCCGCTCCCGGGCCGACTGGCTGATCGGCATGAACATGAGCCGCTTGTTCACCCTGCTGGGACGGCAGTCCGGTTATCAGGGAGTGTTGCCGGTCGGTCGAGTGCAAACGCCCACCTTGCGCCTGGTGGTGGATCGGGATCGCAGCATTGCCGATTTCGTCCCGGTCGCCTATTGGGCGATTGACGTGCAACTGCTGCACGACGGCACACCATTCACCGCGCAATGGCGCGCAGCTTCCGAGGTTTGCGACGACCAGGACCGCTGCCTGAACCCGGAACTGGCCCGGCAGGCCGCAGCAGCTATCAGCCAGGCGGCCAGCGCCCGGGTGGTCAAGCTGCGTACCGAGCGCCTGCGTGAAGTCGCCCCCCTGCCCTTCGACCTGGGCACTTTGCAGGAGGTCTGTTCGAAGAAACTGGGCCTCGGTGCCCAGGAGACGCTCGACATCGCCCAGGCACTCTACGAAACCCATAAAGTCATCACCTATCCTCGAAGCGACTGCGGCTACCTGCCGGTCAGTCAGCACGGCGAGGCGCCCGGCATTCTGGCAGCGTTAAGGCAGGCCGATCCCGGCCTGAACGCATTGAATGATCACCTTGAACCGCACCGACGCTCCCGCGCCTGGAACGATGCCAAGGTCAGCGCTCACCACGGGATCATCCCCACGGCGGCAGCAAAGAACCTCGAGCGACTGGTGGGCAAGCAGCGGGCGGTGTACACATTGATTCGCGCACGCTACCTGGCGCAGTTCCTGCCCAACCACGAGTATGACCGGACCCAGGCCGACTTCGACTGCGCCGGGCAAGCGCTGCGAGCTGTTGGCAAGCAGATCGTCGAGCCTGGCTGGAAACGCGCCCTGCCCGAGGCCCTGGCCCCGGCCAAGGGACGCGAAGCGCCGGTTCCGCAAACCTTGCCGACCCTGGCCGAAGGTCGTGAATGCAAGGTTGTCGACGTCAAGCTCAAGGACCTCTGGACTCAGCCGCCCAAACCCTTCACCGAGGGCGACCTGATCAAGGCGATGAAAAATGTCGCCAAGCTCGTGGAAGATCCGCTGCTCAAGCAAAAACTCAAGGACACTACCGGCATCGGTACCGAAGCGACTCGCGCGTCGATCATCCAGGGGCTGCTCGACCGCGGCTACCTGATTAAAAACGGCAAGGCGCTGGCCGCGACCCCGGCGGCATTCAGCCTGATCGACGCCGTGCCCCGGGCCATTGCCGACCCGGGTACCACGGCGATCTGGGAACAGGCGCTGGACATGGTGCAGAGCGGCGAGATGAGCCTGGAAGAGTTTGTCACCAAACAGGCCGCCTGGATGAGCAAACAGGTGGCCCGCTGCGCAGGCCTGAGCCTGACCATCAGCGGGCCTGCAAGCCCGGCAGGGCGCGGAGCCACGCCGTGGAAAAACAAACGCAAACCGGCCAAGCGCAAACCGGCCACCAGCACCCGGCGCACGGCAAAACCGGCAAGCAAACCATAAGGGCACTTCGCGCGGACTGTGATGGTCTAGTGTTGTTCAAGCCCGGCGCCAGCCCTACTACCTGAAAAGGCCAAGAACATGATTATCGTCCATCACCTGAACAACTCTCGCTCGCAACGGATTCTCTGGCTGCTGGAAGAACTGGGCATCCCCTATGAGCTCAAGCGCTACCAGCGTGACCCGAAGACCAACCTGGCACCGCCGGAGTTGAAGGCAGTCAATGCCCTGGGCAAATCCCCGGTCATCGAAGACGGTCAACAGACGTTGATCGAGTCTGCGGCCATCATCGATTACCTGATCCGACGCCACGGCCAGGGCCGCCTGCAACCTGACCCCGCCACAGCCGCCTATGATCAATACGTGCAATGGCTGCATTTCGCCGAAGGTTCGGCGATGCTGCCACTGATGCTGAACCTGTACGTGGGTCGACTGGGAGAGGCTGGCGCGCCATTGCATCCACGGATCAACTCGGAAGTGGCCAACTACCTGGGTTACCTCGACACGGCGCTGAGCCAGGGCGACTACCTGCTGGGCGCTGAATTCAGCGCCGCGGACATCCAGATGAGCTTTATCGGCGAGATCGCCAGGGCGCAAGGCAAACTCGGTCAGTACCCGCACGTCGCCGCCTGGGTCGACCGCTTCCAGAAACGCCCAGCCTACGCTGCCGCACTGAAGACCGGTGGCCCATACGATTTCGCGCCCCACTGATCGACCCGGTCAGGAGCCACTTTTAATGCCCGTGATAGAACTGCACGCCGCCCAACGCGACGATCTGGACACCATTGAAAACCTGATGCAGTTCTACCTGTACGACTTCAGTGAATGGCTCCCGCTGAAGCTCGCAGGGCACGGTTTCTTCAGTATCCAGCCCCAGGTGGACTACTGGAGAAAGTCGGCCACCCGGCCCTTCCTGATTACGGTTGACGGCGAACTGGCCGGCTTCGTGACCGTCGACGACCAGACCCACCTCGATGGCGCGCAGTTGAACTTGGGTTATCTGTTCGTCACTCGACGTTTTCGTGGCCAGGGCGTCGCGAAGTTTGTCGTCTCTGCCTTCTTGAGCGTCCACCCGGGCCAATGGCAAATTTTCCATATCGATGCAAACCAGCCGGCACGGCGGTTCTGGGCCGGACTCATACCGATTCTCACAGGCCACCAGTACAGCCTGCACCAGCGACCGGTGGATGGACATCCCTGCACCTTTTACCGCTTCGAAACCCCGCCCCAGGCCGTCTGAACGGGGCGCGCTGCCTCGCCCTGCTCATTCCAAACCGCTTTGTCCGACAATATGTAGTGAACAAAAATAATCACTACATAACCATTGACGCCTCCGATTTGCCCTTGCATGATGCAGACATCTCCCCGATCGGGAGTACGGCAACATGTTTGAGCAAGCTCGTCTGACCGCCGAGCTGTTATTCCCGGATACACGCTGCCCACAAGGCAGATTGAAGAAGCTGACCTGGCCCGAACGTCCAGTACAAGGACGAGAAGCGCTGGCGATCAATCCTCATGAAGCTTGTGGCCGACCCTGAAAAGTCGGCAGTGGCCTCCAGGTTTTCGCTGCTTCTCTTCGTTGTGACGCTATTGCGTAGCAGTTATTCAACACGACTACATGCAACAGACGCGGGACCTCGCCACATTCGGCGAATGAACGCTGACGTCCTGGTTTCGGTGCCAGGGATCAACTAACCGATGGGCTACCTGTATTAGCGAACCAACTTTGAAAGATCACCAAATGGTCAAGGGGCAAATCATGAATCTGAACAATCAACCCACTATCGAAGAACTGGCTCGCATGTTCGCTGCGCAAAAAGACAGCCACGACAGCCATATTCTGTGGATCAGCAAGTCGGGCCAGGTTCATATGGACTGCCTGGCAACGCACGCCGATGAGACGGAATTCGACAAGAACAACCAGAACCTGCTTGCCCGACTGAAGATGTACCGTCGCGGCCAGGGCTACGTTGGCAAGAAAGCCGCCGCTGATAAAGACTTCATCGGCAGTGTTCTGCAAACGCTGAAACAGGCGTGGGCGTCGATGCAGAACCAGAACGAAGTTCGGGTGATTGACCGGTTCTACTGATACTTCACACCTCTAATATAAAAAGGGCCTGCTCTCGCCAAAGAGCAGGCCCTTTTTTGTAGCCAGCTTTTTTAGCGTTTAACGCCCAGATCAATCTGGGTCATGCGACTGCGAATGGTGAACACCCCATCCCCCGAGAGAATCGCGCTGCGTGCAAACAGGCGACCGCTCTCCCAGTTCGAAAGGCCCAGCTCCGGCTTGCTCAATGCGTACTGGCCATCCACCCAACGGGTGATTCCGTTACCCACGAAAGGCGCATTCACCGCGTTGTAGAAGCGCTCCTGGGTGCTGGCGTCCTCACTGATCAACGACACCGTGAATTGCGGGCTGTAGCGGTTGAACAGGTCGATGGACTGATCCAGGTCATCCACGATTTTCAGACTGACTTCGGGCGTTTCCTCCCATTCCCATTCACGCCCCAGTTGAGCCTCGGGCAATGGCTCAGCCAGCGCTTCGGTGCGGTAGCCATCGGCGCGATAGACCTCGACGCTCGCCGTTTGCCACTCCGGCGGCAAGCGCCCTTCGCTGCCCTCGACGATGTGCAATTTGCAGCCTTGACCACGGCTGTTGCCGGCCTGCTGCAGGGCGTCGAGAAACAACGGCACCAATTCATCGGCCCGGTCGCGGTGAATCAGGCAGACGTTCAGGGTGTTGCAGACTTTACGGTCGAGGGAGTTGCGCACCACGGCGGCAAAACGCCGGGCGTCGGCGTCCTTGTCCGCTATCAGCCAGGCACCTCCGGTGCCGTGCAGGCTGACGGCGGTGCCGGCCTGCTGGGCGATACTGCCCAGCTGGCTGACTGCGCGGCCAGAACCTCGGGCCACGGCCAGCGACAGGCGCCGGTCGGCGAACATGGCCCAACCCGCTGCGTGATTGACACTTTCCACCAGCGACACAGCGCCGGCGGGCAAGCCGGCATCCGCCAGCGCCGGGTTCAATGCATGGGTAACGATGGCCTGGGCAGTGCCCAACGCATCACTGCCGATGCGCAGCACGGCGGTGTTGCCCGTACGCAGAACGCCAGCAGCGTCGGCAAAGACATTCGGTCGACCCTCGAATACAAACGCAACAATGCCCAGCGGTGAGACCACCTGTTCGACCTTCCAGCCGTCATGCTCGACGCAACTGATGACTTTGCCGCGAGACGCCGACGCATCGCGCCAGGCCTTGAGTCCGGCGATCATGTCGCGGCGCATCGGCTCATTGGCCAGCAGTCGCGTGGTGGAACGTCGACGGGCCTTGGCCCGCTCGATATCGGCCAGGTTCGCCGCCTCGATCAACGCCCAGGCCTGCGGGCTTTCCAGGCGCTGCGCGAAGTGGTCGAAAAATTCGCTGATCGCCTCATCCGACACGGCCGACATCGCCTTGAAAGCCGCTTCGGCGCGCTCGATCGCCACGGCTGCCGCTTGCTGGTCAGCCACCGGAATCAAGAGCAATTCACCACTGACCTGCTCCACCAGAAGGTGGTCACCGGGCTGGAACCGCTCAGCCAGTTCGGGGCTGACGACAGTGACACGATTCCCGGCGAACGGAATGGGCGTGCCAGCGACTAGACGATCGAGCGCAAGAGACATGAAGCGGTTTCACCATGCAATGGAGGGGCAGAAAAGGTACCGGAAAATCCCCGAAGCGTCATTCCCGGCATTTCAACCAGCTCAAGCGTATCCATGTGTATCCACCCCCATCCCCGACACACTAACCCTCCAATCTCCCTGGCCCACGACACATCGCTGATACACCCGGCTGATGAAATCCGCCGGTCGATTGGCCAGGCCGATCAAAACGCGCAACGGAGATCCCGCCCATGAACACCTCACTCTCTTCGGCCGTCAAAGGCCTGCACTTCAACCTCGACCGCGCCGGCCGCTGGATGGCGCCGCTGACCTTGCGGGTGTTCCTGGCCTGGGAATTCTTTGAGTCGGGCCTGGAAAAGTGGAACGGGCAGAATTGGTTTGCCGACATTCAGGAGCGATTTCCGTTTCCGTTCAACCAGGTCCCCGCCACCTTCAACTGGGAACTGTCGATGTGGGCCGAGCTGATCTGCGCCCTGGCCCTGCTGGTAGGCCTGGGCACGCGAGTCTCGGCGCTCATCCTGATGGTGGTGACCGTCGTCGCCACCGCAGCGGTCCACTGGCCGGCCGATTGGTCTACATTGAGTGAGCTGGCCCAGGGCTACGCCATCAGCAACAAGGGACATGGCAACTTCAAGCTGCCGCTGATTTACCTCGCCGCTCTCCTTCCGCTGGTATTGACCGGCGCAGGCAAACTCAGCCTCGATGCGCTGCTGGCATGCACTTTCTGGCGCCGTAACATTCGTTGAAATGTTACCGTGGCAAGCTACACCCCCCTCACTCGCGTAGACAGGAGCCACCATGAGCGTAACCACCCAATGGATCGAGATCGACAGCGCCGACGGTAAATTCGGTGCTTACCTGGCGATTCCCCACACGCAAAAAGGCCCGGGGATCGTATTGATCCAGGAGATCTTCGGCGTCAACGAGCACATCCGCTCGGTCGCCGAACAATACGCTGCCGACGGCTACCTGGTGGTCGTGCCGGATCTGTTCTGGCGTAGCGGCGCGCGCATCGAGTTGACGTACGACGAAGCCGGCTGGAAACGCGCCGTCGAACTGATGAATGCCACGGACATCACCAAAGCCCAGGACGACATCAAGCTGGCCATTGCCGCTCTCAAGGACCAGCCGGGCCTGGATGGCGGCGTGGCCTCCATTGGCTACTGCTTCGGCGGCCTGCTGTCCTACCTGACCGCCGCCAACGGCCTGGTGGACGTGGCGATCACCTACTACGGTGGCGGTATCCAGGACCAATTGGACCGCGCCGACGAAATCACCGTGCCGCTGTTGATGCACTTTGGTGAAGAGGACAGCCACATTCCACTGGAAGCGGTGGAAAAAATCGCCGAGCGCTTCGAGAACAACGACTTCGTGGAAATCGTCATCTATCCGCAAGCCGAACACGGTTTCAACTGCTCGCACCGCGACAGCTACAACCAACGGGCTGCGGCTGAAGCCCATGGCAATACGCTGATCTTCCTGGGTCAGGAACTGTAAGACGGCGGCACACGAAAAAGGCACCTGGGAAGGTGCCTTTTTTGTCGCCCATTCCTGAAGCTCGTCTCCACGCCCCTATTTCGCGTCCCCGCCCCGCGGCTTGTAGAACCTGAACCTGCCGATATCCGCCGTCTTGATGTACTTGCCCGCCCAATCCGGCCGCACCGTTTTGTCATGGAAATACATTGCCCCCAGTGTCCGGTCATTGAGCGTGCGGTTCAGCGCCTTGCGCGCGATTTCCTTGGCGACCGCGTACTCGGCATCCTCCCTGACCTGATCCGAACGCCCGTCGCACCACCAGGAAAACTGACAGTTACGGCTTTCCGAGCCCTCCTTGACCACTGCGCATACCGTGTCGGGAAAACCTTCGTGCCCCAGGCGGTTCATGACCACGCTGGCCACGGCTTCCATTTCCCGGGTCTGCCTGCCCTTCGCCTCCCAGTAGATGGAACGCGCAAGACAGGTTATGGCGTCATCCAGCGGCGCCGAGCCGGCGGGATCGACCGCCTGCACCTCCGAGGTGGTGATCGCCTCGGCTTTGGGCACCGGGACATCGGGGCCTTTTTCCGCCGCCTTTTGCTCAAGCACCTCAGCCTTGTCCTCGGCTTTTTGCTGTTCAAGTTCAGTGGCCATCACCTGGCCGCCGACCAGGGAGAGTGCCAGGCAGGTTGCAGTCCACATCAAGCGCATGATCGACCCTTCTCAAAGAACCGGATGGGGCAGCGCATTATCGACGCTGTTACGCGCTAATCGGCGGCCTGGCTTAATTGTAGTCGCCCCAATTCATTTCATCCGGCGGCCAATAAAACTGTTTCCTGGCACAAAAAGGCATTGCGCAAGCGGGGGTGAAATCGCGCATCATGGGCGCAGTCTGCCCAAGGGGATTTTCATGCGCTTCATTTCATCCGTTATGCGCCTCGCCGCGTTGTCGCTGGGCCTGTCATTCGCCGCCCAGGCGCTGGCGGTCGATGAGAAACAACTGATCGATTCGATCAACCTCTACCGCACCCAGCCCCAGCGTTGCGCCGACCAGGTATCACCGGAACTGCCGCCACTGGCAGGTGATCCACGCCTGGCACTGTCGGCAACAAACGTGCGCAACCTGCAGCAAGCCATGGCCAGTGCCGGCTACCCGATGGTCAATGTGCAGGCGATCACCCTGTCCGGCCCGCGCGATGCGCAATCGGCCATGCAAGCCATTCGGGAAAGTTTCTGCCACGTGGTGCTCGACCCGCAGTTTGTCGACATCGGCGTGAGTCGCGACGACCGCGATTGGCGCATCGTGCTGGCGCGGCCGCTGATGTCCGCACGCCTGGGCGATTCCCAGGCCGAAGGCCAGAAAGTCCTAACCCTGCTCAACAACGCCCGCAGCCAGGCTCGCCAGTGCGGCACGCAATCGTTCGCTGCTACCACCCCGCTGGCCTGGAACGCGACATTGGCGAGCGCCGCCGAGACCCATTCGCGAGCCATGGCCAACAACAATTTTTTCGACCACAAGGATCGCGACGGCCGCACGCCGGGTGACCGCGCGGAACTGGCCGGCTACATCGGCCAGCAGATCGGCGAAAACATCGCCGCAGGGCAAGACACCGTGGGCAAGGTCGTCGACGGCTGGATCGCCAGCCCTGGTCACTGCGCCAACCTGATGAACCCCGCGTACAAGGAACTGGGCGCGGCCTACGCGGTAGACCCGAAGAGCGATGCGGGGATTTACTGGACGGCGATGTTTGGCACCCAGTAATGACCGAGGTATCAATTGCTTCGATCTTTCAAATCATGAAGGCGAATTTTTTATTTCTGCGCGACCTGTTCAAGATGGCTGCACTTTTAGCACTTTACGGAACAAGCCCTCATGAACCTCAATTTCGCGTTTGCGTGCATGATCGTCGTGTCGTTTGCGATCGCGTTGGGTCACGGTTAAGTCATTCGGGAGCACCTGTTTGAGCCATCCCCCCTGCTCCGCCGACGAACAGGCTCAGGCATCACCCCGGGCGGTCCCGCTACGGGAAGCCTTCGGGTTCTGGCTCAAACTGGGGTTGATCGGTTTTGGCGGCCCGGCCGGGCAGATCTCGATCATGCACCAGGAACTGGTGGAGCGCCGGCGCTGGATCTCCGAGCGCCGGTTTCTGCACGCCCTCAACTACTGCATGTTGCTACCGGGCCCCGAAGCTCAGCAACTGGCGACCTATCTCGGCTGGTTGATGCACCGCACCTGGGGCGGCGTGATTGCCGGCGCGCTGTTCGTGCTGCCGTCGTTGTTCATCCTCATTGCATTATCCTGGGTCTACATTGCTTTCGGCGAAGTGCCGGTCGTGGTCGGGGTGTTCTACGGGATCAAGCCGGCGGTCACCGCCATCGTGCTGCAAGCCGCGCACCGCATGGGTTCCAGGGTGTTGCAGAACAACTGGCTGTGGAGCATTGCCGGCGCCTCCTTTGCCGCTATCCTGTTGTTGAACGTGCCCTTCCCTTTGATTGTGCTGGCCGCAGCACTCATCGGGTACGTCGGCGGACGCCTTGCCCCCGGAAAATTCACGGTCGGCACAGCGCTGGCCAAGGGTAAATCGTTTGGGCCCGCGCTGATCGATGACGATACCCCGCCCCCCGCACATGCCCGCTTCAGCAGCCTGAAATTGCTGCGCCTGGCGTTTATCGGGGCAATCCTGTGGACGCTGCCGATGGGCGCGCTCACCCTCCTGTTCGGTTGGCACGGCACCTTCACCCAGATGGGCTGGTTCTTCACCAAGGCCGCGCTGCTGACCTTTGGTGGCGCCTATGCGGTGCTGCCCTATGTGTACCAGGGCGCGGTCAGTCATTACGGATGGCTGACACCCACCCAGATGATCGACGGCCTGGCGCTGGGCGAGACCACCCCAGGTCCGTTGATCATGGTGGTGGCGTTCGTCGGCTTCATTGGCGCCTACGTGCAACAGGTATTTGGCCCGGACCAGGCGTTCCTGGCGGGCGCGCTCGCGGCGGCGCTGGTGACCTGGTTTACGTTCCTGCCCTCGTTCCTGTTCATCCTGGCTGGCGGTCCCCTGGTCGAATCGACTCACAACCAACTTAAATTCACCGCGCCGCTGACCGCCATCACCGCAGCGGTGGTCGGGGTGATCCTCAACCTCGCGGTGTTTTTCGGCTATCACGTGCTGTGGCCAGGCGGGTTCAGTGGCGGGTTCGACTGGGTGTCGCTGTTGCTTGCAGTGGTGGCGGCGATCGCGCTGCTGGTTTTCAAGCGCGGTGTGATCGAAGTACTGCTGGCATGCGCGCTGGCGGGCGTGCTGGTGCATTGGCTGCGCTAAGGTCATTCAGCAATGACCGGATGTAAACATTTGATCACCGGCTTTTGCATTCTGGCAAACTCTCGCCGCGCCCCCTTTCAGAGCAGCCAGCAATGCTTTTCTCCCTTATTTCCAACGGTACACCCCTGACCCCGGATCGGTCCGATGCGACGATCCCTTGGTGGAGCTTTACCAAGACCGTGCTGGCGGCTGCCGCCCTGACGCTGGTGCGCGATGGCCTGATCGAGCTGGATCAGCCACTGCCCGAAGGCCCCTTTACCCTGCGCCAATTGTTGCGCCATGAAGCAGGCCTGGCGGACTACAGCGAACTGGCCGATTACCACGGCGCAGTCGCCCGCGGCGACGTTCCCTGGCCGGCGGATGAAATGCTGCAACGCCTTGACGCAAGCCGCCTGCGTTACGCACCGGGAGATGGCTGGCACTATTCGAATGTCGGTTATCTGTACGTGGCGCGACTGATCGAGCGCTTGACTGGCCTTGCCCTGGATGAAGCCCTGGCGCAACGGGTGTTCGTACCGCTTGGCCTGTCCCGGGTCCGTCTCGCCAGGCGTGAAGTCGATCTGCACGGGGTAAACATGGGCGCTGTCGCCACCTATGACCCGGGCTGGGTGTACCACGGGCTGCTGGTAGGGCCGTTGGTGGAGGCCGCCTCGTGCCTGGACCGTTTATACGCTTCAGACTTCCTGGCGCACTCCTTGCTTGCTCAAATGCAGGCAGTGCGCACGCTCGGTGGACCGATACCGGGACGTCCCTGGATCGCCCCCGGTTACGGCCTCGGCCTGATGCACGGGCCGGTCGAGGGTGGACGCATCCTCAGTGGTCATACCGGCGTCGGCCCCGGCAGTGTCGTGGCGGTTTATCGCAGTGTTTGCGGCCCGGATATCACCACCTGCGCGGTCTTTTCCGATGGCACCGACGAAGGCGCCGTGGAGGCCGAGGCCGTGCGCCTGTTGAGCGAGCACTGGGTGTAATATTCAAGCACTCGGTACCTGCACATGACCCTCAGGAAAACGCGATGATGCCGCAACAGGTTGCTACCTGCGCAGAACGCGTCAATGGTACAGCGGAGAGTATTGATGAAGGCGAACACGCCGCCCGTGGACGGCCCGGCAGGTGAACAACGGCCGGTGAAAACCGTTGGCTTTCTGGTCATTCCCAATTTCACCACTATTGGCTTTGCCTCCTCCGTGGAAACCCTGCGCATGGCCAATATGGCGGCGCGCCGGCCGATGTTTCGCACGGTGGTGATCGGCGCCACACTGGACCCGGTCACCGCCAGCAACGGGATGCGCATCCTGCCTGATTACTCGATCGTCGACGCCCCCGAGCTGGACATTCTGTTCGTGGTCGGCGCAAACCCGATAGTCTCCAATCACAGCAGCCGGCCACTGCTCAACTGGCTGCGCAAGCTTGCCCATCAGCAGGTCACGCTGGGCGGCATCTGCACCGGCAGCCACCTGCTGGCGCGCGCGGATCTGCTCAAGGGTTACCGCTGCACCATTCACTGGGAAGATATCGAGGCACTCAAAGAGCGGTTTCCCGGGATCATCATCTCCAATCAGCTGTTCGAACTGGATCGCGATCGCTACACCTGCTCCGGCGGCGTGGCGTCCATGGACATGACCTTGCAACTGATCGCCCGCGAACCTGGTGGCCGCGACATCGCCGCCCATGCCGCCGAGTTGCTGCTGTGCGACCGGGTGCGCGGGGCGCAGGAGCAGCAGCGCGTGCCTTTAAGGCAGAAGCTGGGGACCTCGCAGCCCAAGCTCAGCCAGATGGTGGCGATCATGGAAGCCAATCTTGAAGAGCCGGTCAGCCTGGAAGAGCTCGCGCGTTTGAACGAAGTGTCGGTGCGCCAGCTGGAGCGCCTGTTTCACAAACACCTGCAGCGCACCCCCAGCCAGTACTATCTGGAGCTACGCCTGTCGCGGGCGCGGCAATTGCTGCTGCGAAGCGAGTCGCAGGTCCGCGATATCGCGCTCGCCTGCGGCTTTGTGTCCCCGGCACATTTTTCCAAATGCTATAGCCGGTTTTTTGGAGTGTCGCCGATCGGTGAGCGCAAGCAGTTGGCAGTGCATTGATGCAAGGACGCCATCGCGGGCAAGCCTTGCTCCCACATTAATCCTGCAAAGCCTTGTGCGCCGTCTCCCGGCTAGCCAGCATGGCCACCAACGCTACCGCTGCAGCGGCCAGCAGATACCAGGCCGGTGCCATCTTGTTACCGGTCATCTGGATCAGCCAGGTCGCGATAAACGGTGCGGTCCCGCCAAACACCGCGTTGGCGATATTGAAGCTGAAGGCAAACCCGCTGAAGCGCACGCGAGTGGGAAATATCTCGGCGAGGAAACACGGCAAGGTGCCGTCATTCATGGCCAGGATTGCACCGAATGCGATCTGGATCATCAACACCACCAGCAGTGGCTGATGATCGAGCATTCCGAACAGCGGGAAGGTCAGCAACAGGAACAACACCGAAGCCGTCAGCAGCATGGTCTTGCGCCCAAAGCGGTCCGACAGCCTGCCCATCAGGAAAATCAGGCCGATGTAGGTCGCCAGGGACACCGTTGACGCCAGGAACGAATCACTTTCGCTCATGCCCATTTCAGTCGACAGGTACGTCGGCATGTAGCTGAGCAGCAGGTAAAACGCCACGGCGTTCAGGCAGGTCACGCCGATGCCGATGATCACGCTGCGCCGGTGCACGGTCAGCAGCTCGCGAACCGGGGCATGGGTCGCACACTCCTTGGCTTCGAGGCGCTTTTCCATCTCCAGGAACTTGGGCGTGTCCTGCAGGCTCATGCGGATGTAACGCCCCACCAGGCCAAACGGCGCCGCCAGCAGAAACGGCAAGCGCCAGCCCCAGCTGTGCAGGTCCTCGACGCTGAGCCAGGCATGCAGGCCCGCCACGAAGACCGCGCCAAACAACAAACCGGCGGCGGTACTGGCCGGGACAATGCTGGTGTACAGGCCGCGCTTGCCTTCCGGGGCGTACTCGGCGAGGAATGCCGACGCACCGGCGTATTCACCGGACGCAGAGAACCCCTGGAACAGGCGGATCACCAGCAGCAACGCCGGTGCCCACAGGCCGATGTGATTGTAGGTGGGCAGGATGCCGATGCAGAACGTCGAGACCGACATAATCAGGATCGACCAGGACAACGCGCTGCGCCGCCCATACTTGTCACCAAAATGCCCCCAGACCAGGCCACCCAGGGGACGGACGATGAACGACAGGGCAAACACCGCGAACGTCGCCAGCAAGGCGCTGGGCTTGTCGGTCTGCGGGAAGAATGTCAGGGCGATGACGGTGGCCAGGTAACCGTAGGCGGCGTAGTCGAACCATTCGACGAAGTTACCCATGAAGCTGGCACTGGCCGCGCGCCGCAGGGCTTTGCGCTCGGAAGTTCTTTCGTGGGTCTGCGCGAGGGTGAGGCTTGCGGTGCTCATTGCGCACCTCCCGGGGTGGAGGTGCAAAAACGGGGAAGAACAGTCGAGACATGTGACATGACAAATACCCTCTATTGTTTTACTTGGCAGGGATCAAGGTCAGTAAGTGCTGCACGTTCTTGGGCGCGCATGCCGTATGGTGTCCAGCAATGGTCGATAAACAAGCGTGGGAGCGGCGAAGCTCCCACGCTTGTCTGTTACGCCGTTACTTGCGAATGATGTTGTGCTCCGGCCCGTACGGGAATTGGGTGATGTTCTCGCCGCCCTGCTCGTTGACGATCAGGATATCGTGCTCGCGGTAACCGCCAGCCCCCGGCAGGCCTTCGGGCAGCATGATCATCGGTTCGATGGACACCACCATCCCCGGCTCCAGCACCGTGTCGATGTCTTCACGCAGTTCCAGCCCGGCTTCGCGGCCATAGTAATGGCTCAGGGTGCCGAACGAGTGTCCGTAACCGAAAGTGCGGTACTGCAGCAGATCGTGTTCAAGGAAAATCTCATTGAGTTGCTCGGCGATATCGCAGCAGCGCATGCCCGGCTTGATCAGCTTCAGCCCGGCTTCGTGGACCTTGACGTTGACTTCCCACAGGCGCAGGTGCTCATCGGAACAGTGGTCGAGAAACAGCGTGCGTTCGAGCGCCGTGTAATAGCCGGCGATCATCGGGAAGCAGTTGAGGCTGAGGATATCGCCCTTGTTGACCTTGCGCGAGGTCACCGGGTTGTGTGCGCCATCGGTGTTGATGCCGGACTGGAACCAGGTCCAGGTGTCCATCAGCTCCGAGTCCGGGAAGGTCCGGGCGATCTCGCGCACCATGGCCTGGGTCGCATGCAGCGCCACTTCATATTCCGGCACCTGGTCACGCAGTGCTTCGACGATCGCGGCGCCGCCAATGTCCGCCACCCGTGCACCGTGACGGATAATCGCGTGCTCTTCGGCCGACTTGATCATACGCATGCGCATGCAGGGTGCAGCGATGTCCACCAGCTCGGCCTGGGGGTAGCGGCTGGCCAGTTTGTCGCGGTTGAGCAGGTTCAAGTGATCGAACTCGATGCCAATGCGCCCCGCCTTGGGCAAGGCTTGCTGGATGGCGACGAAGTAGTTGTCGCGCTGCCAGTCGGTGTAGACGATGTTCTCGGTGCCCACGGTCCGGCGCCAAGGCTGGCCGCCATCGATGTTGGCGCTGATGGTGACGGCGCTGTCCTGAGTCACGACCAGGGCGTAGGGGCGGCCGAACGAGCAATAGAGGAAATCGCTGTAGTAGTTGATGTTGTGATAGGAAGTGAAGACTGCCGCGTCGATGTTGTTTTGCGCCAGATAAGCGCGCAGTTTGCCCTGGCGGTTGGCGTATTCCTGAGCCGAGAAGGTCGGACTGACTTTTTCGCCGTTCTTGATCTGGATGGTTTTGGGCATTTGCATGTCATTGATCCTTGTCAGTGATTGAGCGACAGAGGGCGCCACTCTGGTGGGCCGCTGGAGATCATTCGAACAGATGCAAGACGAGGTTTTTTGCGCGAATCCGACCTGTAGTTGGTCAGATCCGCTGTGCACGCAACCACATGTTCACGCGGATGCGCGCCGAAGTACTGGCGATAGCAGCGAATGAAATGCTGCACCGCGACGAAGCCGCATTCGCCGGCGGTTTGCGCGATCGAGCGGTCACCCGCCTGCAGCAGGCGCCGGGCCTGTTGCAGGCGCAAATCAAGATAATGCCGGGACGGCGAACAGCCGAGGGTGCGCTTGAACAGACGCTCCAGGTGACGCCGGGATATCCCCATGGCCTCGGCCAGTTCGTCGATTGCAAGCATATGGGTGAGGTGCTCGCTCATCAGGGCCAGCGCCGTCTGCAGTTTTTCCGGGGCTTGATGCAGCGGCTGCAATGGCCGTGTCTGGCGTACGAGGTGTTGCTCCATGCGCAGTACCAGGGCGCGCCCGTGGACCTGGGCCAGCAGCTCGCAGACCAACCCTCGCACGGCCTCGGGCCCGACGCACGTCAGGCGCGGGCCATCGACACAGAACGGCGCGGCCACCGGGCTCAGCGCTCTGGATGCAGCAAAGGCCAAGGGCGAGTCGGGCTCCGGCAAGCTGCAGCGAAAACCGTCCAGCGCACCCATTTGCGCCAGCAACCAACCGGCCTTGCCGAGCGCGCCAAAGAGGATTGGCTGTGTGGTCCAGTAGTGCAGTTTCTGCTCAAAATCCGTCTCAAGTGGCAGGTGTTCGCCCGCGCACAGGATCAACACGTCCAGCGCTGATGCCTGATCCAGTCGTGCTGTGGAGGTAGCGATCGCGTTACTGGCGCTGAGCGAATGCCCCTCCAGGCTGAGTATTTGCCATTGGCACACCATGCGCCCCGCCACCTGATTGGCCAGGCGCAAGGGCTCCAGGGCATTGGCCAGGGCAAACAGGTCGAAACGCTCCGTCAGCCAGAAGCCAATTTTCAGTACTTCATCAACGCGGGTAGCCACCATGGATTTCGCACTCCACTGCAAAAAGGTTCAGGCACCCGGCGGATTGTCAGCGTCAGGGACAGGCATGGCTTGTCCGGAGTCGACCCCGGATTGTCCGTTGCTACCAATCTGGCCAAACACGTCTATAACCAGTGTTGGCATGATTCAGGTCAGGGAACCTTGATGGTTCCCTCGGTACATTGATTTCTTGCAAACGGTGGACAAGTGAGTGTCCGCCAGGAGATTTCCCCCGCATGAAAATTTTGAAAATTGCTGCCAGTGATTCCGCGATCGACTGCTTCCAGACTTATCGGCAAGTAGTGCCGCTCAGTCAGACCGACTACACCGACATCGCCGTCGCCGTGTTCTCGGTGGAAGACGTGATGGCCGGAGCCCTGGAATCGCTCCAGCGCACCGGCTTCGATATCCCGATTTTCCTCGCCACCTCCCCGGGTACAGGCAACCGCGCGCGTGATGTGTACAAGCACCTGGAAGACGTGCTGCTGCAGGTCAACGGCATCTTTGACCGTTCGCGCAACAATGCCGAATACCATGGCAACCAGCTGGAAACCGCGGCCAAGGCCTATGAAGAAAGCCTGTTGCCGCCATTCTTCGACTCGCTCAAACGCTATACCGAATCAGCCAACGTCACCTTCGCCTGCCCGGGCCATCAGGGCGGCCAGTTCTTCCGCAAGCACCCGGCCGGCCGACAGTTCTTCGACTTTTTCGGCGAGACGCTGTTTCGCGCCGACATGTGCAACGCCGACGTCAAACTGGGCGATCTGCTGATTCACGAGGGCCCTGCGCTGCTGGCGCAGAAACACGCGGCCAAGGTGTTCAACGCCGACAAGACCTACTTCGTGCTCAACGGCACCTCCGCCTCCAACAAGGTGGTAACCAATGCCCTGCTGACGCCCGGCGACCTGGTGCTGTTCGACCGTAACAACCACAAGTCCAATCACCAGGGCGCACTGATCCAGGCGGGCGCCACGCCGGTCTATCTGGAGACCGCGCGTAACCCTTACGGCTTTATCGGCGGCATCGACGCCCATTGCTTCGAAGAGAGCTACCTGCGCGAATTGATCGCCGAAGTGGCACCGGACAAGGCCCAGGTCGCCCGCCCGTTCCGCCTGGCGATCATTCAGCTCGGCACCTATGACGGAACCGTCTACAACGCCCGCCAGGTGGTCGATCGCATCGGCAAGCTGTGTGACTACATCCTGTTCGACTCGGCGTGGGTCGGCTACGAGCAGTTCATCCCGATGATGAAGGACTGCTCGCCACTGCTGCTGGACCTGCACGAAGACGACCCGGGCATCTTCGTCACCCAGTCGGTGCACAAGCAGCAGGCCGGTTTTTCCCAGGCCTCGCAGGTGCACAAGAAAGACCGGCACATCAAGGGCCAGGCCCGCTACTGCAACCATGCGCAGCTGAACAATGCATTCATGGCCCAGGCCTCTACCAGTCCGTTCTATCCGATATTCGCCTCGCTGGATGTCAACGCACGTATCCACGCCGGCCGCAGTGGCCTGAAGCTGTGGGATGACTGCGTGAAATTCGGCATCGACGCGCGCAAGCTGATCCTCGAAGCCTGCACCATGGTCCGCCCGTTCGTGCCCGCGACCATTGAAGGACGTGCGTGGGAAGACTACCCGACCGAAGAAATCGCCAATGACCTGCGGTTCTTCGAGTTTCATCCCAAAGACCGCTGGCATGCCTTCCAGGGCTACGGCGAGAAGCAGTACTTCATCGACCCCTGCAAGTTGCTGTTTACGACCCCGGGCATCGACCCGGTGGATGGCAGCTACACCGACTTCGGCATACACGCCGGCATCCTCGCCAACTTCCTGCGCGAAAATGGCATCGTTCCGGAAAAGTGCGACCTGAACTCGATCCTGTTCCTCCTGACCCCGGCGGAAGACTGGGCGAAGATGACTCATCTGGCCGCGCAGATCGCGCGTTTTGAGCGCTTCGTCAATGACAACGCGCCGATGAGCCGGGTCTTGCCGGCGATCTATGCGCGGTACGAGGAGCGTTATCGCAACTACACGATCCGCCAGCTGTGCCAGGAAATGCACGACCTGTATCGCAGCCACAATGTGCAGCAATTGCAGAAAGCGATGTTCCGCAAGGAACACTTCCCGGTGAAGGCGATGAACCCGCAAGCGGCGCAGTTCGAATTCATCCGCGGCAACATCGAGCTGGTGGCGCTCGCCGATGCCGATGGTCGCATCGCCGCCGAGGGTGCGCTGCCCTACCCGCCTGGCGTGCTGTGCGTGGTGCCCGGGGAAATCTGGGGCGGCGCGGTGCTCAAGTATTTCCTGGCGCTGGAAGAAGGCATCAACTGCCTGCCAGGCTTCACCCCGGAACTTCAGGGCGTGTATTTGAAGGAAGTTGAAGGGCGTATTCGCGCGTATGGGTACGTGATCAAGAACTGACCGGGGTGTACGCAGCGGACTCGCCGCGATCTGCCGCTGCGTTATCCAGAATGACGCCAAGGGTGTTGAGAAACAGATCACTGCTTCGCCGAAAACGCGGCGTCGATTGAGTGATGCTTCCCGGGGTGGGAACAGGTTGGGGCATGCGGCGGCGTGATGGTTCAGAAACAGCCCCCTCCCTTACGAGAGAGGGCGTCGAGGGATCAGTCGTTGAGGATGTCGCGATCCTTGGTTTCCGGCAGGAAGAAGGTGCCCAGCACAGCAGTCATTACGGCAATGACGATCGGGTACCACAGCCCGTAGTAGATATCACCCGTGGCCGCGACCATGGCGAACGCCACCGTCGGCAGGAAGCCGCCGAACCAGCCGTTGCCGATATGGTATGGCAGCGACATCGAGGTGTAGCGGATGCGCGTGGGGAACAGCTCCACCAGCCAGGCGGCAATCGGGCCATACACCATGGTCACGTAGATCACCAGGATGGTCAGCAGCAGCAACACCATGGGGTAGTTGGTCTTCGCCGGGTCGGCCTTTTCAGGGTAGCCGGCCTCCTTGAGCGAAGTGCTCAGCGATGCAGTGAAGGCGTCGTTGCGGGTCTTGAAGTCGGCAGCCGGCATGCCGGTGCCTTCGAAGCTGGTGATCACCTTGTCGCCAATACGCACCTGCGCCACCGTTCCCGGCTCGGCCTTCTCGTCCTTGTAGGGGATGGCGCGCTTGGCCAGCAGGGTCTTGGCCAGATCGCAGGAGCTGGTGAATTTGGCCTTGCCCACCGGGTCGAACTGGAACGAACACTGCTCGGGATCAGCCACCACCGTGACCGGATTGCGCGCCTGGGCGGTGAACACGTCGGGGTTACCGTACTGGGTCAGCGCATGGAAGATCGGGAAGTAAGTGAGCGCGGCCAGAATGCAGCCAGCCATGACGATGCCTTTGCGCCCGATACGGTCGGACAGGCTGCCAAATATCACAAAGAACGGCGTACCGATCAGCAGCGAACCGGCGATCAGCAAGTTGGCAGTCTGCGGGTCGATCTTCAGCGTCTGCAGCAGGAAAAACAGCGCGTAGAACTGCCCGGTGTACCAGACCACCGCCTGCCCTGCCGTGCCGCCCAGCAAAGCCATGATGACGATCTTGAGGTTGTCCCAACGGGCGAAGGACTCGGTCAGCGGCGCCTTCGACGCCTTGCCTTCGGCCTTCATTTTCAGGAACGCTGGCGACTCGCTCAGTTGCAGGCGGATGTACACCGAGATGACCAGCAGCAGGAGCGACAGCAGGAACGGAATCCGCCAGCCCCAGGCCTCAAAGTCTTCGGTGCCCAGAATGGTGCGGCAGGCCAGGATCACCAGCAAGGACAGGAATAGCCCGAGGGTGGCCGTTGTTTGAATCCACGAGGTGAAGAAACCCCGCCGGCCTTTCGGCGCATGTTCGGCCACATAGGTCGCCGCGCCCCCGTACTCACCACCCAGCGCCAGGCCTTGCAACATGCGCAGGGTGATCAGGATGATCGGTGCGGCCACGCCGATAGTCGCGTAACCGGGCAGGAAACCCACCACGGCCGTGGAGATCCCCATGATCACAATGGTGATCAGGAACGTGTGCTTGCGCCCGATCATGTCGCCCAGGCGCCCGAACACGATCGCGCCGAAAGGCCGTACGGCAAACCCGGCGGCGAACGCCAGCAGCGCGAAGATAAAGGCGGTGGTCTCGTTGACCCCGGCGAAAAAATGCTTGGCGATGATCGCGGCGAGCGAGCCGTACAGGTAAAAGTCGTACCACTCGAATACCGTGCCCAGGGAGGACGCGAAGATGACCTTGCGCTCCTCCTTGGTGATCCCCTGATTGGGCGGGCTGCCCGTGGTGGTGTTGTCGATTGCGGCCATGAGTGTTCTCCGTGTGTCTCTTGTTTTAGGCCGGAGTACCCCACTACCAAAACGCCGCACCCAGGCCCTGGGGCTGATGTCGTAACGCATGCGAACAGGCTGACGACCTCGCATCGCTGCAAGGTTTCCTACAGCATAATCAGCTTCGCGCAGTTATCCACTCGACTGCGCGATAAAGCTGGCCTGGCGACTAACCGCGGGCGCCTGTCTGCGGCATCAGGCTGCTATCGACCCGGCGATTGAGTTGTTGATCGATCAAACGAATACCCTGCAAATCACCTCAAGCCAAAGCCTCTGCCTCAGTTATTTGTACTCAAATGCCAGCTTAATAATATTTTACCGATACCAGGGTCATCCCTAGTCTTGAGCCCAACAGATGGCAGGCCATCAGCGCCTGAATCCCATGTCGAAGGGTAGAGAGATGACCACTGAAATAACAAAAACAGACACGTTGATTGTCGGCGCCGGTCAGGCTGGCGTGGCGATGAGCGAGCACTTGAGCAAACTCGGGGTGCCGCACCTGGTGCTGGAACGTGAGCGCATTGCCGAACGCTGGCGCACTGGCCGTTGGGATTCGTTGGTGGCCAACGGCCCGGCCTGGCACGATCGGTTTCCCGGCCTCGAATTTGATGACCTGAGCCCCGATGGCTTTGCGCCGAAAGAACGGGTTGCCGACTACTTCGAAGCCTACGCGAAAAAATTCAATGCCCCCGTGCGTACCGGGGTGGAGGTGTTGAAGGTCGAGCGCAATGTCGGTCGCCCTGGCTTCACCATCGAAACGTCCCAAGGCGTGATCGAAGCCAACCGGGTCGTCGCGGCCACCGGGCCGTTCCAGCGCCCGGTCATTCCGCCCATCGCACCGCAAGATACACCGTTGCTGCAGATCCACTCCGCTGATTACCGCAACCCTGGGCAACTGCCGGAAGGCGCAGTGCTGGTGGTGGGCGCCGGCTCGTCCGGGGTGCAGATCGCCGATGAACTGCAACGTGCCGGGAAAAAGGTCTACCTCTCGGTGGGCGCCCACGACCGCCCGCCTCGCGCTTATCGCAACCGGGATTTCTGCTGGTGGCTGGGGGTCCTCGGCGAGTGGGACCAGGCGGCGATGAAGCCCGGTCGGGAGCATGTGACCATCGCCGTCAGTGGTGCCCATGGCGGGCGGACGGTGGATTTCCGCGGCCTGGCTCATCGCGGCATGACGCTGGTGGGGTTGACCCAGGCCTTCAACGGCAGCGTGGCGACGTTTCGGCCGAACCTGGCCGAGAACCTGGCCCGCGGCGACGAGAACTACCTGGCGCTGCTTGACGCGGCCGACGCCTACATCGAGCGCAATGGCCTGGACCTGCCCCAGGAACCCGAGGCGCGCCACACCTTCCCCGATCCGGACTGCGTGACCACGCCGATTCTCGAGCTCGACCTGGCCCGCGCCGGCGTGACCTCCATCATCTGGGCCACCGGGTTCGCCACCGATTACAGCTGGCTGCACGTCGACGCGTTCGATGAGCACGGCAAGCCCAGGCATCAGCGCGGTGTGTCCAACGAGCCCGGCGTGTATTTCCTCGGCCTGCCGTGGCAGTCCCGGCGCGGTTCGTCGTTTATCTGGGGGGTGTGGCATGACGCCAAATACGTCGCGGACCACATCGCCATCCAGCGCTCATACCTCGACTACCACCATGCCGCACAGCGCCAGGCCGAGACCCTTTCGATCGCGTCCAAAACGCCGATCAGTGCCTAATTCCCTGTTCAGGAGCTCCACATGTCCACGCCAACTCATACCCGTATTCGCATGTTCAACACCAAGGAAACCTACCCCAACCAGAGTTTGGACAACGACCTGTGCCAGGCCGTGCGCGCCGGCAATACGGTGTATGTCCGGGGTCAGGTCGGCACCGATTTCGAGGGCAACCTGATCGGCCTCGGTGACCCGCGGGCGCAGACCGAGCAGGCCATGCGCAACGTCAAGCAGTTGCTGGAAGAGGCCGGCAGCGACCTGAGCCACATCGTCAAGACCACCACTTACCTGATCGACCCGCGTTACCGCGAGCCGGTCTATCAGGAGGTGGGGAAATGGCTTAAAGGCGTATTTCCGATTTCCACCGGGCTGGTGGTGTCGGCGCTGGGGCAGCCGCAGTGGTTGATGGAGATTGATGTGATTGCGGTGATTCCGCAGTAAAGACCGCGGCGCAGCCATCGCGAGCAAGCTTCGCTCCCACAGCTAGTCACTCTGGGATTCCCACTGTGGGAGCAAAGCTTGCTCGCGATGAGGCCAGCTCAGACACCACCCTAAAAAAGGCCAACCTAGGAGCCCCCCCATGACCTTCTCCATCGCCGCCCGCTGCCCCGAAACCGGCCAGTTCGGCATCGCCATCAGCTCCTCCAGCATCGCCGTCGGCGCCCGTTGCCCCTGGCTGCTGCCAGGTGTCGGTGCCGTCTCGACACAGAACATCACCCTGCCCTCCCTCGGCCCGGAAACCCTGGCCCTGATGGAACAGGGCCTGGCACCCGCAGAAGCCCTGGACAAGGTGCTGACAAGCAATGGCTACAGCCAGTACCGGCAAATCACCGCCATCGACCACCTGGGGCGCACCGCCCATTTCAGCGGCAGCGAAACCCTCGGCAAGCACAATGCAGTGTCCGGTGAGCAATGCGTTGCTGCCGGCAACATGCTCGCGGACCGTTCGGTGATCGAGGCCATGGTCAGCGCATTTGAACACGGTGAAGGGCAACTGGCAGACCGCCTGATCACCGCCATGAACGCCGCGATCGAAGCAGGCGGTGAAGCCGGTCCGGTGCATTCCGCAGCGCTGGTGGTGGTCGGTGAACTGACCTGGCCGATCATCAACCTGCGGGTCGATTGGGCTGACGAAGCGCCGATCGCGCAACTGGAAAAACTTTGGGAAGCCTACCGTCCCCAGGTCCAGGACTACATCGACCGCGCCCTGGCCCCCGACAGGTCCCCGGGCTATGGCGTCGCTGGAGATGATCGATGAGTCACAGCGTCGACCTGCTCAAAACCCTGGTGGCGTTCGACACCACGAGCCGCGAATCCAACCTGCAGCTCATCGAGTTCGTGCGCGACTACCTGGCGAATTTTTCAGTGCCCTGCGAGCTGATCTACAACGAACAGCGCAGCAAGGCCAATCTGTTCGCCAGCATCGGCCCGGCGGATGTGCCGGGCATCGTCCTCTCCGGCCACACCGATGTGGTGCCGGTCGACGGCCAGCCGTGGACCCTGCCGCCGTTTGCGCTGACCGAGCGCGAGGGCAAGCTGTACGGTCGTGGCACCGCAGACATGAAAGGCTACATCGCCTGCGTCCTCGCCCTGGTGCCGGCCCTGGTGCAGGCGGATCTGCGCATGCCGGTGCACATTGCCCTTTCCTACGATGAAGAAGTCGGCTGCCTGGGTGTTCGCTCGTTGCTCAAGGCGCTGCAGCAGCGACCGGTCAAACCCAGGCTGTGCATCATTGGCGAGCCGACGGAGTTGAAACCGGTGCTGGGTCACAAGGGCAAACTGGCGATGCGCTGCGATATCCACGGCGAGGCCTGCCATTCCGCGTATGCGCCGCTCGGGGTCAACGCGATTGAATACGCCGCCGAGTTGATCGGCGAACTGGGACGGATCGGCAATCGGCTCAAAGCCCCCGAGCATCAGGACGCCCGTTTCGACCCGCCTTTCAGCACCGTGCAGACCGGCGTCATTAGCGGCGGCAAGGCGCTCAACATCGTCCCCGCCGATTGCCGTTTCGACTTTGAGATTCGCGCGCTGCCGGCCCAGGATCCGAGCGAGGTTGCGCAGCAGCTGCAGCTGTACGCCGAGCAGCAACTGCTGCCGCGCATGCGCGCCGTGAGTGAGCACAGTGGTATCAGCTTCAGCGAACTGTCGGCGTACCCGGGATTGGCGACCGACGCACACAGCGAAGCGGCAGAACTGCTCGCCGCATTCTGCGGGTCCCGCGAATTCGCCACCGTAGCCTTCGGCACCGAGGGCGGCCTGTTCGACGCCGCTGGCATACCCACCGTCGTCTGCGGCCCGGGCAGCATGGACCAGGGCCACAAACCCGACGAATTCGTCAGCCTCGACCAACTCGCTGGCTGCGATCAAATGCTGCAACGAATGCTGCTATCCATTTGCAGATAAAGCCCGGCTCGAGCAACTTTCTTCCCTGCAAAAATTCCCTGTGGGAGCGGGCTCGCTCGCGAAGATGGCCTGACATTCAACACCAATAGCGACTGTCAGTCCGCCTTCACGAACAAGCCCGCGCCCACATTTTTACCGCGCCCGCAGACCTACTTTTTTTAACGTCTATACCAACAAACTTACTAATTTATCTATCCCGCCCGACCGCACATCATCGACTCCAACAAGAAAAGCGTTGCCCTCGGGCAGCGCTCACCGAAGTACGTCCACGTACTCAAATTGCCTTGGAGTTCCTCATGGTCACCTCTGCAGCAACCTCCGCTCCGCTCATTGAAAAACACACGATCGGCTACGTGCCTCCCGAAGATCGGCATGGAAAAACCCGGGACCTGTTTACCCTCTGGTTCGGCGGCAACATAGCGCCGCTGCCCATCGTCACCGGCGCCCTTGCCGTGCAAATGTTCCACCTCAACCTGGTGTGGGGCATCGTTGCCATCCTCGTTGGGCACCTGGTCGGCGGCGTACTGATGGCGCTGCACTCGGCCCAGGGGCCGCAGATGGGTATTCCGCAAATGATCCAGAGCCGCGCCCAGTTCGGCTCACTGGGTGCGCTGCTGGTGGTGCTGATCGCCGGCATCATGTACATCGGCTTCTTCGCCTCCAACATCGTCCTGGCCGGCAAGTCCCTGCACGGCGTGGTCGACAGCGTGCCGGTGCCGGTGGGCATCGTCATCGGTGCGCTTGGCTCAGGCATCATTGGCATCATTGGCTACCGCTTCATCCACGTGCTCAATCGCATCGGCACCTGGGTGCTCGGTGCCGGCATCGTGCTGGGTTTCGGCTACATCTTCACCCACGTGCAGACCGCCGATTTCCTCACCCGCGGCAGCTTCAACATCTCCGGCTGGCTGGCAACCGTGTCCCTGGCCGCGCTCTGGCAGATCGCCTTCGCGCCCTATGTCTCCGACTACTCGCGCTACCTGCCGGCCAACGTGCCGGTAGCCGCCACGTTCTGGACCACCTACCTGGGCACCGTGCTCGGCTCCAGCCTGTCGTTTATCTTCGGCGCCGTGGCTGTGCTGGCCACGCCCGCAGGCATGGACACCATGGACGCGGTCAAACTCGCCACCGGCTCCATCGGCCCACTGATGCTGGTGCTGTTCCTGCTCAGCGTCATCAGCCATAACGCCCTTAACCTCTACGGCGCCGTGCTGTCGCTGATCACCCTGGTGCAAACCTTCGCCTACCGCTGGATCCCCACCGCCAAAAGTCGCGCCGCCATCTCGATCATCGTCCTCGCCGGCTGCTGCTTCGCCGCCGTCGGCGCCTCGGCGGACTTCATCGGCCACTTCGTCGACATGGTGCTGGTGCTGCTGGTGGTGCTGGTGCCGTGGACCGCGATCAACCTGATCGACTTCTACGCGATTCACCAAGGCAAATACGACATCAACTCCATCTTCCAGGTGGATGGCGGAATCTACGGCCGCTACAACCCACAGGCACTGCTGGCCTACGCAATCGGCATCGTGGTGCAGATTCCGTTCATGAACACGCCGCTGTACGTCGGGCCGATTTCCGAGCACATCAATGGCGCGGACTTATCATGGCTGGTCGGTTTGCTGATCACTTCGCCGCTCTATTACTGGCTGGCCAATCGCGACACCGCTTACAAGCGCCGCCTCTCCACCGGCAAACTGGCCAACTCGATCTAACCCGCACTGCTGGCTCCCTGTGGAGCCACCGTGTGGGAGCGAGCCCTGCTCGCGATGGGTCCGTGACAGCCAATAACTGCCCCGACGGGACACTGGTGGAACTCTGTACACCAATAAAATGAACCCTGAGCGCCCCTGCCCGCCTAACTGGAGGACTATCAGGAGGTGGCTTATGCAAATCGAAACGATCTGGATCGTACTCGCGGCAGTTCTGGTGCTGGTCGAGTTGTGGGCGATTAATCGGGTGCGTAAAGCCGAGGGCAAGTCGAGTAACAAGCTGGTATGGATCGTGGTGATCGTCTTTGTGCCACTGCTCGGATTGCTGGCATGGGCCGTGGCTGGACCCAAGCACACGGCCCGTAACCCGCATTCACCACAGGCCAGGCAGTAAAGCCGGCGACACGCGCCTATAAATCAAAAAAAGCCCCGACGATTCGGGGCTTCGTTATTTCAACTGACACACACCTCCCGTAGGAGCTGCCGAAGGCTGCGATCTTTTGATCTTGGCGTCCGAAAATGGCGTAGGAAATCCCCTCCTGCCGCAAGAATCGAACAGCGTGGCTTGGAGCCGCCTGTGACATAGCGAGCTGCGGACGCAGCCTTCGCCACCTGCTGCAGCCCGCAGTGATATCAGAAGTTGGCCGGGGTGTTGGCGCTGATGATTTCCGCTTCATCCTGGCCAATATTGCGGAAGCGGTGCGGCAGCGTCGTCGGGAAGTAATAGCCATCGCCCGCATTGAGCACGCTGATCTGGCCATCGACGGTCAACTCGACCGTGCCGCGCGTCACCAGCCCACACTCCTCGCCTTCCGAATGCACGATGGGCTCTTCCCCCGAGCTCGCCCCAGGTGCGTACTGCTCGCGCAACAGGCGCATCTGCCGACTCGGCACCGAAGCACCGATCAGCAGCAGCCGCAGCCCGTGACGGCCAAGATCCGGCTGTTCGCTGGCGCGGAAGACGTATTGGTGCTCGCGGGGCGGCTGGTCGAAGGTGAAAAAGTCCGCCAGGGACATGGGGATGCCTTCGAGCAGTTTTTTCAGGGAACTGACTGAGGGACTGACGCGATTCTGTTCGATCAGGGAGATGGTCGCGTTGGTGACGCCGCTACGCCGCGCCAGCTCGCGCTGGGAGAGTTTGTAGCTTTCGCGTACTAGTTTGAGTCGTGAGCCCGTGTCCATGACAGCCTTATGCGAGAAAAACTTAAGGGTTATGGGGGTGGATGGCGGGCGACTTGTGGCCGCGAAGGTACCGCTTCCCTGTCCCGGAGATTTGAAAGTCGGGTATTAAATCACGTTTGGGGGTGTTGCTGTAGGAGCGAGCTTGCTCGCGAAGAACGTCCAGACAACACGTTCATGCAGACAGCACGCGTTATCGTTGACGCCCATCGCGAGCGAGCTCGCTCCTACAGGGAGGCGCCTGCTTTAGATACCGAAGCGATCACGCAGCGCGTAGTACGCGGCGCCCATGGCGGTGAGCGGGGCCTGGAAGGTGCGGCCGCCGAGCATGGGCATGTGCGGCAAGGAGGCGAAGGCGTCGAAGCGCTCGGCGTCGCCGCGGATCATTTCCGAGATCAGTTTGCCGGCCAGGTGCGAGCAAGTGACACCGTGGCCGCTGTAGCCTTGCATGTAGTAGGCGTTTTTCTCGATGCGACCGAATTGCGGCATGCGCGACATGGTCAGCAGGAAGTTGCCGGTCCAGCGATAGTCGATCTTCACGTCCTGGAGCTGGGGGAAGGTCTTGAGGATCTTCGGCTTGATCAGCTGTTCGATGTCGTCCGGCTCGCGTGCACCGTAGACCACGCCACCACCGTACAGAAGGCGGTTATCGGCGGTCAGGCGGTAGTAGTCGAGCAGGTAGTTGCAGTCTTCGACGCAGTAGTTGTTCTTGATCAGGCTGCGCGCGACCTGTTCGGACAGCGGCTCGGTGACGACGATTTGCGAACCGCACGGCATGCTTTTGCTGGTCACTCGATTGTCGAGGCCCTGCGGCAGGTAGGCGTTGCCGGCGATCAGCAAGTACTTGGCGCGCACTACGCCCTTGGCCGTACGCACGGTAATCGGCTCGCCATAGGTGATTTCCACCGCCGCCGATTGTTCGTAGATCTTGCCGCCCAGGCCGATGATCGCCGAGGCTTCGCCGAGCGCCAGGTTAAGCGGGTGAATGTGGCCGCCCTGCATGTCGAGCAGGCCGCCGACGTAATTGTCGCAACCGACTTCACGCTTGATATCGGCCGCATCGAGCATTTTCAGGTTCTTGTTGCCGTAGCGTTCCCAGCTGCTTTTCTGCTCGGCCAGGCCTTTGAGCTGCTTCTTGTTCAGCGCAGCGAAAATACCGCCCGGCTTGTAGTCGCACTGGATGTCGTAGTGCTGTATGCGCTGGCGAATGATGTCGGCGCCTTCGAAGATCATGCTGCCGAGCACTTCGGCGGTCTTGTCGCCGTAGCGCTCTTCGATCACGTCGACGTCGCGGCTGTAGGAGTTGACCAGTTGCCCGCCATTGCGACCACTGGCACCAAAACCGACTTTGGCGGCTTCGAGCACGGTCACGCTGTAGCCCGCCTCGCAGAGGAACAGTGCCGAGGACAAACCGGTGTAGCCGGCGCCGATCACGCAGACGTCGCAGTCCACCGCGTGTTCCAGCACCGGGAAGTCGCCGGTGAAGTTGCGGGTGGCGGCGTAGTAGCTGTTTACATGTGTCTGTTTCATAGGTTTCTCCGATGGCCGCTGGCATGTGCCGGCGACCGTCGCTTTTTATAGGGTTTAGAGCTTGATCCAGGTCGCTTTCAGTTCGGTGTACTTGTCGAACGCATGCAGCGATTTGTCCCGACCGTTACCCGACTGCTTGTACCCGCCGAACGGCGCCGTCATGTCGCCGCCGTCATACTGGTTAACCCACACGCTACCGGCGCGCAGGCCGCGAGCGAAGGTGTGAGCCTTGCTCAGGTTGCTGGTCCAGACACCCGCCGCCAGGCCGAAGATGCTGTCGTTGGCGATGGCCAGCGCTTCTTCAGCGGTATCGAAGGTGATCAGCGACAGCACCGGGCCAAAGATTTCCTCCCGGGCGATGGTCATGGCGTTGGTCACACCGTCGAAAATCGCCGGCTCCACATACAGCCCACCGGTGGCTTCCAGGGTGCGACTGCCGCCCGCGATCAGTTGCGCGCCCTGGTCTTTACCGACCTGGATATAACGCAGCACGTTGTTCAGTTGACGCTGATCAACCACGGCACCGACAGTGGTTTGCGGATCCAGGGCGTGCCCCGGTTTCCAGGCCTGCAGTGCCTCCACCAGCAGCGGAATAAACTGCTCGCGAATCGAGCGTTCTACCAGCAACCTCGAGCCAGCGGTGCAGACTTCGCCCTGGTTGAAGGCGATAGCACCCGCAGCCGCCTGGGCCGCCGCGCGCAGATCCGGCGCGTCGGCGAACACCACGTTCGGGCTCTTGCCTCCCGCTTCGAGCCAGACGCGCTTCATGTTGCTTTGCCCGGAATAGATCAACAGCTGCTTGGCAATCGCGGTGGAGCCGGTGAACGCCAGCACATCGACGTCCATGTGCAGCGCCAGGGCCTTGCCGACGGTATGACCGAAGCCCGGCAGTACGTTGAACACGCCTTTGGGGATGCCGGCATCAAGCGCAAGCTGCGCGATGCGGATGGCGGTCAGTGGCGATTTTTCCGAAGGCTTGAGGATGAACGAGTTGCCGGCGGCGAGCGCCGGGGCGAACTTCCAGCTGGCCATGATCAGCGGGAAATTCCACGGCACGATCGCCGCCACGACACCGGCAGGTTCGCGGGTGATGAGGCCAAGCTGGTCGTGGGGCGTGGCGGCGACTTCGTCGTAGATCTTGTCGATGGCTTCGGCGCTCCAGCGGATCGCGTTGGCGGTCGCCGGGATGTCGATGTTCATCGAGTCGTTGATCGGCTTGCCCATGTCGAGGGTTTCGAGCAGGGCGAGTTCTTCCTGGTGCGCCAGGATCAGGTCGGCGAAGCGGATCAGGATGCGCTTGCGTTCGGCCGGGGCCAGATTGGCCCAGACGCCGGATTCGAAAGTACGCCGCGCAACCGCCACGGCTTCGTTGGCGTCGGCTTCGTCGGTGCTGGCGACGTTGGCCAGAAAGCGGCCATCGACCGGACTGATGCATTCGAAAGTGTCACCGCTGTGCGCTGCGCGGTATTGGCCGTCGATGAAGGCGCGGCTTTCGATGGAAAGGGACTGGAAGCGTTGCTCCCAGTCGCTGCGGGTGTTTGTCATGGTTGTGACTCGACGCAGGAAATTAGTGATCGTTGGAATGAATGCCCTGCAGGAGCTGCCGAAGGCTGCGATCTTTTGATCTTGATCCTTAAAAAGCAAAGTCAAAAGATCGCAGCCTGCGGCAGCTCCTACAGGATTATTTGCCCGCCATCAAAGATGGGTGTTGGCCAATCAAACCGTATGCAGGTACCAGTTGTACTCAAGGTCCGAGATGGAGTTCTCGAACTCGGCCAGCTCGCTTTCCTTGCACGCCACGAACACGTCGATGTACAGCGGGTCGATGTAGCGCGCCATGACTTCGCTGTCGTCCAGCTCGCGCAATGCGTCGCGCAGGTTGTTGGGCAGGCTCTGCTCGTTCTGCTCGTAGCTGTTGCCTTCCACCGGTGCGCCCGGTTCGATTTCGTTGGTCAGGCCATGGTGAATGCCGGCCAAAACCGACGCCATCAGCAGATACGGGTTGGCATCAGCGCCGGCAACGCGGTGTTCGATGCGCACCGAGTCTGGCGAACCGGTTGGTACCCGCACCGCCACGGTACGGTTGTCGATGCCCCAGCTGGGCGAGTTCGGTACGTAGAACTGCGCGCCGAAGCGACGGTACGAGTTGACGTTCGGGCACAGGAACGCCATCTGAGCCGGCAGGGTCTCGAGCACACCGCCGATCGCGTGTCGCAGCGCGGCGTTCTGCTCGGGATCCTCGCTGGCGAAGATGTTGTTGCCTTCTTTATCCAGGATCGAGATGTGCACGTGCAGACCATTGCCCGCCTGGCCCGGATACGGCTTGGCCATGAAGGTGGTGTCCATCTCGTGGTCGTAGGCGATGTTCTTCACCAGGCGCTTGAGCAACACCGCATAGTCGCAGGCCTTTATCGGGTCGGACACGTGATGCAGGTTCACTTCGAACTGCGCCGGGGCGCTTTCCTTGACGATGGCGTCAGCAGGGATGCCCTGCTCCTTCGCGCCTTCGAGGATGTCTTGCAGGCAGTCGACGTACTCGTCGAGGTCGTCGATCAGGTACACCTGGGTCGACACCGGACGCTTGCCCGATACCGGTGAGCGCGGCGACTGCGGACGGCCGTTCACGTTGTCCTGGTCAATCAGGTAGAACTCAAGTTCGAAGGCGGCGCAGATGGTCAGGCCCAGGTCGTCGAACTTGCGCACCACGTTGGCCAGCACTTCGCGGGGGTCTGCGAAGAACGCCTGGCCTTCGAGTTCGTGCATGGTCATTAACAGTTGCGCGGTTGGGCGCTTCTGCCACGGCTCAATGCTGAGGGTGCCAGGGATGGGGAAACAGATCCGGTCAGAGTCGCCGATGTCCAGACCCAGGCCGGTGCTTTCCACCGTAGAGCCGTTGATGTCCAGGGCGAAGAGTGACGCCGGGAGGTTAATGCCTTTTTCGTAAACCTTATGAAGACTGGTGCGCTCGATGCGCTTGCCGCGCACCACACCGTTCATATCCGCAATCAGAAGGTCGACGTACAAAACCTCAGGATATTTCTTAAGGAATGCGTTTGCTTCGTTGAGTTGAACGGTACGCAGAGGGACCGACATGATGCACCTATTAGCTGTTAATTATTATGTTCACTACCTTGTTGCGAGCCCAGTCAATCCGAAAGGCCAAGTGAAGTCAATAGCGAACACCTGGCCTGTAAAGCTTTATTTTCGGGCCTTTTACGGGGACGAGAGTGCCAAATCGCCCGCGCACACCGCGCATTCCCTAAGGATCGGACGCGCGGCGTTTAGAATTTTTTACATGGGAGTTGTTAATTAAAATCAACAAGGCTAAGCTCCGGAAAAGCTCGTTCAAGTGTGAAACTTCGAGGTGATAAAAATGGCATTCAAGCCATTGATCGGCGTTACTGCGTGCGTCAAACAGATTGGCCTGCACCCCTATCACATCAGCGGCGACAAGTACCTGCGTGCTGTCAGCGTCGCTGCGTTGGGGCTGCCTGTGGTCATCCCTTCCCTGGCTGAGCTGATCGATATCGAGGACCTGCTCGGGCAACTCGACGGCCTGCTGCTGACCGGCTCGCCATCGAATGTGGAACCCTTCCACTATCAAGGCCCGGCCAGCGCCCCCGGCACGGATCACGACCCGGCGCGGGATGCCACCACCCTTCCCCTGTTGCGTGCGGCCATTGCCGCGGGCGTTCCGGTGCTGGGCATTTGCCGCGGCTTTCAGGAAATGAACGTGGCGTTCGGCGGCAGCCTGCATCAAAAGGTCCATGAGCTGCCGGGCATGCTCGATCACCGCGAAGCGGACAGCCCGGAACTGGCCGTGCAATACGCACCGGCCCATGCCGTGACCACCCAGCCGGGCGGCGTGTTTGAAGCGCTGCAGTTGCCCGCCGAGTTCATGGTCAATTCGATTCACAGCCAAGGCATTGATCGACTGGCACCCGGGCTGCGCGCCGAAGCGGTTGCGCCGGACGGTTTGATCGAAGCGATTTCGGTGCAGGACAGCCCGGCGTTCGCGCTCGGGGTGCAGTGGCATCCGGAGTGGCAGGTGCTGGCGAATCCGCCGTACTTGAGTATTTTCCAGGCGTTTGGCAACGCGTGCCGGCAACGGGCCGCGCTGCGTAACACTCGCTGACCTGACATCAACCCTTTACTGCCCCCGTGAGTCTGCGGGTGCGTCTTTGCGCACCCGTGACTGGCGAAACAACACACTGCGATAACAACAAGTACGACCCAGGCAGCCAGGATGGCGGCGCCGAACAAGCCAGGGCCGATGGGGTAGCCCCCGTAGGAGCTGCCGAAGGCTGCGATCTTTTGACTTTGTTCTTCAAGATCAAAAGATCGCAGCCTTCGGCAGCTCCTACAGGGGTCGCCATCAGCTGACAGCCCAGGTTTGCAATTCACTCTTAAGTCAGGCCGCGTTGGCCCGACGACTGAAACCTGTTGGGAGTTTCACATGGCAAACGCCTCCAGCATCTACAGGAAGGCTCTTGAAGGTCACCAGGCACCGAAAAAGGTGCTGGTGAAAGTCGACCGCGTCACCAAGAAATTCGACGAAACCACCGCAGTCGATGACGTCTCGCTAGAGATCCATCAAGGCGAGATCTTCGCCTTGCTCGGCGGTTCCGGCTCCGGCAAATCGACCCTGCTGCGCATGCTCGCAGGCTTCGAGCGGCCGACCGAAGGACGCATCCTGCTCGACGGCGTCGACATCACCGACATGCCGCCGTACGAACGGCCGATCAACATGATGTTCCAGTCGTACGCCCTGTTCCCGCACATGACCGTGGCGCAGAACATTGCCTTCGGCCTCAAGCAGGACCGTTTGCCTGCCAGCGAAATCGACGCCCGCGTTGAGGAAATGCTGCGCCTGGTGCACATGACCCAATACGCCAAACGCAAGCCACATCAACTGTCCGGCGGCCAGCGTCAGCGCGTGGCCCTGGCCCGTTCGCTGGCCAAGCGCCCGAAGCTGTTGCTGCTCGATGAGCCGATGGGCGCACTGGATAAAAAGCTGCGCTCGCAGATGCAACTGGAACTGGTGGAGATCATCGAGCGGGTCGGCGTGACCTGCGTGATGGTGACCCACGACCAGGAAGAGGCCATGACCATGGCCCAGCGCATCGCGATCATGCACCTGGGCTGGATCGCCCAGATCGGCAGCCCGGTGGACATCTACGAAGCACCGGTCAGCCGCATGGTGTGTGAATTCATCGGTAATGTGAACGCCTTCGAAGGCACCGTGGTCGAGGACCTCGAGGGTCACGCGATCATTCACAGCAAGGACCTGGAGCAGAAGATCTACGTCGGCCACGGGGTCAGCACCTCGGTCCAGGACAAGTCGATCACCTACGCCATCCGCCCGGAAAAAATGCTGGTCAGCACCACTCAACCGGAGTTCCGCTACAACTGGTCCAAGGGCAAGGTCCACGACATCGCCTACCTCGGGGGCCACTCGGTGTTCTACGTTGAATTGCCCGGCGGCAAGATTGTGCAGTCGTTCATGGCCAACGCCGAACGCCGTGGCGCGCGCCCGACCTGGGACGATCAGGTGTTTGTGTGGTGGGAAGACGACAGCGGCGTGGTACTGCGCTCATGAGAACCTTCAACCAGCAATTCCTCAGACTGGTGCCCAGCGGGCGCAAACTGGTCATCGGTATTCCGTTCCTGTGGTTGTGCCTGTTCTTCCTGTTGCCGTTCTTTCTGGTGATGAAGATCAGCTTCTCGGAAGCGGCCCTGGCCATTCCGCCGTACTCGGAGATCTACACCTTCGCCGAGCAGAAATTCCAGCTGCTGCTCAACCTTGGCAACTACTCGTTGCTGACCCAGGACGAGCTGTACATCTCGGCCTACTTCGGTTCGCTCAAGGTGGCGTTCCTGAGCACCCTGATGTGTCTGGTGCTCGGTTTTCCGATGGCCTACGCGATCACCAAGGCGAGCAAGGAAACGCAAAACGTCCTGTTGCTGCTGATCATGATGCCGACCTGGACCGCGATCCTGATCCGCGTGTATGCGTGGATGGGCATCCTCAGCAACAACGGGCTGCTCAACGCTTTCCTGATGTGGACCGGCCTGACCTCGCACCCGATCGAGATCCTCAACACCAACACCGCTGTCTACATCGGCGTGGTGTACGCGTACCTGCCGTTCATGGTGCTGCCGCTGTACGCCAACCTGGTCAAACATGACAACAGCCTGCTGGAAGCGGCCTCTGACCTGGGCTCGAGCAACTTCAACAACTTCTGGAAGATCACCGTGCCGCTGGCCAAGAACGGCATCATTGCCGGCTGCATGCTGGTGTTCATTCCAGTGGTCGGCGAGTTCGTGATTCCGGAACTGCTCGGAGGCCCTGAGACCCTGATGATCGGCCGCGTGCTGTGGCAGGAATTCTTCAACAACCGTGACTGGCCGGTGGCTTCCGCCCTGGCGGTGGTGATGCTGTTGATCCTGATTGTGCCAATCCTGTTGTTCAACCGTAGCCAGGCCAAAGAGATGGAGGGTCGGGGATGAAACGCTTCGGATTTTCAAAGTTCATGCTGATTTTCGGCCTGTCGTTTATCTACCTGCCGATGCTGATCCTGGTGATCTACTCGTTCAACGCCTCGAAACTGGTGACGGTGTGGGGGGGCTGGTCGGTGAAGTGGTACGTCGGCCTGCTCGACAATACCCAGCTGATGGGCTCGGTGCTGCGCTCGCTGGAAATCGCCTGCTACACCGCGATTGCGGCGGTGGCGCTGGGGACCCTGGCGGCGTTCGTGCTGACGCGGGTCACCCGTTTCAAGGGTCGCACTCTGTTCGGCGGCCTGGTCACGGCGCCCCTGGTGATGCCGGAAGTGATCACGGGCCTGTCGCTGTTGCTGCTGTTCGTCGCTATGGCGCAGTTGATCGGCTGGCCGATGGAGCGTGGCATCGTCACTATCTGGATCGCCCACACCACCTTTTGTGCTGCTTATGTCGCGGTGGTAGTCTCCGCCCGCTTGCGGGAGCTGGACCTGTCCATCGAAGAGGCCGCCATGGACTTGGGGGCGAAGCCGTTCAAGGTGTTTTTCCTGATCACCATTCCGATGATTGCGCCGTCACTGGCGGCCGGCGGCATGATGTCGTTTGCCCTGTCGCTGGATGACCTGGTGCTGGCAAGCTTCGTCTCCGGGCCAGGCTCGACGACCCTGCCTATGGAAGTGTTCTCGGCGGTGCGCCTGGGGGTGAAACCTGAGATCAATGCGGTCGCCAGCCTGATTCTGCTGGCGGTGTCGATCGTGACGTTCATGGTCTGGTATTTCAGTCGTCGCGCTGAAGCCACGCGCAAACGCGCGATCCAGGAAGCGATGGACCAGACGGCCAGCGAGTCGTGGCAGCCTGGTAAGCAAACGGTGGGCGCCACCGCTTGATGTAGGAGCTGCCGCAGGCTGCGATCTTTTGATCTTCGCTTCTATAGAAGCAAAAAAGATCGCAGCCTCGTTTCACTCGACAGCTCCTACGGGGTCCGGCGGGGTCCGATAGGGTCCTGGGGAGTGACGGGGACGTCGGCGGACGGTTTTAGGTTGATTGCAATTTTGCTTTGCGTTTTTGAATAAAAAGAAATGGAGTTGTACCGATGAAAATGTTTGGCAGGACTTTGCTGATACTGGCTTTATCAGGCGCAATCGCCACCGGCGCCCAGGCCAATGACAAGGTGCTGCGCGTGTACAACTGGTCGGACTACATCGCCCCGGACACCGTGAAGAAGTTCGAAGACGAGACCGGTATTCGTGTCACCTACGATGTGTTCGACAGTAACGAAACCCTGGAGGCACGGCTGCTCGCCGGCAAATCCGGCTACGACATCGTCGTGCCGTCCAACAGTTTCCTCGCCAAGCAGATCAAGGCTGGCGTTTATCAGGAGCTGGACAAGTCGAAGCTGCCGAACTGGCAAAACCTCAACCCGGTGCTGTTGAAAAACGCCTCCGCCAGCGACCCGAATAACGCGCATGCCTTCCCCTACATGTGGGGTTCGATCGGCATCGGCTTCAACCCGCAGAAGGTCAAGGAAGTACTCGGCGCCAACGCCCCGACCAATTCCTGGGACCTGCTGTTCAAACCGGAAAATGCGCAAAAGCTCAAAGCCTGCGGCATCAGCTTCCTCGATTCACCGACTGAAATGCTCCCCGCCGCCCTGCACTACCTGGGTTATCCCGTGAACTCCCAGGACAAGGCGCAGATCGCCGAAGCCGAGGCGCTGTTCATGAAGATTCGGCCATCAGTGGCGTACTTTCATTCCTCCAAGTACATCTCCGACCTGGCCAACGGCAATATCTGCGTGGCCGTCGGTTACTCCGGCGACGTGCTGCAGGCCAAGGCTCGCGCCCAGGAGGCCGGCGGCAAGGTGACGGTCGACTACAGCATTCCCAAGGAAGGCGCCGGCAGTTTCTACGACATGGTCGCGATCCCCCGGGACGCGGCGAACGTCGACAACGCCTACCTGTTCATGAATTTCCTGATGCGCCCGGACATCATTGCCGAGATTACCAACAACATCGGCTACAGCAACGCCAATTCGGCGGCGACGCCATTGGTGGACGAGGCGATTCGCGATGACCCGGGGTCGTACCCGTCCCAGGCGGTCATCGCGACCTTGTATGCCATTCCGGATATGCCGATCGGGGTCCAGCGGGTGATGACACGGGGCTGGACCCGGGTAAAGCTCGGCAAATAGCACGACTGCTCATGTAGGAGCTGCCGCAGGCTGCGATGTTCTGGCCTTATGAAGATCAAAAGATCGCAGCCTGCGGCAGCTCCTACGGGTGCCTCCGGCAAAAATTTTCCGTTCCGGCAGCGCCTTACCACCGCTGCATTTCTTTCATGAAGAACGGCCTCACCTGGCTCCCTCGGCTCAGGTGAATTTGGCGCCCTCCTCGGGCGCTTTTTTTATGCGCCGCCGAACGGCCAGTCGGCCAGCGCCCGATAACGCCCCTTGTGGGACTCAAACAAAACGAATCGATCAGCCCGCAGAAAAAACGCCGGTGGCGCCGCTGACTCGGGCACCTGCGCCCGGTAATCGCGCATCAGCGTCAGGTGCGGGCGAAACTCCTTCGGCGCATTCTCCAGGCCGAACGGCAGCATCGCCTGTTCCAGCCCATACACCAGGCGCAGCAACGGCGCAGGTGCCTGCTCCGACGCCAGCACCAGCGCGCCGGCCCGACGCCAGGCATCCAGGCGATCAAGTTCAACCCGCAGGGGCTCATCCGGCACCGCAACCTTGCCAGCCGCCGTGCAGATCTCGGCGATCTGCGCCACGCTGACCGAACCGAGAAACAGCAGTGTCAGGTGAAAATTTTCCGCCGGCACCGGGCGCCCGGTCCTCAATTGCAGCGCGCTGCGCCATTGGGCGATGGCCTTGCGCTGGGCAGGTGCGCAGTCCAGGGCGAAAAACAGCCGCTTGGTCGGCTCGTGGGCTTCTTCGCTCATGCCTGGCAGCTCCTGATAGGCAAGTTATAGTTCAGACAACCCCATCAACGGGAGCGGGTCATGCGAGAGATCATCAGCAAGGAACCCTGGTGGGCAATGCCACCGCGGCCGGGTCAGGACGAGTCCGAGCTGGACTGGGGATGGCTGGTTCACTATAGCGAAGGTGAACCGCGTTTTGAGTTTATCAAAGAGCGACCGACGGACATCGAAATCCGCAACCGCAAGAGCTGCAGGATCACCCCGTCGGCGGAGTGACCCTGCGCCCGGCCTCAGGCCTGCACGATCATGTTAAATCCGCCGAACACCATGCGCTGGCCATCGAAGGGCATCGGGTTGACGTCCGGCTGCATGCGCGGGTCGGACATGAGCTTGTTCATGCCGGCATCGCGGGTGGCCTTGTCCGGCCAGACGATCCAGGAAAACACCACGGTTTCGTCCTCCTTGAGTTTCACCGCCATGGGGAACGACGTGACCTTGCCGTCGGGCACATCATCGCCCCAGCATTCAACAACGCTCAAGGCACCGTTTTCCTTGAAGATGACCGCGGCAGACTCGGCGTGTTTCCTGAATTTTTCACGATTGGCGGTGGGTACCGCAGCGATCAAGCCATCAACGTAAGACATGGTTATTCTCCTGCCGGGGGTAGAGGGTCGAGCTGCTGGATAGTCGATTCCGTCGGGCTCCAGTCGACAGCTGCGCCTTGGGATCCGACCGACGGCTGTTCGACCCTCCCGCCAAGGTTCCCCTCCACCTGCCCCGCCATGTACAAGGTGCCGGCCATCACTCCGGTCGTCGGGTTCTGCACCAGCTTCTGCCAGGCCTTGTCGAAGGTGTTGCCCAGGCTACTGCGGATCAGCGCCTCGCTGTCGGGGCGGTCGTTGGCCCGGATGATTGCGCGTATGCCCGCCACCCCCACGGTGATCAGGCCTCCCGCCAGCTTGCCGGCCGCTGCGGCCACGGCACTGGCGGCGCCGCGCGGGGCCATTTCGGCCTCCATGCGTTGACTGGCACGCTTGGCCACGGGCGCCATGGCCGTATCCGTCGAACCCACGCCCCTGTCACCACCGGCCACGTGAATTTTTTCGATCAGCGCCGAATACGCCGGCAGTGTATTGAGGTCGGTGTGAATGACCTGGTAAAGCGAAGCGTCCCGCGCAGCCGGCGGGCCCAGGGCAATGGCCGGGATCTTGTTGGCGCGGGCGTTGAGCTGGTCCATGGGCACGCGATGACGCTGGGCAATCACCTGCAGCTGCTGGCCCATGAGCTGCACGTAGAACTCGGTGGCCTGATGCAGAATCGCATCCGGGTCGACCTCGACGGCCACCGGCGCCAGCACCCTTTCCTGGTATTCATCAAGCAGGTACTGCGCGAGACGATTGGCCGAGGCGTCCTGCTCACCCTTGGCGCTGATGGTGTACCAGCTGACCTTCATCGACATCCATTCCTGGGTCCAGTAGCTGCTAAACCAGGGGATGAAGTTCTCTTCAGTCTGCTCGTAGATTCGCGTGCGCCAATGCTCCATGGAGCCACGCGCGAAGACTTTGGCTTGCTCAGTGGCCGACCGGGAGGCCGCCACGATCTCTCGATCCACCTGTTGCCACGTGGCCTGCGCCACGATGATCGGGGGTTGTCTGACAGGCGCACGCTCAGGCGTGGCGCATCCCGCCACGACCAACAGCACGGCGACGATCAGCGAACGCAGGTTCAAGGTCGCGGCTTCCTGACAAACGTGAGGCCAAACAGGATGCTCGGCGCTCGCAGGGATTGTGGTTTGAGTATAGGCGGCGGCGGCGTGCGCCTTCAGATCGTTTTTACTTTCAGCACCGCCATCGCGAGCAGGCTCGCTCCCACAGGTATTGGTGGTGGACGCAGCAGTTGTGTACGGCGGACATCCCTGTGGGAGCCGGGCTTGCCCGCGATGGCGTCGGTCAGTACACCGCCAAAACCGACCATCATTCCCATCGATAACCACCATCGCCGCGAATGCCTTCCGCAAAAATTTCGTCAGCGTAGGATCAATCCCATCAAGCCATCACCCCACACCGGAGGGGCCCATCATGTTGATTCATCTCCTGACCTGCCTGGCCCTGACGGCCGTCACGCTGAGCATTTTTTCCTGGCTCATCTTGTCCGAGGAGCAACCGTCATGATCCACTCCGTCACCCTCTCCGTGAGCTTTCCGGTGTTTGGCAATAACTACTATTCCCAGCAAGTGGCATCGCGCAAAGTGTTCGCGCTGGTGTTCGACAAACAGTTTGAAGACCTGCTGATGCCGGCCGCCGCCAATCACTTCAGTAACGAAGTGGTCGGCCTGAACGACCAGTTCCGCTTCCTCAACGACGTGCTGGCCGACCATCTGGCCAACCACGCTACTACCGCGCAAGCGGCACGGCCTTCGCAACAGGCGCAGCGGATAGTGCGCTGATCGTTCAGGGCCAGCCCGGTGTAGCACGATCGACGCGCTGATGCGCGCCTGGGTGCTCAGATCGTGCTCAGATTCATCCTGCTGCCCTTTCCCGGAACCCCTTCATGCAATGCTGACTGGATCACCGAATACACTCTATTGGCCTCTGCGGTGGTGATCGACCTCGAACAATTGCGCAACACCACACGCAGCAGCACGCTCTCCTGGCCCGGCAGTATGCCCAGCCGTTCAATTGCATGAGGTGGCAACTGGGTATATTTCCAGCGATTCTTGAGCTGTACCTCCTCAATCCAGCCAGAGCACTTGCCGGCAGCCAGGCAAATGCGTTCGGTCAACACCTCCTCACTCAGCCCTGGCGTGACCCCCAGCGAAACATCCCGGGCAATCGCCGGCGAACGTGACACGGCGACCCACGGCTTGAGGTCGTGCATCTGCGCCTGCACTTGCTCGTTCTGGTCGCGCAACAGGCGAATATCCGCGATGCCCTTGCGCAACATGGTCAGGCGATCCAGGCCCATGCCTACAGCCAATCCGCCGTGGCGCAGCGGATCGATATCCAGTCGCTGCATTAACGATTTGGCAATGAGACCGCACTCCAGGACCTCGACCGGAATGCGCTCATTCAACACGCTTACTTCGATTCCACCCTCGGTGTAATGATGCCGACTGTCGGTGAAGATCCAGGATTTTTCCGGTACCGCCGATTGCATCACATCGTCGACCAGGCGCAGCAGATGTTCTCGAGTCGACAACGACGGATCGCCCAACACCCAGATGTCCATCTGGTGCGGCTGCGCACAATGCCAGCGATCGCGACTGTCGCGCCGGAACGTAATCCCCGGTGCGGCCAGCAGGATGGTTTCCCCCGGCTGGCGCAATGCCGCCACTCGCTGCAGCGCGGCAGGAATCTGGCTGGTGGTTTGCGTGCGCAGCAGCGAGAACTCATCCACCCAGCAGGTGTGCGCACTGCCGAGCCTGACTTCTGCGGGCTCGTAACCGAGCAGACCGTAATTATCTTCGGCAGAGACAATCCTCGGACCGGTCAACTCCTGCGCCACGGGCCAGCCCTTCGCCGCCAGCCCCCCGAGGACCTCGTCGACCAGCAGTCGCACGGCGTGGTCGGGGCTACCTTTTTCGGTCAGATCGACCTGGGTCAGGGCTTGGTGGACGGCGGCATACGCCAGGAATTTCTTGGGTGCTTGCACTAGGTGATCCTCTATCGACAGTTGTCCCCGGCCTCCTCTGAACAATGAAGCCTGCGGGTTAACGTAACGACACGAGGTGACCTGTCACAACCGAAAAAAGCGCAAAAAAGCATTTTCAGAATGGCGCTACAGACGCGTCCTACCGACGAGGTCCTGCTGACCGCGACCTCCCTGTGGTGCGGGCTTGCTCCGGGCGGCATTCCGACGAAGAGGCCGTGACATCCGACATCAACATCACCTGCCCCGCCACTCATCACATCACCTGATTGCGCCCATTATGCTTGGCCCGGTACAGCGCATCGTCAGCGCGGACCAACAGACTGTCGAGGGTGTCGTCGGGCTGGGCCAAGGCGGTACCGAATGACGCCGTGATGGTGTCCAGCAGCTTGCCATCGCCGCGGGTCTTGATGCGCAGGGACTGGATCTTCAGCCGCAATTGCTCGGCGAAGGCCCGGGCGGTGGCGTGGTCGGGGCACTGTTCCAGCACCACGCAGAACTCTTCGCCGCCATATCGCGCGGCATGGGCATGGGCCGGCAAGGCGTTGCGCAGGGTTTGCGCGACATGCTGCAGCACCCGGTCGCCCAGGGGGTGACCATATTGGTCGTTGAACTGCTTGAAGTGGTCAATATCCAGGATTACCAACGCGAACCCTTGCGATGGCCTGGCCAACGCCTGTTCCAGAACGTGCGTGAGCGCTGCGCGGTTGAGCAGTTCGGTCAGGCCGTCGAGGGTCGCAGCCAGTTGTGCGCGCTGGAGCTTGTCGCGCAGGCTCTTGATCTCGTCCTGGGCGCTGTGCAGCTGGGACAGGAAGCGCTCCTGCTGACTCTGCATCAGCCGGGTACTTTGCTGCAGTTCGCTGAGGATATCCGGCAAGCGCTCGTCGGCGGGCGCCTCGAGCATGTCCAGGCAGTGACCCAGACTGGTCTGGAAACTGCGATTACCCTCCACACTGCGCGACACGTTTCGCGCCATGTCATCGACCAGATTGATGGCTTGCTGTTGACCCGCCCGTGCCACTTCCAGCTCGTCACGAATGATGTAGTCGCGAAACAGCTTCGAGGCGGACTCCGGCGGAAACTGCGGGAAGTCCTCCAGTACTTTGTCCAGCTGGCGGTTGAGCTCCGGCACCTGGCCTTTGCTGTAGGTGTACCACAGCGCGTAGTGCACCGGGTTAGGCGGGATATTGTGACGAACCATCAGGGGGACGGCCTGCTTGAGCAGCGCCGCAGCTTCGCGGGAGTCTTCCGGGTACAGCGCTAGAACAGTCGCTCGCGTCTCTGATTGGCTCATAACGTCACTGTAGTTATTCATCATTGGCAAATAGAAAACCCCCGGAGCATAACCGTCCGTCCGAAGCACGCATAGCCACTGGCCATAATTCACTGCGAAAAAAAGACGGGTTTACCCTGGCGCCGTACACCCCAACAAGGGCTAGGCTTTTCCAGTGAATCGGATTGCTCAACGGCTGCGCTTTCCCAGCCGCCGCGCACATCAACCATGACAAGCGCGGGCCAGGTCTGCTAAAACGTTTCATCTGCGCATCAGCCAATCCAGACGGGGTAGCGACATGACCACTGCACATATCCTTGACCACCTGTTCCCTGAAGCCGGCAGCATCCCGGAGAAATACCGCCTTGAGGGCCAGACCGAACAACGTGAGTACCTGGTCGACGGCGAACTGAAAACCTGGAACGGCCCCCTCGCCCAAGTGCGAAGCCCGGTGTCCCTGAGCAGCGATCAGGGCGACCAGCAGGTGATCCTTGGCAGCACGCCGCTGCTGGATGCCGAGACCGCGTTGACCGCCCTCGACGCCGCCGTGCGCGCCTACGACCGGGGCCAGGGTTTGTGGCCGACCATGCGCGTGGCCGAGCGCATCCAGCACGTTGAGACCTTTCTGCGGCACATGCGCGAACAGCGCGAGGCGGTGGTCAAGTTGCTGATGTGGGAAATCGGCAAAAACCTCAAGGACTCGGAAAAAGAGTTCGACCGCACTTGCGACTACATCGTCGATACCATCAATGCGCTCAAGGAACTCGATCGCCGCTCCAGCCGGTTCGAGCTGGAACAGGACACCCTCGGGCAGATCCGGCGCGTACCGCTGGGCGTGGCGTTGTGCATGGGGCCTTACAACTACCCCCTGAACGAAACTTTCACCACGCTGATTCCGGCCCTGATCATGGGCAACACCGTGGTGTTCAAACCGGCCAAGCTTGGCGTGCTGTTGATCCGTCCATTGCTGGAGGCGTTCCGCGACAGCTTCCCGGCCGGGGTGATCAACGTGATCTACGGCAGCGGTCGCGAAACCGTCAGCGCGCTGATGGCCAGCGGCAAGATCGACATCTTCGCGTTTATCGGCACCAACAAGGCCGCCAGTGACCTGAAAAAACTCCACCCCAAACCGCACCGCTTGCGTGCGGCCCTGGGCCTGGATGCAAAGAACCCCGGCATCGTCCTGCCGGAAGTGGATCTGGATAACGCCGTCAACGAAGCCGTGACCGGTTCGCTGTCGTTCAACGGTCAACGCTGCACCGCGCTGAAGATTCTGTTCGTCCATGAAGACGTGGTCGATGCCTTCATCGAGAAGTTCAACGCCAAACTTGCCACCCTTAAACCCGGAATGCCGTGGGAAAACGGCGTGTCCCTCACCCCCCTGCCGGAAGCGAGCAAGGTCGATTACCTGCACGCCCTGGTGGCCGATGCGCAGAGCAAAGGCGCCAGCGTGGTCAATCCCAACGGCGGTGAAACCCGCGCGTCCTTCTTCTACCCGGCGGTGTTGTACCCGGTGACGCCGCAGATGCGTGTCTACCAGGAAGAACAGTTCGGGCCGGTGGTGCCGATCGTGCCGTACCGTCATCTGGATACGGTGATCGACTACGTGCTGGAATCGGATTTCGGCCAGCAGCTGAGCATCTTCGGCACCAACCCGGTAGCGGTGGGCCGGCTGGTCGACACCTTTGCCAACCAGGTCGGCCGGATCAACCTCAATGCCCAGTGCCAGAGGGGACCGGACACCTACCCGTTCAACGGTCGCAAGAATTCTGCAGAAGGCACGTTGTCGGTGCATGATGCCCTGCGGGTGTTTTCGATCCGCACACTGGTGGCGACCAAGTTCCAGGAAAACAACAAGGAACTCATCAGCGAGATCATCAGCGGGCGCAATTCAAGCTTCCTGACGACCGACTACATCTTCTGAGGACAGCCGATCTGACCCTATTCAGAACGCACCGACTGCCACCCCTGCTGCGCCGATTACTGCGTCCGTTGCTGGACCCGTACCGGCGTTACCAACACGCCAGGCTGATCCATGCGGTGCGGGTTTCGCTCGGGCTGCTGGCGTCGATCCTGCTCACCACCGGCATCAACCTGCCCCATGGCGAGTGGGCGTCGGTGACCATGCTGGTGGTGATCGGGGGCTTGCAGCATCACGGCAACATCGGCAAAAAAGCCGCCGAGCGCGCCGTCGGCACACTGGTCGGTGCCACTATCGGCCTGCTATTGGTGCTGCAGCAGAGCTGGCTGGGAATGCCGTGGCTGACCTATTTCGTGATGTCGGTGGTCTGCGGTTTTTTCTCCTACCACGCCATCGGCAAAGGTGGTTACACCGCACTGCTGGCGGGCATCACCGTATTTATCGTCGCAGGCCATGGGGACAACCCGGTCAGCGATGGCTTGTGGCGCGGGGTCGACATCCTCATCGGGATTGCCCTGGCGCTGGCGTTTTCCTTCGCCCTGCCGCTGTACGCGGTGTTCTCCTGGCGCTACAACCTGGCCGACGCCCTGCGCGACTGCGCGACCCTCTACGGGCGCATCATCAACGGCCAGTCGGTCACGGACGACGAGCACCATCGACTCATGGGCCGGTTGAACAACGTGATGGTGCAACTGCGCTCGCTGATGCCCTCGGTGTCCAAGGAAGTGAAGGTTTCCATGAGCGAACTCGACGCCCTGCAGCGCAACCTGCGCATGTGCGTGTCGACCCTGGAAATACTTGCCAACACCCGCCCCGAGGCCAGTGATCCAGCTGCCATGGGCCAGTTGCAAGCCCTGTTGAAAGCCGAGCACCGGCTGATTCGAGTGCAACTGGTGGGCATGGCCCGGGCACTGAAAACCGGCGCGTACCAGCGTCTCAACCGGCCTGTAGAGCCGACGCCAGCCCCCAGCCTGGGCGCGCCGGTGTACAGCGCCCTGGACGGTAACCGGTTACTGATTTTGCAGCTGCTGGCCAACGTCGACCAGATGCGCCAACGCCTGGCGAAGACAGCGCCGCGGTGGAGTATCTGACCTACTGCGCCACCCGATGACGCAATACCGGGCTCCACCCCTGCTGCATACCCGCCGCCGCCAGCAGAATCGCGCCGACGCCAATCCACTGCAGCATTTGCAGTTGATGACCAAAGGCAAACCAATCGACAAAGATCGCCGCGATCGGATAGATAAAGGACAACGCCCCGGTCAAAGCCGTGGGTAATTTCTGAATCGCCCCATACAGCAACACATACATCACCCCGGTGTGAACAATGCCCAGCGTCACCAGGCTGGCCCAGGCACTCGGCGCTTGCGGCAGCGCGGAAAAATGCGCAAACGGCGCCAGCAGCAGAACCCCGGTGCAGACCTGGATCAACGCGATCAAATGCGGCGCAGTACCGGTCAGGCGCTTGATGATCAAGGCGGCGATGGCGTACAGAAACGCCGCACCCAGCGCCAGCGCGATGCCCATCAGGTAGTCATTACCACTCTCGCCCTGAGTGCCGTGGGCACTGACAATCGCCAGCATCCCCATGAACGAAATGCCCAGCCAGAACAGTTTCTGCAGGGTAATTTTTTCGTTGAGGAACACCGCCGCCAGCCCCACCAGCATGAACGGCTGGACGTTGTACACCGCCGTACCGATGGCAATCGATGCCCGGGAATAGGACGCAAACAGCAGCACCCAGTTGCCGACAATCGCCACGCCGCTAAGCACCGCCAGCAGGAACGTGGTGCGAGTCAACAGGCCGGGACGCAGGAAACCAAAGGCCGCGCAGATCAGCAGCAAGGTGCCGGCACCAAACACACAACGCCAGAACACCACGTCCAGCACCGGCTGCCCGGACACCAGTACAAACCAGCCGATGGTGCCGGAAATAAGCATGGCGGCGGTCATCTCGAATGACCCGCGACGGATTGATTTGTCCATCATGTGACTCCTGTAATTGAAGCCAGATTATGCCCATCAGCTGCCCGGCGCCTCCATAGCAAAAAGCAGGCTAGAATCCCCATCTACCTTTTTTACAAAGGTGAATCTGGTTATCGACCTAACGGAGGGTTTGCCATGACCGACGACATCGACCAGGTGCTGATCAAGGCCCTCATGGAAGACTCGCGACGCTCGCTCAAGGCCCTGGCAGGTATCAGCGGCCTGTCCTCGCCCAGCGTGGCCGAGCGCTTGCGCCGCCTCGAAGAACGCGGCGTGCTCAAAGGTTACACCGTCGAGATCGACCCCAAGTGCTTCGGTTATCAGCTGCAGGCCATCGTGCGCATCCGTCCGCTGCCAGGGCAATTGCAGGAAGTGGAACGGCAGATCCAGGCTATCCCCGAATTCACCGAGTGCGACAAGGTCACCGGCGACGATTGTTTCATCGCCCGCCTGCATGTGCGCTCGATGGAACAGCTGGACACCCTGCTCGACCGCCTCAACACCCATGCCGAAACCAACACCGCAATCGTGAAAAAGACCCCGGTAAAACGCCGACTGCCGCCGATGGAATGAGTGATATTTTGTTGCGAAACACGTAGATTGGATGTTTTCCAGCTAAGGATTGGCAGCATGAAAATTCAGGTCATGGCATTGGCAGCGCTGATGCTCGGGGGTTGCGGTACGGTCCAGACGGTGGTGCGCGGCGACGAAGTAGCCTCCCGGGTTCTCAAGGAACAGCAGAGCTATTGCGGCGCAGTCCCGCGTATCTACAGCGGCGTGATCTTCGACTTCTGCTACCTCAATGCCCCGCTCGAAAGAGGCCGCGAAGCCAATACGCCTACCACTGCGCCGGCCATCGTCCTGGTCGATGTGTTGCTGTCCGGCGTGATGGACACCCTGGTGCTCCCTTACACGGTCTACCGGCAACAGGCCGACGGCAGCATTATGGTCGCCCGGTAACCGGGATTGCAGGCAATAAAAAACCCGCCGAGGCGGGTTTTTTATTAGAGCCTGCAATCAATCATCGCGGCTCATGATGCCGAACAGCTGCAACAAGCTGACGAACAGGTTGTAGATCGATACATACAGGCTGATGGTAGCCATGATGTAGTTACGCTCGCCGCCGTGAATGATGGCGCTGGTCTGGAACAGAATGCAGACCGAGGAGAACAGCACAAAACCGGCGCTGATCGCCAGCTGCAGGCCGCTGATCTGGAAGAAGAAGCTGGCAACCACCGCGCCCAGCAACACGAAGAAACCGGCAGTGATGAAACCACTGAGGAAACTCATGTCCTTGCGCGAGATCAGCACATAAGCCGACAGGCCGCCGAACACCAGCGCGGTCATTGCGAAGGCCGAGCTGACCACTTCCGCACCGCCCTGCATGCCCAGGTAGCGATTGAGGATCGGGCCGAGCAGGAAACCCATGAAACCGGTCAGGGCAAACGCCGACACCAGGCCCCACGCGGAATCACGGAGTTTGTTGGTCAGGAAGAAAAGGCCGTAGAAACCGATCAGCACCACGAAGATGTTCGGGTAGCCGACACGCATCTGCTGGGCGACATAGGCCATCACGCCGCTGAATGCGAGAGTGAGGGCGAGTAGGCCGTAAGTGTTGCGCAGGACGCGGCTAACCTCTAGCTGCTCAGCCTGCACGCTGTTATTAACTGCGTAATCCTGTTCGCGCATGGCGACACTCCTGTTGGTTTGAAACGTTCAGTCGCAAAGATCATAACAGACGCCTTGTAACAAGCTACTCAGAGAGTTTGACAGTGTGTTTCATTCAGGTATTATGGCGCCCGCAACGCAAACGGAGGTGTGGCCGAGTGGTTTAAGGCAACGGTCTTGAAAACCGTCGACTGTAACAGGTCCATGAGTTCGAATCCCATCGCCTCCGCCATATTTGTACCGACAAAGCCCTGATTATTCAGGGCTTTGTCGTTTCTGGGGCCTGTGCTCCATCTGCTGTGTGCGTGCGAATTCTTGCGCTTGTTTGCACGGATCCTCCCCTCCTGCGCTCCCCCCAGACGCTGTCTCTTATACACATCT